>DATJZQ010000013.1:0-84659 GCA_035499005.1 Burkholderiales bacterium | reverse complement strand
CATGCCCAGCACGGCCATGGCGTAGGTGACCGAGTTCATGAAGATGTTGAGGACGTAGTCGCTTACGTGCAGCGCGTAGGGGATCAGTGGAAAGGCGATTGCGCAGGCCAGCACGACGACCAAGCCCGGAACGTTGCTCGGGGCGCGTACGGGTACAGCCGGCTGGGCCAGCGCTTCACTCATGCTTTTTCCGAGATCTTCTCGCCGAAGATGCCCTGCGGCCGGAACAGCAGAACCAGAAACAACGCCAGGAACGCGTAGGCATCCTTGTACGGCACCGAGATGTAGTACGCCGCGAAGCTTTCGATCACGCCGATGATGATGCCGCCGACGATCGCGCCGGCCACGTCGCCGAAGCCGCCGATGATGGTGGCGGCGAAGGCCTTCAGGGCGATGGTCGAGCCCATGCCGATCGAAACGAACAGGATCGGCGCGACCAGTATGCCCGCCAACCCGCCCAGCACCGCGCTGTAGATGAAAGTGATGATGATCATCAGCGTGACGGGAATGCCGAGGAGCCGCGCCATGTCCTTGTCCTGGGAGGTCGCCTGCAGCTTCTTGCCGATCAGTGTGTGCTCGAAGAAGAAGTACTGGAACGCCACTGCGAACACCGTGAAAGCCAGGATGACCAGGTACTGGCTGTCGAGGAACACACCGCCGATTGTCACGCCATCGAGGCTGAACAGCTTCTCTAGCGGGCGCGGCTGCGGGTTGAACAGCGCGAGCACCGTGTTCTGCAGGAAGATCGACGCTCCCAGCGTGCTGATCAGCACCGGCAGGAAGGAGCGGTTGCGCAGCGGATAGTAGACGCCGTAGTTGAATGCGATACCGATGATGGTCATGAGGCCAACGGCGAGCGCGATCGCGAGCCAGTACGGCAGGTGCGTGCCAAAGCCCGGGATGTGCAGCTCGGGGTTGCCGGGCATGCCGACGGTGAACAGCACCATGGCGTAGCCGCCGAGCATGGCGAAATCGCCCTGCGCGAAGTTCACTACGTTGGTGGCGCGGATGATGAGCACGAAGCCCAGCGACACCAGCGCGTAGATGCTGCCCAGCGCCAACCCCTGGAACAGCACCTGCAGATTGTTGGCCAGCACTTCCACTGCGCCTGCTCCTCCCCTTGCCGGCGGCGCGCGGCGCGCGCTACCGGATCACCGGCGCGAGCCGCTCACTTCTTCGGGTTGTCGATGTGCTTGATGAAGGCTATCGTGCCCTGGTTGTTGTGCACGATGTTGTAGCCGCGCAGCCCGTCGCCATTCTCGTCGAAGCAGTAGGTCCCCTCGACACCTTTGTAGCCACAGGTGCCGAGGATCGCCTTGCGGATCGCGTCCGCGTTGGTGCTCTTCGCTTGATTCATCGCGTTCGCCAGCACCTTCATCGCGTCGTAAGCCCAGCTCGAGTAGACATCTGCTTCGAGGTTGTACTTCGCCTTGTACTTGTCGGCGTAGGCTTTGGCCTGCGGACTCGAGCCCGGAGTGAAATCGGCAATCCCGTACACGCCGTACAGAGACGAGCCGGCCAGGTTGCGTGCCGTCTCCGTGATCACCGAGGGTGATCCGACCCAGACCGTGCTCAAGCCGAGCTGACGCAGCTGCTTGGCGAAGATCCCGACGTCGGGTGAGTTGGTCATGTAAGTGCCGATAATGTCTGCGCCCGATTTCTTGATCGCGAGCACGATCGGCGTGAAGTCCTGCGAGTTGTTGGTGTACCCCTGCACGAGTACCGGCGTGATGTCGTACGCCTTGAGCGCTTGCACCAACGCGTTCATCCCGCCCGTGCCGAACGCATCGGTCGAATGCACGATGGCCCACTTCTTCAGCTTCAGCGTGTTGATGCCGAAGTCGGCGATCACGAGCGAGGAGAAGGAATCGTTCGGCCGGCAGCGGAACAGCCAGGGATTTCCGGTATGCGTGAGGCTGGGGTCGGTGCCGCCGAACATCGTGGGGATACTGGCCTTCGCGACGCTCGGAGAAATGGCCTGCGTCTGCGTGCTGCGGATCGGGCCGATGACCGCGGGTACGCCCTCGCCGACGAGCTTCGTATAGGCGAGCACGGTGCCGGGATTGGTGCTCTGGTTGTCCTCTAATCGCAGCTCGACCTGCTTGCCCAGAATGCCGCCCGCCGCGTTGATTTCTTCCAGCGCGAGGCGCGCGCCGTTCACTGTGTACACGCCCGCTTCGGCGTTGGGACCGGTGGTCTCGTTCACCAGGCCGATCTTGATCGTGTCCGCCGCCAGTGCGGGCGCGGCTACCACTGCGGCCGCCAGCAACGCCGCAATGCGGCCCGGGATCAGTCTGCGCATTTACTCCTCCCCGAAAATCGTTATTCGCCCTGAAGACGGCAGGGCGATGCTAAGCCGGCACTAAACAAACGTCAACGCGCACGAGGAACGGGCTCGGCGTTGGCGCCGAACCCATCCGCATGCGTTCCGGACTACTTCAGATCGTCTTTGACTGCGTCCACCCCGGCCTGAGCGCAAACGCCGTCGTGCTCGGCTGTGTCGCCGCTCACCCCGATCGCGCCGACCGATTCGCCGCTCGCGGTCTTGATCGGCAGTCCGCCTTCGAACGTAACCAGACCCGGTACGAAGGCGATGCCGGGCACGTTCTTCGCGATCTCGCCGATCTGCTTGGTCGAGAACGGGAAGTTGGACGAGGTGCCGGCTTTGAGCTGCGCGATCTTCACGCTACCCAGGAACGCGTCGTCCTGGCGCAGGAAATACTTGAGATTCCCGCCCGTGTCCACGATGGCGATGTTCATTTTCCAGCCTTCTGCCTTCGCTTTCTGCTCGCAGGCCGCGGCCATCTTCTTTGCGGTCTCGAGGTTGAGGACGGTGCGCTTGTCCTGCGCCAGCGCGGTGCTCGCAGCCAAGGCGAGTGCAGTGGCGACAACGCACGACAGAGCTGTGGATTTCATTTCGGTCTCCTTAGTTGTTGGGGCGCGAGAGGGATCCCCGCGCGGCGGACCGCTAGTTTAGCGGCTCGGCGCCTGGATCGCGCGCCGATCGAAGACATGGGTTCGCCGGCCGGCTCGCGCTCGGGCGAATCGGAGTGCCTGGAGATCCAGTGGTGCAGGTCAACGCCCGCCGAGGCGGGCCAGGCGGTCGCGTTCCACCAGGTCGGAGAAGTCGGGAAGCTCCGACACGCTCGTGGGCACGCTGTGCTTGATCAGCAGCGCGAACACCGTCAATCCGCTCGGACCCGGGTAAGCCTGATCGCCTTCACGGAAATACCAGACTTCACCGCCGCGCGCCTTGAGCGCAACCAGCTCGGGCTCGAGCAGAGGAACCATCGTGCGCTCGCCGTCGACGAGCACCACGCCGGAGGTGAGAACGGTGATCTTGACCACCGGCCCCGCCGCGTTTGCATGACCGGCGGCAAGAGCGAGTATGAGGAGGAAAGCCGCAACACTGAAGCGAGGAGCCATATCGCAATTCCCAGAGGTTGAAACAAGCCGGCGGCGCGAACCCCCGGCACCCTCTCCTCGCCCTTAGCTTCTGACCGACGCAAGCGCCATGCCGATGTTCGGGTGGATGCCCTCCGGAATCGGAAACATCAATGACAACAATGTGTTGATGCCTTAGGATGGCTCTAGACGGGTACCAGGCAGCGGTGCGCATGCTGTAAATTGCACCGGCCCGGGGCGCCCCCTCAGCGGCTTGGCGCGAGCCGCAGCGTATGAAGTACCTCGGGCAGCTCGCTGCCTTCGTCGAACTCGGCACCGGCCGCCACGCCCGCACGGGCGATCTCTTCGGCATTCTCGGTGCGCCCAAACAGCGTGAACATGGCACCCAGTGCGAGGGCCGCACCGGAGCCGATCGCCCAGAAGCGCGGAAACTGCTCCACGTCGCGTGACGGTGTGACGCCAAAAATGCCGCGCGGGCTGGCGAGCAGAGCGCTCATGCGCGTGGTCTCGTACGCGTCGTCCGTCTCGGCGCGCGGATTCATGTGGTATTCGTCGCGCAGGACGTTGTGCATCACGCGCCACGTCTCGAAAATGTCCGCGGCCGTATCGAGCTTCACGTTGTCCGGATAGCGCGAGAAATAGCTTTGCAGCACGGCGTTGTGCACGGCGTAGCCCACCGTACCGATCAACGTGTCGCGGAACTGGAAGATCTTGCCCGGCGCCTCCGAGTAGTGGGACTTCTGCTTGACCGATCCGACCGCCGCGAGCGTGTCGCACGCGATGCAGGCGAGGCCGGCTTTGCGGACTACGACGATAGTGGACATGGTTGCGATGACTTTGCGAGGGATTACGTTGCGGGCATGGGCGGGGGTGGACCGTCCGGCCAGAGGCCGATCCACTCCGCCCCGAGGACGTTGTCGAAGAACTGGATCCAGGCGCGCCGCTTCGCGAGGCCGCTCTGCTGCAAGACGCTGCGAATCACGCCAGCCGCTGCGGGCACGTCGACCAAGGCGAGGTCGATGTAATCGTAGCGCCTGCCGGATCCGCCGCCGATGACACAGCCCAGGCGCTGCGGGCGCAGCGTGCGGTTCAGCGCGTCTTCGTTCTTGATGCGCTCGCCGACGGCGGAGCGCCGCAGCGGCCGGCCGCGATCGAGCTTCAGGTAGCAGAACGTCTCGTTCGAGCGCGAGAAGCGGCCCGACCAGAACAGCTGGTTGCTGTGCGCGTTGCGCCACAAGTCGGGCGCGCAGGTGACCGCGGCGCCGAGGTCGTAGCGATGGAAGTAATCCTCCTGCTTCTTGGGCTTCAAGTCGATCTCGGTCCACGCCGCGGAGTCGATGCGATCGAGGAACGGCTCGGCCGGGATGCTCGACCGCTGCCTGGCGGCGAGCGCGATGAAAGCACGGCGCACCGCGCCTGCGGGCAGCGGTTCCGGCACCTCTGCCGCCACGTCGAGCAGACCGGCCCAATCGACCAGCAGCTCCTCGCCGAGGAGCGAAAGAGCGGCCAGAAACGCTTGCCCTTGCGCGATGCTGTGCTTGGCGGCGAGGAAAGACCGCGGGAACTGGAACAGGAGGTCGACGCGATTGAATTGACCGGGGGTCAGCGCCACGCCGGTGAAGGCGGGCTCGACACCGGTTCGGGCTTTGACCGTCGCGCTCATCTGTTCGACGCTATCAGGCCAGCGGTGCGCAAAAAAAGTCCAGGCCGGCAGCGACGGCGCCCGCGCCACGATCTGCTCCGCCAACGGGCGCAGCTGGTAGTTCGCCTCCGGGGTGATCACGAGCCGGTGTCCGCCGGAGCTGCCCGGGCCGAACTCCCACATGAGGCGCGGGTCGATGGCCTGCAGCTCACGCTCCATCCACGCGACGAGATCCCATTCGCTGCGGCCGTTGAACAGCGCGTCGAGACTGTCGGCTTTGGCTTCGAATGCCTTCCACCAGGCATCGATGCGGCTGATGACGGCGGCGCGTTGCGCATCCTCCTCGGGACGTTCACCAGACGTGTAGAACTTCCAGCGCATGACGTTCCGTGCGATCGCGACGTGGCGGTCAGTTGCGGGCGCGGTAAGCCTCAGGCTGCGCCGCGCGCGGGAACCGTCGCCACGTTCGCCACGTACGTTCGCCAGATCTCAGGCAGACGCTGCAGCACCAGCTCCTTGCCGAGGACCGGCTCTTCCCGCAATGCCCGCGCGACCACTTCCGGAGTGAGCGCGGAGAGGGCAGCGGTCGAAACCGACACATAGCTGATGTGCCACGGCTCGGGATACACTCCGCCGCGGTCCTCGTCGTAGGGGCGATAGAAATCGAACCGGGCGAGGTTTTCGTTCATCCACTGCGCCAGGCGCTCGAATACGCCGCCCGGCGCGTACTCGTCGGGCAGGAGCTGAACGCGGTAGCCCTTGGGCATCGCGGCGCGGTCGTAAACGTCGATCTCGCTGCCCCAGTGATGCCGGCTCGCTCCGGGGACGGCGGACCAGACCAGGATTGCGTCGACCAGCTGAGCCTCGGTCAGCGCGGCGTGCTCGCGCACTTTCCCGCTGCGGTCATACAGCGGACGCTCGCCGCGAAACTTGCGGTTCCAGATTTCGACCTGCTGGTTGAAGTCGCGAAACGCGCTGAACGGCATCAGATCCAGGCCGTCTCTGGCGGCCGCCTCGCGCAGCGCGCGAAAGGGCTCCACCGCGTCGCGGTGCAGAGCTACGCGCGGATCGTCGATCTGCTCGATGTGCGTGCGTGCCCGTCCGGTCAACTCTAGCTCGTTCATGCCGGTGCGGTGAAAGCAAGGATCATGACCGCGTGCGCTCGTCCCCGCTACGCGCGGAGCACGCACTTGGCGTACAGGTCGGCAAAGCGTCCGTTCGGGTCATAGCGTTGCTTGAGCGCGCGATACCCTGGCCCACCGTAAATGGCCCAGAACTCGTCCGGCGCATAGTAGCTGTCCGAGTACAGCGACTTGACGCCACTCAGGCGCCGCAGCTCACGCTCGATCAGGCGATTGAAATGTCCCGGCGCATGCGCCTCGCGCGTCCGCACGACGTCCCAGAAGCCGAAGTTGACGTAAGGGGTGGAGCCGTGCATCGGATACAGGGTCCAGCGCCGCGCGGGGTCCGGGCGGCGGATCGGGCAGATCCAGATCGGCAGGATCCCGATCTCCCGGTGGAAGAACTCCAGAAATTCCGCGGCGTGCTCGATGGGGATATCCACATCCTGGATGACCGACTCGCGCGACTGCCCGCGCAGGCGGTCCAGCCCGTGCGTGATCCGCCAGCGGCTGTTGAGGCGCATGAGCCGCGTGTAGAACCTCGAGTTGAGGCGGCTGCGCCCGAGAAGCCGGCGCACCACTGGGTTCTGCGCCGCGAGGTTTTTCGAGCACCAGAACCAGTCCGTGTCCCAGCGCCACAAATAGGCCTCGGTGGCGAGGTAATCGGCTTCGCGCTCTCGGATGGAGCGATAGTAGATACGCTCGAAAGTGTAGTCGCTGGTGTAGGGGGCTTCGTCCACGAAGCGCCCGAGCGTGATGTAGAGCTCGTCGGGCGCGAATACCGTGCCGTCGATGAAGTCGATGTCCAGTGCAAGGCACAGCTCTGCCAGATGTCGGAAATACGCGGCGGCGTTCGCGTGGCGCACGTGCGACAGCGCGACGAAGCGCTTGACCGGCGCGACTTTGGCCTTCACACGCAGCGCGTAGCCGAGCGTGCCGTAGGAGTTGGGGAATCCGAAGAACAGATCGCGGTGCTCGTTGTCGGGTGTCGCCACGACGACGCTGCCGTCCGCCAGCAACACCTCGAGCTCGAGCAGCGTGTCGTGCACCAGCCCGTTCTTGAACGAGCTGGCTTCGATCCCCACGCCGGCCACGGCGCCACCGATCGTGATGGACTTCAGCTGAGGCACGACGCACGGCATCACGCCACGCTGCACGGTTGCGGCGGCCAGCACGTCGTAAGGCGTCATCGCCTCGGCATTGACCCAGCCTTGCCGGGCATCGACTTCGAGGACGTGGTGCAGAGCCCCGACGTCGAGGCGACGCGGGGCCGCGGCCCCGCGATCGCGAAACAGGTTCGAGGTGGACTTGCGCAGCGCGACTGCACCGCCGCTGCTGCCGCGGATCTGACGGACCAGCTCGTCTCGGCGCTCCGCGTAACTGGCCATCTGCGGTATCAGAGCTTGCCTACGCGCGCTCCGCCTCGCGCGCGGACGGATGAGCCGCCTGGCGCCGGATATCGTCCTCGTACAGCCAGGCGCGGCTCATCGGATAGTTGTCTTTGCTGATGTTGCCTTTGCTGAACACGATCTGGAACAGATGCGTCTGGCTGTGCGGCGAGCGGAACATCTCCGCGCAGGAGACCAGGTACGTGCGCCAGACGCGGCGGAAGCGCTCGTCGAAGCGCGCCGGGTCCAGGGCGTGGATCCTGTCCCAGTTGCGGTCGAACCGCTCGGTCCAGGCGTCCAGGGTGAGCGCGTAGTTCCGGCGCAGGTTCTCGATGTCGACAATTTCGAGGCCGCAGCTTTCCATGGCGCTGATGGTCTGCGCCAGGCTCGGGATCCAGCCGCCGGGGAACACGTGCTTGCGGATGTAAAACTCGGTATCGCGCGCGCCGACGTGGCCGATGAAGTGCAGCATGCCGAGCCCGCCCGGCTTCAGAAAATCGGCGTGCGCCTTCACCACCTCGTGCAGCGAATCGCGCCCTGCGTGCTCCAGCACGCCGATCGACACGACCTTGTCGAACTGCGCGTGCACTTCGCGGAAATCGGCTTCGCGCGCCTCGAGCCGCTCGCTCAATCCCCGCTGCTGGATCTCGCCGCGCAACCATTCCACCTGCTCGGTGGTGGTGTTCACACCGCACACGCGAACCTGATGACGCTCCGCGGCCCGGAACATGAAGCCGCCGAAGCCGCAGCCGATGTCCACCACGCTCTCGCCCGGCTTGAGCCGGATCTTGCTGCACACGTGGTCGATCTTGTTGCGCTGTGCTTCCTCGACGGTGCGCGTGCCTGGTTTCCAGTACGCGCAGGTATACATCATCAGCGGATTGTCCAGCCAGTAGCCGTAAAAGTCCGCGCCCAGCGCGTAGTGAAAGCGCGCATTGGCCTTGGCCTGCGCTATCGAGCGGTTGCCGAGGCGCACCTCGTGCCACTGGTTGCGCAGCCAGACCAGCGGCCCGGGCTTGTGGCTGACGCCGCTCTCGAGTCCAGCCGCGAAGGCGCGCCCGAAATCGCCATCGATGTCCAGCGTCTGATCGAAGTACGACTCGAGTATGCCGATGTGCCCGAAGAAGATGGCGTTCCATTGGGCGCCCGCCGTCTTGAACCGGAAATGCACGAGCGGCTCACCGGGAAGGTTCTGGAACGAAGAGCCGTCGGTGTAAGTGACGCGAAAGCGGATCCGCGTGCGCGCACCGAGATGCCGCATGATCGCCTTCAACAGCGGGGTCACGACCGCGCTCCTCTGATGCTCTGGTGCGAGAGCCTCACACCACCCGGAAATTCTTGAACTGCCATGGGTCGTCCCCGTCGACGTCTTCCGGATACAGCTTGCCGCGTTCGGTGAGCGGCGTCCAGTCGCTGTACACGCCGACCACCGGGCCGAGGTAGGGCATGGCCACCTCGAGCACGGTGCGGAAATCGATGTCATCCGGCTCGACGATTCCCGCGGTGGGATTGCGCATGGCCCAGATCACGGCGCCAAGCGCGGGCGCATTCACCTGCAGGCTGGTCGCGTTGTTGTGCGGGCACAGCTCGCGTGCCTGGTGGATCGTGAGCTGCGAGCCGTACCAATACGCGCCGCGCGCGTGGCCCATCAACAGCACGCCGAGCTCGTCGAACCCGTCCGCGATATCGTCGCGCAGCAGGCGTGTGCGCTCCTGCATGGTGTAGTTGTGGCCGACCATCTCGTGCAGGCTCAGCACGGCGTCGTCGCATGGATGATAGGCGTAGTAGCAGGTGGGCCGGTACGTTACACGCCCGTTCTCCCGCACGGTGAAGTAGTCGGGGATGGAGTGCGACTCGCCATGCGAGATGAGCCAGCCGTGGAACGCTCCTTCCTTCGGCACCCACGAGCGCACGCGGGTGCTGCAGCCCGGGCGGTTGAGGTAGATCGAGG
This sequence comes from Burkholderiales bacterium, assembly GCA_035499005.1. Taxonomy (GTDB): domain Bacteria; phylum Pseudomonadota; class Gammaproteobacteria; order Burkholderiales; family SHXO01; genus SHXO01. Next base: position 75,152 of record DATJZQ010000013.1, on the reverse strand, counting down.
AGCCGCAGCCGAAGCCGAACTCCATGCCCTCGCGTGGCCAATGCTTCTCATGCGTGCCCCAGCCGAGCTCGGCCGGCTGCAGCGATTCGCCCACGAAGGCGCCGCTCGACCAGGTGTTGACGAACTCACCCCACGCCTTGCGGGCGCTTCCCACCTGCCGATCGCGCTCCGCGATCTGGATGATCTTGACACCCAGATCCTTCGCCAGGCGGGCCCAGCCTTCCTTGCTGGCGGGGACACCCGCGCCGCGGCCAGTGTCCCTGGCCACGTTGAGCAGCGCCTGCTTGACGAAGTGCGAGACCAGGCCCGGGTTGGCGCCGTGCATGAGCACGACAGCCGGGCCGCCTGCGTACTTCGCGCGCATGGCGAGCGCGGCCTCGCGGAACGCGTAGTTGGTGCGGCGCGCAGCGGGAATCGACGTATCGCGGTGACCACCTGCCCAGGGCTCGATGCAGGCGTCGAGATACATGATGCCGCGCTGGCTGCAATACTCGATCAGAGCGAGGCTGGAGACGTCGAACGAGGCGTTGAACAGAAAATCGCCCGCCTTGAGCTCGCGATCCAGGATGCCGACGTAGTTGTCCCGGGTCAGCGGCTCGACGCGGAAGGCGATTCCGTACTCCTCGGCGATCTCGCGGCCCCAGTCCTCGGCCGTGATAATGGTCAACTTATCTCGGGGCATGTCGATATGACGCAGCATTAACGGCAGCGTCCCTTGCCCCACTGCCCCGAAACCCAGTATCAGGATCTTGCCGTCGAAGGTGACGTACTTCTTGTGTTCAGCCATTTTTCTCTACCGAGCGCCAAACAGCGGTTGCAGATAGCAGGCGCGCCTCGCAGTTTCCCGCCGGCGGCTTCTGCGCGAGGGCGGCATTGTACTGATTTTGCAGCGCGGTTCAAGGTGTTTTGTCTCGGTCGAAGCGGTTCATTCGGCTGGAATTTTTTGGGGTAACATCTGCCGCTGATGGCCGACTACATTCTCTGGGCTGCCGCCGGGCTGGCTCTGGCGATCGCGGAGCTGGTCACCGGGACGTTCTACCTGTTGGTGCTCGGGATTGCGGCGCTGGCGGGCGCCGTGGTCGCTTTCCTCGGGCTTGGGTTTTGGGGTCAGGCGCTCGTCTCGTCACTGCTCGCGGTGGCTGGCGTAATCTGGATCCATCAGCGCCGGAAATCGATGGAACCGAAGCCAATGCCTTCGCCCGACGTCGGGCAGCCCGTCGCCTGGGAGTCCTGGCTCAATCAGCCGGACCGTCTTGCGCGCGTGCGCTACCGCGGCGCCTCGTGGGATGCGCGCGTGGTGGGCGAATGCGCGGGCGAGCCCGGCGAAATGCTCTACATCAGCGCGGTCGATGGCAACACCCTCGAAGTCGCCAAGATCCGGCCTGCCTAAGGCGCCGGCGCAAGCCGAGCCGCACGCGGTGCCCGTCCGTCCTGCCAAGGAGGTCTCGATGCTGCCGAAAGTCATCGCCGTGATCATTCTGGCCGCGCTGATCTGGGCCTTTCCGCCCACTCACGCGTATGCCATTCCATTTTTCATCATCGCGCTGGCGGCGGTGTTCGTGATCGAAGGCGTGCGCGTCGTGCCGCAGCAGAGCGCCTGGGTGGTGGAGCGCTGGGGCCGCTATCACGCCACGCTGGAGCCGGGGCTCAACATCATCGTGCCCTTCATCGACCGCGTCGCGTACCGGCATTCGCTCAAAGAAGTGCCGATGGATGTTCCGGAGCAGGTCTGCATCACGCGAGACAATACTCAGCTCGGCGTGGACGGCATCCTCTACTTCCAAGTCACAGACCCGCGCCTCGCGAGCTATGGCACCTCTGACTACGTCACCGCCATCACCCAGCTGTCGCAGACGACATTGCGCTCCGAGATCGGGAAGATGGAGCTCGACCGCACGCTCGAGAGCCGCGACGAGATCAACAAGCAGATCGTGGCGGCGCTCGACGAAGCCGGTCGCTCGTGGGGCGTGAAAGTGCTGCGCTACGAGATCAAGAACCTCACGCCGCCCGATGCCATTCTGCGCGCCATGCAGGCGCAGATCACGGCCGAACGCGAGAAGCGCGCGGTGATCGCCACCTCGGAGGGGGAGAAGCAGAAGGAGATCAATCTGGCAGAGGGCTCGAAGCAGTCCGACATCCTGCAGTCCGAGGGGGAGAAGCAGGCGGCCATCAACAAAGCGCAGGGAGAAGCGAGCGCCATCCGGCTGGTCGCTGAAGCCACCGCAGCGGGGATTCAGATGGTTGCCGAAGCGATCGGCAAGGACGGCGGCATGTCGGCGGCGAACCTCAAGGTCGCGGAGCTCTACATCGGCGCCTTCGGCAATCTGGCCAAAACCAACAATACCCTGATCATTCCGAGCAACCTGTCCGATGTCGCCGGCCTGGTGGCCTCGGCGATGAGCGTGCTCGATAAGACGCGTCAACCGCGCGCCGACGCGGGGCGCTGACCCGCGCCTAGCCGCCCCGCCGGAACCAGCCTGTCAGGCTCAGCCGCTCGCGCGCGGCCGGCAGCACTTCGTGCCAGAAGCGCCCGCTCAGAAAGCACACGAGCTTGCCGCCCTCGGGCAGCACGTCGCGCTGATCCCCGTCGCCTTCCTGGTCGAGATACAAGCGCAGCACACCGCCATGCTCGGTTTTCCAGTCCGCGTTCAGATACACGACGCAGGACAGCACACGAGCCTGCGAGCCGCGGTGCTGGTCGCAATGTCTGCGATACGCCGTGCCCGGCGGGTAGAGCGCAAAGTGACCCTCGAAGTCGAGCAGCCCGAGTTGCAGCTCGCGATTCACCGTCGCACGGAGCTGATCCAGCCGCAACAGCACTTCGCGCTGCGCCGTACTCGCAGGCATCGCGTCGAGCCATCGGATCTGGTCTCCGCGCACGTCATCGGCGAGACGATAGCGCTCGCCTCGGCCGACGCCGGCGGGCCGTAAGCGGCCGGCCGCGTGCGCGGCACGCACCTCCGCCGCCAACGCACACCAGACGGAAGCGGGAAGAAAATCCGTGACCGTCGCCCAGCCGCCCTCGGCAAGCGCGTCGGCGACGGACTCGGTGTAGATCACCGGCGCATCCGGCGCGAGATGTCGGACCTGCCTTCGGGAGGCGTGGGCGGCGCGAACGTCCCGGTCTCCGGCAGGTCGCCGGGCAAGAGCGGACGCTCGGGCAGGGTGTATTCGACCTCGAGGTACTTGCCGTCGCGGAACAGCTTTACCTTGAGCTGGCTGCCGACCTTGAGCGCGCGCATGATGCCGCTCAGTTTGTCGGGCTGATTCACCGGCGCGCCGTTCAAGTTGACCACGATGTCTCCGCCGAGCAGCATGGACGCGCCGCCGATCGACAGCTCCATCATTCCGCCGCGAATCCCCGCTTTCTCCGCCGGGCTGCCAGGCTCCACCACTTCCACCAGCAGGCCGTCCACCAGGGGCACTTGAAGCAGCTTGCGCAGGTCGGACCCGATCAGCTGACCGTGAAAGCCGATCCAGGGCCGGATCACACGCCCGTCCTTCAGCAGCGCCGGTAGGACATCCTTGGCGAGATTGATCGGGACGGAAAATCCGATGTTCTGCGCTTCCGCGACGATCGCGGTATTGATCCCGATCACCTCGCCGCAGCGGTTGAGCAACGGCCCGCCCGAGTTGCCGGGGTTGATCGGCGTGTCGGTCTGAATCAGAGGCTCGGTAAGCGACAGCGGTGTCTCGGGCAGCAGGCGGTTGATCCCGCTCACGATGCCACGCGTGACGGTCTGGTCGAGCCCGAGCGGGTTGCCGATCGCAATCACCTCCTCCCCCGGACGCAGGTTGTCGGAGTTGCCCAGCTTTGCTGTCGGCAGCGGCACGCCGTGCGTCTTGGTGATCTGGATGACCGCCAGATCGAAGATCGGATCCGCGCCGACCAGCTTGGCCGGAACGATGGCGCCGTCGTCCAGCGTCACGGTCAGCGACTGCAGCCCGAACACCACGTGCGAATTGGTGAGGATGAGGCCGTTGGCGTCGATCACGAACCCCGAGCCGAGCACGCGCGTGACGCGCCCCTGCAGCCGGTAGGGGTTGATCGACTGCCCGGTGATCATCACGACGGCCGGAGACACTCGCTTGAACAGCTCCGGAATACCCTCGTTGCAGGCTCCACTCCCGGCCTCGGCGGCGTTCGCCGTGCGCGCCGTCACGTGACACGCGGACAACACGCACAGCGCGAGACAGGCAGCGAGGGAGCGAAGCGAGGCGGGGAGGCAAACCATATCAGGCAGGCGCACCATGGCGTGTCAACTCGACTGTACCACGCGCGAGCTTACGGCTTCCGAACTTGTCGGATACATAACGAAACAATGCACCGCGCGAACGGCAGTGCAAACCGCTAAAGCCAGCGCATCATGCCCATCTCGAACGGATGGGTGAGCAGCTCGTGATAGGGATAGACGCGTATTCGGTACTGCAACTTGCCGCACATCTCCGGCGTCACCTGCAGCACGAAGCGGTGCTCCCCCTGGTCAGTGGTCACGCCTTCCCACTCGAAGCGGTAATGGCGTGCGTCGCGCAGCTTGGCCTGCTCCCGCTGGCGTCCGATCAGCAGCTCGACCACGACATCGTCGGGCTTCATGCCGCTCAGATGCACGCCAAGCTCGACTTTCATGCCCTCGCCGAAGGCGATGTTCTTGCCGGGCGCGTCCAGACGCTGCACGCGTAGCTCGGGCCAGCTGCGCCGCACGTCTGACTTCCACAGCGCGAGCTTGCGGGCGTTCTCGTAGCCGCTTTCGGCGTAGCGCCGCCCCTGGCGCGAGGCGGGTAGATAGAACTTGGCCAGATATTCGCTCACCATGCGCGAGGAGCTGAAGCGCGGCAGCAGGCTGGCGATGGAGTGCTTCGCCACGGCTACCCACTCCGCCGAGTAACCCATGTCGCCGCGCTTGTAGAACAGCGGGCTCACCTGGTCCTGCAGCAGCTCGTACAGGGTTCTGGCTTCGTCGTGGTCGCGCCTCGCTTCGTCCATGTTCTCGCCGACCGGCTTGATGGCCCAGCCGTTGCGGCCGTCGTAGCCCTCGTCCCACCAGCCGTCCAGCACCGACAGGTTGAGCACACCGTTGATGCCTGCTTTCATGCCCGAAGTGCCGCTCGCTTCCAGCGGATACACCGGGTTGTTCAGCCACACGTCGACGCCGGACACGAGCCGGCGGGCGAGGCGCAGGTCGTAGTCCTCCACCATCAGGATGCGCCCCTCGAACTCGGGCATGCGCGCGACCTCTACCACGCGCCGGATGAGCTGTTGCCCGGGAATGTCCGCCGGATGCGCCTTGCCGGCGAACAGCAGCATCACCGGCCGCTGCTCGTCGCAGATGATCTCGCGCAGCCAGGCGAGATCCTGGAACAGCAGCGTGGCCCGTTTGTACGTGGCAAAGCGGCGCGCGAAACCGATCGTGAGCACGTTCGGGTTCACCGGATCGGCGTACTTGAGCAGCCGATCCAGGTGCGCCTGCGAGCCGCCGTTGCGGAAGTGCTGGCGCGCAAAGCGGTGGCGCACGAGGTGCAGCATCTGCGACTTGAGCGACTGGCGCACGCTCCAGAACAGATGGTCGGGGACCTCGTCGATGCGCTGCCAGAAACCGGCGTCGGTCAGCCGCTGCGACCAGTCGAAGCCGAGATACTTCTCGAACAGCTCGACCCACTCCTGCGCCAGAAAGGTCGGCACGTGCACACCGTTGGTGATGTAGCCGATGCCGTTTTCGGGCGGATCGACCTGCGGCCACAAAGGTGCGCAGATGTGCGACGACACTTCGCCGTGGATGCGGCTCACGCCGTTCTGGAAGCGGGATCCGCGGATGGCGAGTGCCGTCATGTTGAACTCGCGGCTGTCGTTGACCTGGCCCAAGCGGAGGAACTCTTCGCGGCCGAGCTTCAACTCCTGGCAAAACGATTCGAAGTGGCTCCACATCAGGTCTTCGCCGAAGTGGTCGTGACCCGCCGGGACCGGCGTGTGCGTGGTGAAGACCGTGTTGGCAGCCACCGCCTCGAGCGCCGCTGCATAGTCCAGCCCCTGCCTGACCAGCGCGCGCATGCGCTCGAGCACCTGGAAGGCGGCGTGCCCCTCGTTGATGTGCCACACGGTAGGCTTGAGCTCCAGCGCCTCGAGCGCTCGCACTCCGCCCACCCCGAGCACGATCTCCTGCTCGATGCGCGTGAGCCGGTCGCCCCCGTACAGCTGATGCGTGATGTCGCGTGCGTGCTCGTCGTTCTCCGGCAGATCGGTGTCGAGCAGATACAGGCCGACGTGCCCGCAGCGCGCGTGCCACACCTTGCAGCTCACCTGCCGGCCAGGCAGGTCGACGCGCACGTGCAGCTCGCTGCCGTCGGGCCGCAGCACCGGCGTGACTGGAAGGCTCTCGAATTCAGAGTCAGTGTATTCGGCGTGCTGGTTGCCCTCGGCGTCGATGCTCTGGGAGAAGTAGCCCTGGCGGTAGAGCAGCCCCACGCCGATGAATGGCAGGCGCATGTCGCTCGCGGCCTTGCAGTGGTCCCCGGCGAGGATGCCGAGGCCGCCGGAATAGATCGGAAAGCTCTCATGGAAGCCGAACTCGGCGCAGAAGTACGCCACCAGGTCCGAGGAGCGCAGCCATTCCGAGCCGTTGCGGCGCAGCGGCTCGTTGTGATAGGTGTCGTAGTTCGACAGGACGCGGTTGAAGTTGCCGAGGAACACCGGGTCGTCGGCCGCGTCGAGCAGCTTTTGTTCGTCGACGCGTTTGAGGAACGCTTTGGGATTGTGCCCGACCGCGTCCCACAGCCCAGTGTGCAGACGCGAGAACAGCGTGCGAGCAGGACGGTCCCAGCTATACCACAGGTTGGAAGCGAGCTCCTCGAGGCGCGCCAGGCGGCGCGGGATGCGGGGATTCACCTCCAGGCTGAACGTCGTGCGGCTTTCCATGCTGGGCAGAAGTATTGGTATTGTTATTTGGCCGCGCCGACCGCACGCGATTGTAGCGCTGCAACGCGCTTCACAGCACGTAGCGAGCGAGGTCCTCGCTTTGCGACAGGTCCTTGAGGCGCCCGTCCACGTAAGCGGCGTCGATCACGACCGTTTGGCCGCTCGACCTGCCCGCTTCGAAGGATACGTCCTCCAGCAGCTTCTCCATCACCGTGTACAGGCGGCGCGCTCCGATGTTCTCCGTCTTCTCGTTCACCTGCCAGGCGATCTCCGCCAGTCGTTTGATCGCATCAGCCCGGAATTCGAGCATGACGCCTTCGGTGGCGAGCAATGCCTGGTACTGCGCCGTGAGGCACGCGTGCGTGCTCGTGAGAATCTGCTCGAAGTCCGAGACCGACAGAGAATCGAGCTCGACGCGAATGGGGAAGCGACCCTGCAGTTCCGGGATCAGGTCGGAAGGCTTGGCGAAGTGAAAGGCGCCGCTGCCGATGAACAGGATGTGGTCGGTCTTCACCATTCCATACTTCGTGGACACCGTCGTGCCCTCCACCAGCGGCAACAGATCGCGTTGCACGCCCTGGCGCGACACGTCGGCGCCGGCCACCTCGGAGCGGCTCGCGATCTTGTCCATCTCATCGATGAACACGATGCCGTTCTGCTCCACGTTGCGCAGTGCGCGCGACTTCAAGTCCTCGTCGTTGATGAGTTTGGCCGCCTCTTCGTCGGTGAGCAGCTTCATGGCGTCCGCCACTTTGAGCTTGCGTACCCGACGGCGCCCCCCACCCAGGTTCTGGAACATGCCTTGGATCTGGGTCGTGAGCTCTTCCATCCCGGGCGGGGCGAGGATCTCCATGTGCGGCTGCGCCGCCGCGACCTCGATTTCGATTTCTTTGTCGTCGAGCTCGCTCTCGCGCAGTTTCTTGCGGAACTTCTGGCGCGTGCTGCTCTCCTGCTCCTCGCCCGGCGAGCCGAAGCCGACGCTGCGCGCCGGCGGCAGCAGCGCGTCGAGAACGCGCTCTTCCGCCAGATCGACGGCGCGCGATTGCACCTTGCGCGTCTCCTGCTCGCGCACTTGTTTGATGGCGCTCTCCACCAGGTCGCGCACGATGGTGTCTACATCCCGGCCGACGTAACCCACCTCGGTGAACTTGGTGGCCTCGACTTTGATGAACGGAGCGTCGGCCAGCCTGGAGAGGCGCCGCGCGATCTCGGTCTTGCCAACGCCCGTGGGTCCGATCATGAGGATGTTCTTGGGGGTGATCTCCTGGCGCAGCGGCTCGGCCACCTGCTGCCTGCGCCAGCGATTGCGCAGCGCGATGGCAACAGCGCGCTTGGCCCGGTCCTGCCCTACGATGTGCTTGTCGAGCTCGTGGACGATCTCTTGCGGGGTCATGTACATGGAGGCGAGCTCACTCCAGCACTTCGATCACGTGCTGCTGGTTGGTATAGATGCACAGATCGCCGGCGATCGCGAGCGCCTTCTTCACGATCTGGGCCGGCGCGAGCTCGGTATTTTCCAGTAAAGCCTTGGCGGCCGCCTGCGCATAGGGTCCGCCGCTGCCGATGGCGACAAGTCCCTGCTCAGGCTCCAGCACGTCGCCGTTGCCGGTGAGCACGAGGGAGGTTTCGTGATCGGCCACCGCCAACATCGCTTCCAGGCGGCGCAGGATGCGGTCGGTACGCCAGTCTTTTGCGAGCTCGACCGCAGAACGCAGCAGATGACCCTGGTGTTTTTCGAGCTTTGCTTCGAAGCGCTCGAACAGGGTAAACGCGTCGGCGGTGCCGCCGGCAAAGCCGGCCAGGATCTTGTCGTGGTAGAGACGCCGCACCTTGCGCGCGCTCTGCTTGATCACCACACTGCCGAGAGTGACCTGGCCGTCGCCGCCGATGGCGACGTTCGGTCCGCGGCGAACGCTCAGGATGGTCGTGCCGTGGTAGGTGTCCATACGAGACTTGCCCAGAGCTTCTTTAAGGCGCAGATGGGGCCCATCGAGGCCGGTTCAAGCGGCCAGGCCCCGAATAGTACCCGCTCTGGCCCGGCGGCTGACGGCTCAACCAGGCCGCCGCACCGAAACGAGCTCGATGCCCGGGTCGAGGCTGAGGGTCGACAGGAACGCCGCCACCAGACTGTTGGGCCGGATCAAGCGCACGGTCTTGTCGCTCCACGCCATCGCGTTGAGCAGGTTCGCGGCCGCGGTCCCTGCGCTGAAGTCCATACGGCGCAGTTGAGCCAGGTTGATGTTGACATACTGGCGCTGGGAGCCGAAGGCCTGCAGCTCCGCGAGCTGGGGATCGGCGCTGCCGCGAAGCACACCGGTGAGATTGAACGCTTCGGGACCGGGCTGATAGCGCGGTTCATCGCGCTTCTCCTGCGGGCTGGTCGGCGCTACCGGCATCATGATCGGTTGCCACACCGGCGGCGAGACGCCCGCCGCGAGCGCGAATTCCAGCGCTGCGCGCTCGAAGTCCCGCTGCTGCCCGCGCAGGCGGTAGATCTCGAACAACAGCGACCAGTACACCCGGACTCGGGGCTTGTTTGCGGCAGCCGCGCGCAGCAGATCGACGAGATGCTCGGCGCCGGTCAGCACGACTGCGCTGCCGTTGTTGGGCAGGAATTGCACCAGCTCCAGCAGCTCTTGACAGCCCGCGGCGTCGAGCGCGCCGAGTCGACTCACGTCGAGGTGCGCCCAGGCAACACCGCGTGCGGCCGCGCGTACTCGCCGCAGCTCGGGCGTGCAGCTCGCGTCCAGCGTGCCGGCCAGCTCGAAGTAGCCAGGCCCCCCGGGACGCGCTTCCGCTGGAAGACGCGCCATCTCCTCGTCGTTCAGCCATTTTGGCGCCGGCACTCCGAACTTAGCCTCGAAGCGCGGCGCCAGCGTCTCGAACTGCCGCCACTCTCCGCGCCCACGCAGCAGGTCGAACAGCATGTACCACAGCTCGGGGCTGCTCGCGTCTGCCTCGTCGGCATCGAGCATGCTGCGCAGGAACTGAGCCGCGTCGGTTTCGCGTCCGATCGCGTACAGAACCGCGGCTTCCTGAGAGGGGGGCAAGGCGTTCGAGAGCAGATGCGCCGAGGCAACGCTGGTGCGTGTCATGCGAACGAGCCCAGGGAGGCAGGCATAGCAAGCTTTAACGGCCCTGCGCGCGACGAGCTTGAGCGCGCTCTAGAGGCGAGCGGCAGGACGCCTGCCCTCGAGCGCGAAGAAGGCAATGCCGGCGGCGGCGAGCGTCCACACGACCACGGCGCCGGAGGGCAGGTCGAGCCAGACCGAAGCCGCCAGCCCGACCGCGTATCCGAGTGCCGCTACGGCATAGGCTTTCGGCAGACGCCAGTGTTTCGTGTTGCGCGTCGCGAGCGCCGGGATGATCAAAGTGGCGAAGACCAGATACACACCCACCAGCTGGCCCGAAGCCGTCACGCTCAGGCCGAACACCAGGTAGAAGCCGATGTGCGCGAGCTTGTTCGACCAGCCGAACCAGGCCACAAGCACGACCGCGGTCAGGATCGCGACCGCGATGATCTGTCTGCTATCGACCTCTTTGAGCCGCTTTTCGAGAGCCTGGATGCGTGATTCGTAACTCTCTTTCAGCTCCTGGATCTGCCGGCGGATTTCCTCGAGGTCCTGGTTGCTTGGTGTCTGCGCTGCCGCGGGCAACGCAGCCGCAAGCGCGGCTGCAATGGCGCACGTGACGACATTCGATCTGAACATGGGATCGTCTCTCCACGATGCGTTGAAAAGCCATAGCCGCCCGCCGGATCGGGCGGGCGCGACGACTGCACGAACGCTCTAGGGAGAGACGGGCGGAGCCCGGGAACGGAATGCGAGGGGAGTCGAACTGCAGAGCGGCTGCTGGTGCTGCGGCGCCAGGACGGCCGCGTCGCGCGGCACCTCCATCGATAGCAGCTTGCCCGGTAACGCGCCAGAGAACTGGGCCGACCACAAGCTTTCAAAGCCGCGCCCGGCCTAGGCTCGCTCAGAAATCGTCCAGCGCCGCGTCGCGCGTGAGGTGCGAAATGTCGCCCCAGCGCTCGATCGACCAGCCTGCACCGTCGAAGTGCACCACGTTGACGCTCGCGTTGTAGATCGGAAAGTCGCGCGCCAGGTCGAGCGGCAGGCCGCGCACAAAGCGATAAAGAGCGTCGAGCACCCCTCCGTGGGTCACGACGACCAACCGTTCGCCGGGGTGCTCGTGCGCCAGAGTAGTGAAGATGTCGACGACCCTCTCGTAGAGCTCCCTGCCGCTCTCGCCGGCGGGGATCACGTGCTCCGGATCGCGCGAACGGAAGCCCGCGTAGTGCTTGGGCCAGCGCCGCTCGCACTGCGCGCCGGTGTGCCCTTGAAAGATGCCCAGGTTCCGTTCGCGCAGCCGCATGTCGGCATGCACCGCGCGTCCGCTGTGATCGGAGACCGGCTGCGCGGTCTGCAGCGCGCGGCCGAGATCGCTGCTGTACAGCCGCGAAAAGCGCTGGCGTGCGAGACGGTCGGCGAGCAGCACAGCCTGCCCCAACCCCTCCTCGTTGAGCGGACTGTCCAGATGACCCTGAATCCGCCCCTCTGCATTCCACGCGGTTTCGCCATGACGCACGACGATGAGCTGGGTGCCGCGTCCGAGGGACGACCGCTGGCGAGCGGCGCTCTTGGGGCGCTGTGCTGAGCGCATCGATCAAGCCCTTTTTTTCTTCGCGCGCGGATGGGCTGCGTCGTAGATCTTGGCGAGATACTGGTAGTCGAGGTGCGTGTAGACCTGGGTGGTGGAGATGCTCGCGTGCCCGAGCATTTCCTGCACCGCGCGCAGATCACCACTCGACTGCAGAACGTGCGACGCGAACGAGTGGCGCAGCATGTGGGGGTGCACGTGTTGGGTGATACCTTGCCGCACGGCCCAGTCAGCGAGCCGCCGCTGCACTGTACGGGGTGTGACGGGCCGGCCGGAACGGTTCACGAACAGCGCCGGCTGATCGGCCGCTGCCAACGTGCTGCGCGCCGTGAGCCAAGCGCCCAGCGCGCGCTGTGCGAGCTGTCCGACCGGAACCACGCGTGTCTTGTTGCCCTTTCCAGTCACGCGCACGCTGCCGTCGCGCAGATCGAGGTCGGTGAGTCTGACTCCAGTAAGCTCCGACAGGCGCAAGCCGGAGGAGTAGAACAACTCGAACATCGCGCGGTCGCGCACGGTCATCGCTTCGTCGCCACGCAGATCCACCAGCTGCGCCGCTTCGTCCGGCGACAGCGATTTGGGCAGGAGCTTGCGCGCTTTGGGGGCACGGATACCCAGGAATGGGTTATGGCCGAAGGCGTGATCGCGTGCAAGATAGCGATACAAGTGGCGCCACGCCGATAGCATGCGGGCCAACGTCCTGCCCTCGAGACCGCGCGCGTGCAGGGTGGCGATGAAACGGCGCGCCTGCTGCGAGGTCACGTCCGCCAGCGCAGTGTCAGCCGCCAGATCGAACAGCTGTCGAACGTCGCGCGCGTAGTTCTGCGCGGTGTTCTGGCTCAGGGCGCGCTCGTGCCGCAGATGGGACAGGAATCCATCCAGATAGCTTCGGTTGACGCGCGACAGCGTGCCGGCCACAGACTTCAGCGACGGGCGTAGCGATGCAGCGCGGCGCCGACCAGCTCGCCCAGGCGGGCCAGATAAAGCGTGCCGAGATCGGTCGAGAAGCGCTGGGGATCGTCGCTGGCCAGCACCAACACTCCGATCGAGCGCTCCGCGCGCAGCGGGATGTAGACCAGCGAGCGCAACGCTTCCTTAGGCGCGTCGAACCAGGCCGCGGTGTCGGCCATCGGTTGCTCCGCGAAATAGGGAGCGGCCAGGCCGTCCGCAAACTCCCTGGCCTCCTCGCTGATGGCGCCGAGCTCAGCGTCCTCCGGCGTGACCGACCACAGCCGCAACGCGACAGCGGGCACGGCGAATTCCTCGCGCAGATTGTGCTCCACGCAATCGAGCAGGGCGACCAGGTCTCGCGCGCTCATCATCGCCAGCGTAAAGCGGTGCAGACGCTCGCCGATGGTCTCGTTCTCCTCGCCGACGCGGACCAGCTCGCGCAGCTTGCCTTCGAGCGCCCGCCCTTTCTCGCGCAGCGTGAGCATCTGACGCTCCGACAGTGGGATCGCCCGTCCCCCGTGAGGGTGCGGAATGTGCAGCGAGGCGAGCAGCTCGGCGTAGTGCTCGAAGAACTCTGGATGGTCTTTCAGGTAGCGCGCGACCTCTTCTGCTCTTGGCTCCATGGCGTTCTAGATTTCAATCGTCCCTTCGAATACGGGCTCCGCGGGGCCGGTCATCATCACGGGCTGCCCTGGACCGCCCCACGCGATGGTCAAGTTGCCGCCGTGGGTGACCACCTCCACCGGGGTGTCCAGCAGACCGCGCGCGATGCCGGCCACGACAGCCGCGCAGGCCCCGGTGCCGCAGGCGAGGGTTTCACCCGCTCCGCGCTCCCACACCCTCAGCTTGACGTGACGCCGCGATACCACCTCCATGTAGCCGGCGTTTGTCCGCTGCGGAAAGCGAGAATGGTGCTCGATCAACGGCCCTTGTGTGGACACGGGCGCTTGCTCCACGTCGGCCACGACCTGCACGGCGTGCGGGTTGCCCATGGACAGTGCGCTGATCTCCACGCTTTCCCCGCCGACCTCGATGCGATAGGTCAAGGCCTGCTGCTGCGCGAGGAAAGGAATCCTGCCCGGCTCGAACTCCGGAGCGCCCATGTCCACCGTGACCTGGCCGTCGGCTTCCAGCTTCGGCGCGATGACGCCCGACAAGGTCTCGACCCTGATCCGGGTCTTGTCGGCGAGACCCTGGTCGCGCACGTAGCGCAGGAAGCAGCGCGCGCCATTGCCGCAGTTCTGAACCTCGCCGCCGTCGGCGTTGAAGATGCGGTAGTAGAAATCCGTGCCGGGCGTGCGCGGGCGCTCGATCAGCAGGAGCTGGTCACAGCCCACGCCGAAGTGGCGGTCCGCGATCCGTCTGATGCGATCGGCGTCCAGCTCCACCTGTTGGTTAACGGCATCGATCACGATGAAATCGTTGCCCGCGCCCTGCATTTTGGTGAACCTCACTCGCCGGGCAGCGGCCCGCGCGCTGCTCATGACGGGCCGAGCGCCTTGGACATGATGTAATCATCCATGACAAAGCCGCCGCCGATGTCGAATTTCGCGGACTCGCTCACGACGAACCCGCTGCGCATGTAGGCATCGATCGCGCTGCGGTTGTTTCTGTTCACCTGGAGATAGAGACGGTTGTACCCGAGAGAGAGGGCTCGCTGCTCGATGTGCCGTATCAGCCGCCCGCCGTAGCCGCGGCCGCGCAGATCGTAGCGCACGTACAGCTTGTCGACCTTCATCTCCTTCGGGTGCTGCCCCGGCTCGGAGCTGGCGAACGCCACCATGTTACCGTCCAGCAGCAGCTTGTCCCACCATGCGCTGCCGCCCGCCAACTGCTCGCGAATCACGTCGCTGCCGTAGCGCTGCTCGAGCATGTATTCTATCTGCTCGACTGTGATGATGCTCGGGTAGTGCGCGTACCAGATCGCGCGCGCGAGCCGGACGAGCTCTGGAATGTCCGCCTCGAGCAGCGGTGCTACGCGCACGTCGTCGGCGGGGGCGGGAGCGGCCATGCGATCCTCCATGCAGCGCTCAATGATACCGGTGTGGACGGTAACGCGGGGTCGCCCTTCATGGCGGAGAATGCCGCAGCGAACGGTTTCGGGGCGAGCTTATCTGCTATGCTGTAATCCTTCCCATCGCGCACAATTTCATGGTTGTTTACGAATGAGCGAATACCTTTTTACTTCCGAGTCGGTGTCGGAAGGACATCCCGACAAGGTTGCAGATCAGATATCGGACGCAGTGCTGGACGCCATCCTGGCCCAGGACAAGTCGTCCAGAGTCGCGGCAGAGACCCTGGTGAACACAGGCCTCGTGCTGATGGCGGGGGAAATCACGACCAATGCCGTGGTGGATTTCCAGCAGGTGGCGCGCGAGACCATCAAGCGTATCGGCTACGACAACACCGAGTACGGCATCGATTACAAAGGCTGCGCCGTGCTCGTGGCCTATGACAAGCAAAGCCCCGACATCAAGCAGGGCGTGGACAAGGCGCAGGATGACCCGCTCAATCAGGGAGCGGGCGACCAGGGCCTCATGTTCGGCTATGCGTGCGACGAGACGCCGCAGTTCATGCCGCTGCCGATCTATCTCGCGCACCGGCTCGTCGAGCGGCAATCCGAGCTGCGCCGCGATGGCCGGCTGCCGTGGCTGCGGCCCGACGCCAAATCGCAGGTGACTATCCGCTACGTCGACGGCAAGCCGGCCGCCATCGACACGGTGGTGCTGTCCACTCAACATGCACCGGATGTCCCGCTCGAGCGCATCCGCGAGGCGGTCATCGAGAACATCATCACCCCGGTGCTGCCCAGGAATCTGGTCAAGGGCAAGATCAACTATCTCGTGAATCCGACCGGACGCTTCGTCGTCGGCGGGCCGCAGGGCGACTGCGGGTTGACCGGGCGCAAGATCATCGTAGACACGTACGGCGGCGCAGCTCACCACGGCGGCGGTGCCTTTTCCGGGAAAGATCCCTCCAAGGTCGATCGCTCGGGCGCCTACGCCGCGCGCTACGTTGCCAAGAACGTGGTCGCCGCTGGACTGGCAAGCAAATGCGAGATCCAGATCTCGTATGCCATCGGTGTTGCACGCCCGACCAGCATCATGGCCACGACCTTCGGCACCGGGAAAATTCCCGACGAGAAGCTGGCGCAGCTCATCCAGAAGCATTTCGATCTGCGGCCGCGCGGCATCGTACAGATGCTCGACCTGCTGCGCCCCATCTACGGCAAGACGGCCGCTTACGGTCACTTCGGCCGCGACGAGCCTGAGTTCAGCTGGGAGAACATGGACAAGGTCGAAGCACTGCGCGCCGACGCCGGCGCGGGCGTGGTCCACGCGTAGCACTCAAGTCAACTCGGCCCAGGGGTTGGCGCTGGCGGCCCCATCGCCTATAATTTCTGTTCCCTGAGGAGCGTTGCAACGGGCGGCTGAATGCCAGTGCCCCCGCCAGGCTCAGGGGTTCTCCCTGCAACGGCGCTCACGAACTTTTTTCGGAACCGAAAGGAGGGCGTGATGAGCGCTGTATTGCAACCGAAGCTGTCCGGCGATTTCCGCGTTGCCGATCTATCATTGGCCGACTGGGGCCGCAAAGAGATCGCCATCGCCCAGACTGAAATGCCGGGCCTGATGGCGATCCGCGACGAGTTCGCCGCGCTGCAGCCGCTGCGCGGCGCACGCATCGCGGGCTCGCTGCACATGACGATCCAGACCGCGGTCCTGATCGAGACGCTCAAGGCCTTGGGCGCGGATGTCCGCTGGGCTTCCTGCAACATCTACTCCACTCAGGATCACGCCGCCGCCGCAATCGCCGTCGGCGGGACGCCGGTGTTCGCCTACAAAGGCGAGAGCCTGGACGAGTATTGGGAATTCACCCACCGGATCTTCGAGTGGGCGGATGGCGGAACCCCGAACATGATCCTGGACGATGGCGGCGACGCCACGCTGCTCGTGCATCTGGGGACGCGCGCCGAAACCGAACCCGCCTGCATCACTCACCCAGCTAACGACGAGGAGAGCGCGCTGTTCACTGCGATCCGCAGGCGGCTGGACAGCAACCCGAAGTACTACTCGCGCATCAAGGCGAACATTCGGGGCGTTACCGAAGAGACCACCACCGGGGTCAAGCGCCTCTATCAGATGGCCCAGAATAAACAGCTCGGCTTCCCCGCTATCAACGTCAACGACTCGGTGACGAAGTCGAAATTCGACAATCTCTATGGCTGCCGCGAGTCGCTGGTGGACGGTATCAAGCGCGCCACGGACGTCATGATCGCCGGCAAGGTCGCCCTAGTCGCTGGCTATGGCGATGTGGGCAAGGGCTCAGCCCAGGCGCTGCGCGCGCTGTCAGCTCAGGTCTGGGTCACCGAAATCGATCCGATTTGCGCGCTGCAGGCGGCGATGGAGGGATACCGGGTTGTGACCATGGATTACGCCTGCGACAAAGCGGACATCTTCGTCACGGCCACCGGCAACATCGACATCATCACGCTCGCGCACATGAAGCGCATGAAGAACGAGGCGATCGTGTGCAACATCGGCCACTTCGACAACGAGATCGACGTGGCCGGGCTCAAGGCCTGCAAGTGGGAGAACATCAAGCCGCAGGTCGACCACGTCATATTCCCCGACGGCAAGCGCATCATCCTGCTGGCGGAAGGGCGGCTGGTGAACCTGGGCTGCGGCACGGGCCACCCGAGCTACGTCATGTCTTCGTCGTTCGCCAATCAGGTCATCGCGCAGATCGAGCTGTGGACCAACCCTGCTCGCTATCCGGTGGGCGTGTACACGCTGCCCAAGCACCTCGACGAAAAGGTAGCGCGCCTGCAGCTCACGAAGCTCGGCGCGACGCTCACCGAATTGTCGGACAAGCAGGCGCGCTATATCGGAGTGGCGAAGGAAGGGCCCTACAAGCCCGAGCACTATCGGTACTAAGCCCGGTGTCAGCCAGTCGCGCGCCACGCCCGGCGCGGACGTTCTCGTTCGAGTTCTTTCCCCCGCAAACCGCTGAAGGGGTCGAGAACCTGCGCGTCACGCGCCGCCAGCTGGCGCAGCTCAGGCCTGCGTTTTTTTCGGTGACGTTCGGCGCCGGCGGCTCCACGCGCGAGCGCACCATGGACGCGGTGCTGGAGATTCAGGCCGAAGGGCACGAGGCCGCGCCGCATGTGTCGTGCATCGCCTCCACGCGGGCGTCGGTGCGCGAGATGCTGCAGCGCTACCGTGAGGCCGGCATCAAACGCGTTGTCGCATTGCGCGGGGACATGCCGTCCGGGATGGTCGAGGCGGGCGAGTTTCGCTTCGCCAGCGAGCTGGTCGCGTTCATCCGCCAGGAATTCGGGACTGCGTTCCACATCGAGGTGGCCGCCTATCCCGAGTACCATCCGCAGGCGCGCTCGGCGCAGGAGGATCTGGCCAACTTCAAGCGCAAGGTCGAGGCCGGCGCCGACTCGGCGATCACGCAGTACTTCTACAACCCTGACGCCTATTTCGCCTTCGTGGACGAATGCCAGGCGGCCGGTGTCGCGGTCCCGATCGTCCCCGGCGTGATGCCCATCAACCGCTTTTCGCAGCTGTGCCGGTTCTCCGACGCCTGCGGTGCGGAGATCCCGCGCTGGATCCGCCGCAAGCTCGAGGGGCTCGGCGACGACAGCGCGTCGATTCGCTCATTCGGCCTCGATGTGCTGACACAGCTCTGCGATCAGCTGCTCCGCGGCGGCGCGCCGGGATTGCATTTCTACACGCTCAACCGGGCTGGTCCAACCAGCACGATCTGGCAGCGGCTCGGCTTGTCCTAGGCCACCATGCGCTTCTTCTGCTGCGCGGCTCTGGTGTGCAGCTGCGCGTAAGCCTGATGGGCCGCTGCCTCCGCTTCGCCGACGTGGATCGGGAGGCCCATATCGGACAGCACTGAGCCCAGCGCCGACAGAAACAGCATCACGTTTTCCGGTTTGCACGAATAGCCCATGATCCCCACGCGCCAGATCTTTCCGGCGAGCGGGCCCAGACCGGCGCCCACTTCGAGATTGAACTCGCTCAGCAGGGTGCGGCGCACCTCGGCCTCGCGCTCCTGGATGGCGTCGGGCACGTGCACGGCATTCATCTGCGGCAGGCGTGCGCCCTCCTTGACCAGGTACTTGAGCCCCATCGCCTCGAGGCCGGCCTTGAGCGCCAGGTGATGGCGCTGGTGGCGCGCCCACGCGTTCTCGATGCCCTCCTCTTTCAGGATCAGCAGCGCTTCGTGCAGCGCGTACAAGCTGTTCGTCGGCGCGGTGTGATGATAGGTGCGCGTGGTTGCGCCCCAGTAGCCGAGCAGCAGATTCATGTCCATGAACCAGCTATGGATCTTGTCCTTGCGCGACTTCACGTATTCGACCACGCGATCGCTGAACGACACCGGCGACAGGCCCGGCGTGCACGACAGGCATTTCTGGCTCGCCGAGTAGATCGCGTCCACGTTCCACTCATCGACCAGCACCGGCGTGCCGGCCAGTGAGGTGACCGCGTCCACAATGGTGAGCGCGTTGTGCCGGTGCGCGGTGTCGACCAGGGTCTTGGCATCGGATTGCACGCCGGTCGATGTTTCCGCGTGGACGAATGCGACCAGGCGCACATCCGGATTCTTCTTCAGCGTGTCTTCGAGCTTGTTCGGATCAACGGGCTCGCCCCACGCGTCCTCCACGACCACGGGCACGGCGCCGCAGCGCTCGACGTTCTCGATCATGCGCCCGCCGAATACGCCGTTGCGGCAGACGACGACCTTGTCGCCCGGCGCGACGAGGTTCACGAAGCAGTACTCCATCCCCACCGAGCCAGGTCCCGACACCGGGAAGGTGAGCGCGTTCCTGGTCTGGAACGCGTAGCGCAGCAGCGCTTTCAACTCCTCCATCATCTCGACGAACACCGGGTCGAGGTAACCGATCGCGGGCAGGCTCATCGCCGCCATGACTCGCGGGTTGATCTCGGACGGGCCCGGACCCATCAGAGTGCGCTGTGGCGGGTGGAAAGAATGAATTCTTCGGGCTGGAACAAAGGGGTTCATCGTGTCGTTTCCCGTTAGCGAGGGTCCAAAAAGGCTGTCTTCTTCGCCGCGCGACTTGAGTCTGATCGGCTTGCGCGCGTTGGCTTCGTTCAAGACCTCCACCGCTGCGACCGCTCCATCGGTGAGACGCTCGACCTCCACGGCCCAGCGCGAGGGAACGTAGCCCGACTTGACCCAGTTGCTGACGAGCGCGCGATCGACGCGAAAGCGTCGGGCGACCTCCGCCTGGCTCCCAAACAGGGTGACGAGCCGCTCAGCGCAGTTCATGAGGTACTCGGTGGTGAAGAAATGAAAGTCTGCCTTATCAAATTGAGTTTGACAAGACGAGCTTGAAACAATCCACCGAGAGGAGGCCGGACGGACCTGCCCCTTCTCTCTGCCACCTGCGCTTACATTCAGAGAGTCGAGAAGTAGCCTGACTTAGACTGGACGCAAGCGCTCACACGGAGCGAGGCGCGCCGGTCATCACCCGCCGTCCGGAGAGGAAGCGATACAGGAGCATGCCCGCGATCATCCCCGCCACGAACAGCCAGACAAGCGGGTTACCGAAGGTGGTGCTGACGATCGCGGGCCCCGGGCAGAAGCCCGACAGTCCCCAGCCCACTCCGAACATCAGCGACCCCGCGAGCAAAGGCCGGTCGATCCTGGTCTCGGTCGGCGCTACGAACCGCTCCGCCATCAGCGGGGCTCCGGCCCCCCTGATCGACCAGTAGACGGTACCGAACACCGCCAGGGCTCCCGCCATCACCAGCGCCAGACTTGGGTCCCAGCTCCCCGTGATGTCGAGGAACCCGATCACTTTGGCCGGGTTGGACATCTGCGACACGATCAGTCCGATGCCGAACACGAGGCCGCTCAGAAACGCGATGACGCAGCGTTTCATAGCAGATGCTTCACGACGGATACAGTGAGCATGCCGCTCACCATGAAGGACAGCGTCGCCACGATCGAGCGCGCGGAGAGCCGTCCGATGCCGCATACGCCGTGTCCACTCGTGCATCCGCTGCCCATCTGCGTACCGACTCCCACCAGCAAGCCCGCGACCACCAGCTGTCCGCCACCAGCCGCGAGATCGAGATGAACCGCCCCGGGGAAGAAGAGAACAGCGCCGAGACCCGCTGCCAGCAGACCGGCCAGAAACGCGAAGCGCCAGCCGCTGTCGGATCCGCGTTCGGTCAGCGCGTTCCCCAGGATGGTGCTGACACCGGCGATGCGCCCCAGCGTCCACCACAACAGGGCGGCAGCCAGCCCGATGAGGGCACCGCCGATGAGCGCGGAAAACGGAGTGAAGTTCACGATGTGCATCTCTGCCTCCCGTCAGACGGCGTCCACCCGGCGTACGGGAATGACTGTGTCGGTCATCGGTTCCTCATAGAACGCGGCGTCGCCCTCCAGCACCGGGCGGCCCACTGCCTCCAGGCCGAAGAAGTTGAACAGGCTGGGGTCGAGCAGGTGGGACGGGTTCACGTGAGCCAGGCTGTTGAACATGGTCTCGATGCGCCCGGGATACCTGCGAGCCCATTCGTGCAGCATCGCCTTGACCTGCTGGCGCTGAAGTGTTTCCTGAGACCCGCACAAGTCACAGGGAATGATGGGAAAGCGCTGCACCTCGGCGTACGCGGTCAGATCCTCCTCGGCGACATAGGCCAGCGGCCGGATCACGATGTGCTCCCCGCTGTCGCTCGTGAGCTTAGGCGGCATCGCCTTCAGCTTGCCGGCGAAGAACAGGTTGAGGAAAAAGGTTTCCAGGATGTCGTTGCGGTGGTGGCCCAGCGCGATACGCGTTGCGCCCATTTCCTTGGCCACGCGGTAGATCACACCGCGCCGCAGGCGTGAACACAGGCCGCACATCGTTTTCCCCTCGGGGATCACGCGCTTGACGACGCTGTACGTGTCCTGCTGCGCGACCCGAAACGGGATGCCAAGTGCGCTCAGGTAGTCAGGCAGCACTTCCCGCGGATAACCCGGATGCCGTTGGTCCAGATGGAAAGCGACGACCTCGAAATCCACCCGGGCGTGTCCGCGCAGACCGAGCAGGATATCGAGCAAGGCGTAGCTGTCCTTGCCGCCGGAGACGCAAACCATCACGCGGTCGCCGGGGCCGATCATGTCGTAGTCGGCGATTGCCGCGCCGACCTGGCGGCGCAGCCTCTTCTTGAGCTTGTTCGTTTCGTACTTGTCTTTCTGCGTTCCCATGCTCTGCTCACAAATGGATGCTGCGGCCGCCGTCCACGGCGATGACCTGGCCAGTGATGTAGGGTGAGTCGTAGATCAAGAAGCGCACGGCGCGCGCGACGTCCTCGGGTTCGCCCATGCGCTTGAGCAGCGTGGTGTGGATGATCCGCTGGCGCGCGAGATCATCCGACCAGCGCTCGTCCTCGGGCCACAGGATGGGTCCCGGGGAGACCCCGTTCACTCGCACGTCGGGTCCAAGGTCGGACGCGAGTGCGCGGGTCAGCGCGAGCAGCCCGCCTTTGGCCACGCTGTAGACTGCGTAGTTGCGCATCGGGCGGTCGGCGTGGATGTCGACGATGTTCACGATGCAGCCATGCGTGCGCTTGAGATGCGGCGCGGCGGCCTGCGACAGAAACAGCGGGCTCTTGAGATTGGTCCCCACCAGGTCATCCCAGGCCTGCTCGGTGATCTCCCCGATTGGCGTCGGATGGAAACTGGAGGCGTTGTTGACGAGGGCGTCCAGCCGCCCGAAGCGGTTGACCGTCTCGTTGACCGTGCTTGGCAGCAGCGACAGGTTGAGCAGGTCCGCCTGCACCAGCGCAACCGAATCCGGTCGAGCGCCGTTCAGCTCGGCCTGCAGCGCGCGCGCTTCGTTTGCAGAGGTGCGATAGTGCAGCATCAGACGGGCGCCGGCTGCGTGCAGCAGGCGGCAGGTCGCAGCGCCGACGCGGCGCGCGCCTCCGGTGATCAGTACGACTTTGTCATCCATGCCCGTGAGCGAGTCCCCGATCCCGCGAGTCCAGTAGAATTCTAGCCGAATTGTCTCTCCCGCCCGACCAGCTTCCCGAGCTTGAACTACCCCGCCTAGACGCGGCTGCGCTCGCTCACAGCCGCAGGCTGGTCGAGCTGATCTGCGCGGAGATCGCGCGCTCGCAAGGCTGGATCGGCTTCGACAGTTTCATGCAGCTCGCGCTGTATGCCCCGGGGCTGGGCTACTACAGCGGTGGCGCCACCAAGCTCGGCGCAGCCGGCGACTTCGTCACCGCCCCCGAGCTCTCGCCTCTCTACGGCCGCACGCTTGCCCGGCAGATCGGCGATATCGTCTCGCTCAGCGCCGGCAACGTGCTCGAGCTGGGCGCCGGTTCGGGGCGCTTGGCTGAAGAGGTCCTGCGAGCGCTGGACATGGCGGGAGCGTTGCCTGACCGCTATCTGATCCTCGAGGTGAGCGCCGAGCTCGCCGAGCGGCAAAGGCAGCGCCTGCGGAGCCTACCCGAGCGACTGGCATCGCGCGTGAGCTGGATCGATCGGCTGCCGCAGACTTTCCGCGGCGCTGTCGTGTGCAATGAAGTGCTCGATGCGCTGCCCGTGCACCTCGTATCGTGGAGCGAAAACGGCATTCACGAGCGCGGCGTCGTCTGGTCTGGCGGTCGATTCGTGTGGGACGAACGGACGGCAAACGACCGCGGGCTGCTTGCGGAAGCGCGCCGCCTCGATCCACCCGCGCCCTACCTCAGCGAACTGGCTACAGCCGGACCGGCGCTGGTCGCAGCGATCGGCGGCATGCTCGAATGCGGCATCCTGCTCGTGATCGACTACGGCTTCGGCGAGCGCGAGTACTACCACCCGCAGCGCAACCGCGGCACGCTCATGTGCCACTTCCGGCATCGCGCCCACGACGATCCGTTTTTCCTGCCTGGACTGCAGGACATCACCAGTCACGTCGATTTCACCGCGGTGACCCGGGCCGCGACCGGCGCCGGGCTCGAGCTATTCGGCTATACGACGCAGTCGCATTTTCTCGTGAACCTCGGCATCACCGACCTGATGACGCTGACCTCCGCAGAGGACGCAGCCGCGTATTTGCCGCTTGCAGCACAGGCGCAAAAACTGCTGAGCCCAGCCGAAATGGGAGAGCTGTTCAAGGTGGTCGCACTGGGACGCGGCATCGATCGTCCCCTCGAAGGCTTCCGTGGCGGGGACCTGAGCCGGCTGCTGTAGAATGCCGCCTCCCCTGCGATTGAGCCGATGATCTCTGCCCTGCGCACCGCGGACGATCGATTCGCGATCCTTCCGGGATTTCCCTATCCCGCGCACTACCTCGCGCCGCTGCGCGGTTTCGAGGGGCTGCGCATGCACTACGTCGACGCGGGAGACCCTGCCGCGGAATCGGTGTTCGTGTGTCTGCACGGCCAGCCGACGTGGAGCTATCTGTTCCGCCGGATGATCCCGGTGTTCGAGCGGGCGGGCCATCGGATTCTGGCCCCCGACCTGTTCGGTTTCGGCCGCTCCGACAAACCGGTGGACGAGTCGCTTTACACGTTCGACTTCCACCGCGACGCGCTGCTCGCGTTCTTCGAGGCCCTCGATGTGCGCAACGCCTGCCTCGTGGTGCAGGACTGGGGCGGGCTGCTTGGATTGACGCTGCCGATGGCGCTGCCCGAGCGCATCACGCGGCTGCTCGTGATGAACACGGCGCTCGGCACCGGAGATCAACCCTTGCCGGAGGGCTTTCTCGCCTGGCGAGACTGGTCTAACAAGAACCCCGACATGGCGGTGGGCAAGCTGCTCGGGCGGGCCTGTCCGCAACTCACGCCGGCCGAATGCGCTGCTTACGACGCGCCCTACCCGGACGCGCGCTACAAGGCTGGGGTGAGGCGCTTTCCGAACCTGGTCCCGGATCGTCCGGATGCGCCCGGCGCGGCGACTTCTCGCGAGGCGCGCGAATGGCTGCGCACGCGCTGGAGCGGCCAGAGCTTCATGGCCATCGGCATGCGCGACCCCGTGCTCGGTCCTCCGGTCATGCGTGCGCTGCACGGCCAGATCCGCGGTTGTCCCGCGCCGATGGAAGTGCCCGAGGCCGGGCATTTCGCGCAGGAATGGGGAGAGAGCATCGCCACCGCGGCTCTCGCCCACTTCTTTACTGCTGACTAACCCCGGAGGCGCAGAGGGCGCAGAGAAGGGCGAAACGCAAGAAGCCAAGAGCATCACCATGCAAAGGTGCTCGCGGTTTTGTTCTTATTTGGGCGATGCGAGATTTATTTCGGAAATAGTCTTTCTCCGCGCTCTCTGCGCCTCTGCGGTTAAGAACGATTTGATATGCACATCCACATCCTAGGCATCTGCGGCACGTTCATGGGCGGCATCGCGGTGATCGCGAAGCATGCCGGGCACGAAGTCACCGGCTGCGACGCCAACGTCTATCCGCCGATGAGCACGCAACTCGAGTCGCAGGGCATTCGATTGACGGAAGGCTGGGATCCCAGGCAGGTCGAGCTCGAGCCGGATCTGTTCGTGATCGGCAACGTGGTTTCGCGCGGCAATCCGCTGGTCGAAGAGATCCTCGAGCGCAACCTGTCTTACATCTCGGGGCCGCAGTGGCTCTACGAGCAGGTGCTGCACGACCGATGGGTGCTGGCCGTTGCCGGCACTCACGGCAAGACCACCACCAGCGCGATGCTGGCATGGGTCCTCGAGGATGCCGGGCTCGCGCCCGGGTTCCTGATCGGCGGCGTGCCAGAGAATTTCGGTGTCTCGGCACGCTTGACCGAAACGCCGTTCTTCGTCATCGAAGCCGACGAATATGACACCGCGTTTTTCGATAAGCGCTCCAAGTTTGTCCACTACCACCCACGCACGGCCGTGCTCAACAACCTGGAGTACGACCACGCCGACATCTTCCCGGATCTCGCCGCCATCGAAACGCAGTTCCATCACCTCGTGCGCACCATTGCGCGCAACGGGCTCATCGCCGCCAATGGTCGGGAGCAGAGCATGCAGCGGGTGCTGGAGCGGGGGTGCTGGACACCGGTCGAACGGCTGGGCGTGGATGAGGGCTGGTCGGCGAGCGATCCGGCCGCTGGCGGTGAATTCGAGGTGCGCCTCCGTGGTGTGCCGCAGGGGACGGTTCGTTGGGAACTGCTGGGCGAGCACAATCGGCTCAATGCGCTCGCCGCCCTGGCCGCCGCGCGCCACGCCGGCGTTCCCGTCACGCAAGGGATCGAGGCCCTGGGGCGCTTCAAGAACGTCAAGCGCCGCATGGAGGTGCGGGGCGTCGTCAAGGATGTGACGGTGTACGACGATTTCGCCCACCACCCGACGGCGATCCACCTCACGCTGGCGGGCCTGCGCGCCCAAGTCGGAAAGGCGAGGATCCTTGCCGTGCTCGAGCCGCGCTCCGCTACGATGAAGCTCGGGGTGATGAAGGACAGCCTTGCGCCCAGCCTGGCGGACGCTCAACTCGTGTTTTGCTATACCGGCGGCATCGGCTGGGACGCGCAGGGCGCACTGGCGCCACTGGGCGCCAAGGCAGCCTGCTACGACGACATAAACGCGCTGGTCGACGCCATCGTGGCGGCCTCGGGCCCCGGAGATCACGTGCTGGTGATGAGCAACGGCGGCTTCGGCGGCCTTCATGCCAAGCTGCTGCAGGCGCTGGCTGGCGCGTAGGCGGCGCGATGCAACCGGAAGCCACGTCGCCAAGTTTGGCGACACACACTGCCGTCTCGCCGCGCGCGGGAACGCGCTGGGTCCAGCTCGCGCTCGGCGTGGTGTGCATGATGTCGATCTCGAGCCCGCAGTACGTGTGGGCGCTGTTCACCAAGCCGCTGGCGCACGCGCTGGGTGCGACCCTGGCACAGCTGCAGGTCACTTTCTCCATCCTCATCGTGCTGCAGACTTTTCTTGCCCCGCTGCAGGGGTTCCTGATCGAGAGATTCGGCCCCAAGCGTCTGCTGTCGCTCGGCGCACTCTTGACAGGAGCGAGCTGGGTGCTGGCTGCGCGCGCGACCGACGTCGTGTCGCTGTACCTGACCTACGGTTTGTTCGGGGGCGTCGGCACCGGAATCATCTACATCGGGGTGATCGGCCTCATGGTGAAGTGGTTTCCCGACAGGCGCGGTCTCGCCGCGGGCGCAGTCGCCGCGGGTTATGGCATGGGTGCGGTATTCACCACCTTTCCCATCTCGACCGGGATCGCACAATCCGGCTATCAGCACACCCTGGTCGTCTATGGGATCGTGTTCGGCGCCGTCGGACTCCTGGCGGCGCTGGCGCTGCGGAGCCCGCCGCCCGCATACGGCCGGACCCTGGCCTCGTTTCAGAAACAAGGGCTCGGGGCGGACACGACGCCGGGAGCCGTGCTCCGGTCGCCGATCTTCTGGCTCCTGTTCGCGATGATGACCATGATGTCTACCTCCGGGCTGATGGTGATCTCGCAGATGGGTGCTTTCGCGCGCGATTTCGGGGTGGCCGAGGTGGCGGTTTTCGGACTCAGCGCGCTGCCGCTTGCCCTGACCCTCGACCGCGTCACGAATGGCCTGACGCGGCCGTTCTTCGGCTGGGTATCCGACCGGATCGGGCGCGAGAACACGATGTTCATCGCTTTTGCGCTCGAAGGCGTAGCCATGACGGCGTGGCTTGTCACGAGGGACAACGCCGTGTTGTTCGTGCTGCTGTCGGGCCTCGTCTTCTTCGGGTGGGGCGAGATCTTCTCGCTGTTCCCCTCCACTCTGACCGACACGTTCGGCTCGCGCCACGCCACCACGAACTACGGGCTTCTTTACATGGCGCAGGGCGTGGGTTCGATCCTCGGGGGTCCGCTGGCAGCGCTCCTGTATCAGCGCACGGGCAGCTGGACCGGCGTATTTGCCGTTGTCATCGCGATGAACTTTGCCACCGCTGCTCTGGCGCTGTCGGTGTTGAAGCCGGTGCGCAGGCGCTATCTCGCGCAGCACGCGAAGGAGATCGCGTGATGCTCGTTTACCTGCACGGCTTCAACAGCTCACCCGCGTCACACAAGGCGCAGCTCCTCGAGCGCCGGCTGGAAGAATTAGGAAAGGCGGGCGAATTCTCCTGCCCGGCGTTGCCAGACCGCCCGGCCCGGGCCATCGCGCTGGTCGAGGACACTCTGCGCGTGGCGGAGCCCAAGCGGGTGACGCTCGTGGGCAGCTCGCTCGGCGGCTACTACGCGACTTATCTGGCTGAGCGGTTTGGCGTGCGCGCGGTGCTGGTCAACCCGGCGGTGAAGCCATACGAGGGGTTGCGCGCCTATCTGGGTCCGCAGCGCAACCTTTACACCGGCGCGGCCTACGAGCTGACCGAGCAACACCTCGACGAGCTGCGGGCGCTGGAGGTGGACCAGCCCACCCGCGCGGAGCGCTATTACCTCATGGTGACAACCGGTGACGAGGTGCTCGACTATCGCGTGGCTGAACGCAAATACGCCGGCGCGAAGCAGCTGGTCGTACCCGGTGGCGACCACGGATTCAGCACGTTCGCCGGCTACATGGACAGCGTGCTGGACTTTGCCGGGATGCGTTGAGAGCTGGGTTGTCGGGGCTATGAATGTCTTCTACGAGGAGGAGGGCGCCTTCAAGATCGGCGCCATCCTCGCCGACCACGACACCTCCCTTCAGGTCGAGGCGCCGCATGGCAAGCGCAGCAAGGTCAAGACCTCGAACGTTGTGTTCCGCTTCGTCGAACCCCTGTCCGGCTTCATGGAGGGCGCGCAGGAGGCCGCGGTCGGCATCGACCTCGATTTTCTGTGGGAATGCTGCGCACAGGAAGAGTTTTCCTACGAGACTCTGGCGCGCGAGTACTTCGGCCGTCAGCCGAATGCGCGCGAGGCAGCGGCTGTTCTGCTGCGCCTGCATGGCGCGCCGATGTACTTCTACAAGAAAGGCAAGGGGCGCTACCGGCCGGCGCCGCCCGACGCGCTCAAGGCCGCGCTCGCCAGCGTCGAGCGCAAACGCCAGCAGGCGCTGCTGCAGGCGCAGTACGTCGAGCAATTGCAGCGCTTCGAGCTGCCCGAAGCGCTTCGAACGCGGCTGCCGCAGTTGCTGTACAAACCCGACCGCAGCACCGTCGAGGTCAAGGCGCTCGAAGAAGCATCTGCCAAACTCAAACTTTCGCCGCTGCGGCTGCTCGAAAAGTGCGGTGCCATCGCCTCGACCCGGGACTATCATTTCGATCGCTTCCTGTTCGAGCATTTCCCGCACGGGACCGGATTCAGCGCGCCCGCGGACGCCGTGCCGTCGATCGAGCTGCCGCTCGCGGCCGCGGTGGCCTTCAGCATCGACGACAGCACCACCACCGAGATCGATGACGCGTTCTCCGTCACCCGCGTTCCTGGCGGCTGGCGCATAGGGATCCACATCGCGGCTCCGTCGCTCGGCGTGGCGCCCGGATCGTCTTTGGACCAGGAAGCCGCGGCGCGGCTGTCAACCGTTTACACACCGGGCGCGAAGATCACCATGCTGCCGGATGAGGTCATCGCGGGCTATTCCCTGGCGGAAGCACAGACCTGCCCGGCTTTGTCCCTGTATCTGGAAATGTCCTCCGACCTCGCCGTGCGCGGCAACCACACCGTGCTCGAGCGCGTGCGTATTGCAGCCAACCTGCGGCATGCGGAGCTCGAGGCGCAGTTCAACGAGGAAAGCCTGAGCACTGCGTTGCCGGATTTTCCATTTGCTCGAGAGCTCAAGCTGCTCTGGGAGCTCGCCACGGTGCTTGAGGCCGGACGAGGGCGGCCGGAGCCGGTGAGGGCGATCAATCTCGACTACAACTTCTACGTCGACGGCGAGCGCGTGCGCATCGTCGAGCGGCGGCGCGGCTCACCGGTGGACAAGCTGGTGTCGGAGCTCATGATCCTGGTCAACTCCGAGTGGGGCCGCGCGCTCGCGCAGGCCGGGGTAGCCGGCATCTACCGCGTGCAGAGCGACGGCAAGGTACGCATGTCCACCGTGCCATCAGGGCATCACGGCCTGGGGGTGTCCCAGTACATCTGGGCGAGCTCCCCGATCCGGCGCTACGTCGATCTCGTGAACCAGCGCCAGCTCATCGCCTGGCACCGCGGCGAACCTGCGCCTTATTCCGCCGGCAGCGAGCAGTTGCTGTCGGTGATGCGCGATTTCGAGATCGCGTCCGACATCTATTCCCAGTTCCAGGACACCATGGAACGCTACTGGTGCTTGCGCTGGCTGCTGCAGGAAGCCAACGTGACCATCACCGCCGAGGTGGTTCGGGATAATCTGGTCAAGATCGAACGTATCCCGCTCCTGGCAAGGGTCATGTCGCTGCCGACGCTGGAGCCCGGTGTAAAGGTCCAAGTGAGAATCTCCGATATCGATCTTCTGGAGCTCACGTTCCACACCGAGTACGTCGGCGCGGGTTAGATAGCCGCTCCCGGGGCTCGGCCCAAGGTGTACTGGGACAGACTCCGCCCTCTCAACCTAGAATAGATCATCTTGACTGTCGCCTCGTCAGCACTGCCGGTTTCCAGCGCGGCTGCCCGCCGGGCCGATCGGTCCGAAGCGGTCGCGGACCCGATGTTTCCGCTATCCAATCATGGGCCGTTCAGCGTTGCGCTGGCGCTGTCCGTGGTGTTCCACTCGGTTCTGCTGCTGATTACGTTTCAGTTTCCGGACGCGTTGCGCGCTACCACGGCTGCTCCTTTGGAGGTCGTGCTGGTTAACAGCAAGACGGCATCGCGCCCGGTGCGGGCCGATGCGCTGGCGCAGGCGAATCTGGATGGCGGCGGCAATACCGAGGCCAACCGGCGGGCGAAAACCAACTTGCCCGCATTGCCGGAAATGCCGAGCGACGCGCAGCTGGCTTTGGCTGCCCGGCGCGTGCAGCAACTGGAGATGGAAGCCCATCGTCTCCTGACGCGCCTCGAGGCCGGCAGCAACGCTGCGCACCCGAACACGCGTCCGGTCCAGCAGGTCTTGCCAAACCGCGCGCCCCAGGTCGCGGATCTGCCCAACCAGCAGCTGGCGATCGCCCGCCTCGAGGCTCAGATCGCACGCGAATGGGATGCATACCAGAGACTGCCCCGGCGCAAGTTCCTGGGTGCGCGCACGCAGAGCGCGCTGGAAGCAGAGTATCTGGACTGGTGGCGTCAGCGCATCGAGCGCGTCGGCACCGCCAATTTCCCGGGCGAGGCCAAGCGGCACGGGGTGTTCGGAGTCGTGATGGTGACGGTAGGGATCAGAGCGGACGGCACGGTAGAGAAGGTCGAGATCGAACGCTCGTCGGGTTCGCCTGTCCTCGACCTGGCCGTGGAGAGAATCGTTCAATTGGCCGGTCCGTTCCGGCCTTTTCCTGCCGAGCTGAAGAAGGAAGCTGATATTCTGCACGTCACCCGCAACTGGGCTTTCACCCGCAGCGACCTGCTGCTCAGCAGCGACAACTAGTTGTGACCGACCGCTACGCCGTCATCGGCAACCCGGTGGCGCACAGCAAATCGCCCTTCATACACACGGAGTTTGCGCGCCAGACCGCGCAGGACCTCGTGTACGAGCGGATCCTGGCCCCGCTGGACCGGTTTGCCTCGGCGGTCGAAGACTTTCGTGCCGAGGGCGGCATCGGGCTCAATGTCACGCTGCCGTTCAAGCTCGAGGCGTTCCGGCTCGCGAGCGAGTGCTCCGCGCGCGCGCAGGAGGCGCAAGCGGTGAACACGCTCAAGTTCGAGGGCAGCGCGGTCTACGGCGACAACACCGACGGGGTCGGGCTGGTGCGCGATATCCAGTTGAATCTCGGCTTTCACATCGAAGGCCGCGATGTGCTGGTGATGGGGGCGGGTGGCGCGGCGCAGGGTGCGCTCGGCGCGCTGCTGGACGAGAAGCCGGCGCGGCTGGTCGTCGCC
This sequence comes from Burkholderiales bacterium, assembly GCA_035499005.1. Classification (GTDB taxonomy): domain Bacteria; phylum Pseudomonadota; class Gammaproteobacteria; order Burkholderiales; family SHXO01; genus SHXO01. The sequence goes on along the minus strand of DATJZQ010000013.1, from coordinate 43,779 downwards.
AACCGGACCGTCGAAAAGGCGGAGGTGCTGGCGGAACGCTGGCGCGCCGGACGCAGCCTCTCGGCCGAGATCATACGGGCGAGTGGTTATGCCGAGCTGGCCGCCCAGCAGTTCGACCTGATCGTCAACTGCACGGCAGCGAGTTTGAGCGACACCGCGCCCGACCTGCCGCAGGGCATGTTCGCGCGCGACTGCCTCGCCTACGACATGGTGTACGGCAAGGGGATGACGCCGTTCCTGGAGCTGGCGTTGAGCCAGGGTGCCGGGCGGCTGGCGGACGGGATCGGCATGCTGGTGGAGCAGGCGGCCGAATCCTTTCTGGTCTGGCGCGGTGTGCGCCCGCAGACGCGACCGGTCATCGAAGCGCTCAAGGCGCGATGAAGAGGAGGCTCAGACGCTGGCTCGGGCGCGCGCTCGTGCTGGGCATCGGGCTCGTGCTCCTGTACGAGTTGTGGATCTTCTCGCACGTGCTGTGGTGGAACTGGTTCAACCCGTCCACCAGCGCGTTCATGGAGGAGCGTCTCGAAGTGCTGCAGGAACGCAATCCGGAGGCGAAGCTGCGCCATCAGTGGGTCACATACGACAAGATCTCGCTCAACCTCAAGCGCGCCTTGGTCGCGGCCGAAGACGCCAATTTCATGGAGCACGAAGGCTTCGACTGGGACGCCATACAGAAGGCCTACGAGAAGAACCTGAAGAAGGGCAAGATCGTGGCCGGCGGCTCCACCATCAGCCAGCAGCTGGCCAAGAACCTTTTCCTGTCCGGGCGGCGCACGCCGTTGCGCAAAGTGCAGGAGGCGATCATCACGGTGATGATCGAGACGGTGATGAGCAAGCAGCGCATCTTCGAGATCTATCTGAACAGCATCGAATGGGGCAACGCGGTGTTCGGTGCGGAGGCTGCGGCGCGCTACTACTTCAATCGCAGCGCCTCAAACCTGGATGCGTGGGAGGCCGCGCGCCTGGCGGCGATGGTGCCGAAGCCGCGCTACTACGATCGCAACCGCGACACGCCGTGGCTCGACACCAAGACCAATCTCATTCTGCAGCGTATGCCCGCCGCGCAAGTCCCGTAGAAGGAGACATTGCACTGCGGAGACGCAGAGAGCGCGGAGAACGGCAACAGCGGTTCAAATACCATCAGGGAATGGCCTGGGTAGCTGCCCCCGATCGTGTCGGCTCGCTCATACTTCAAATCTTGCCGTTCTTGTTTTGTTCTTCTCTGCGCTCTCTGCGCCTCCGCGGTTTGATCTGACTGATGCCCGAATTGCCCGACATCACCCTCTATATCGAGGCGCTGGAAGCGAGAATCGTCGGGCAGCGGCTGGAGCGCGTGCAGCTCCTCGACCCCTTCGTCCTGCGCTCGGTCGATCCGCCCGTCAGCGCGGCACCGGGTAAGCGAGTCCTCGCGCTGCGCCGCATTGGCAAGCGCATCGTGCTCGAGCTCGAAGGCGAGCTGTTCGCGGTCCTGCACTTGATGGTGGCGGGCCGGCTGCTGTGGGTTGCGCCCGGGGCCAAGGTTCCGCCGCGCCGGCGTCTGGCTGTCTTCGAATTCAGCAGCGGACAGCTGGTTCTCACCGAGGCCGGCACCAGGCGTCGAGCGTCGCTGCATATCGTGCACGGCGAGGCGAATCTCAAACGCCTCGACCCCGGCGGCCTCGATGTTCTGCAGGCAGACCTCGCGGCGTTTTCTGCACGGCTCACGGCGGACAACCATACGCTCAAGCGTGCGCTCACGGATCCACACATCCTGAGCGGGATCGGCAACGCTTACTCGGACGAAATCCTGCACTGCGCGAAGCTGTCGCCGGTCGCGCTGACGTCGCGCCTCTCGCAGGAGGAGATGGCGCGCCTGTATCAGGCGACGCAGCAGACCCTGACCGAATGGACACAGCGGCTGCGGCAGGAAACCGGGGACGCTTTTCCGGCGAAGGTCACCGCGTTTCGCGACGGGATGGCCGTGCATGGGCGCTATCGCCAGCCGTGTCCGGTGTGCGGCGCGCCCGTGCAGCGCATCGTCTATGCCGACAACGAGACCAACTACTGCGCGCGCTGCCAGACCGGCGGGCGCGTGCTCGCCGACCGTACCCTGTCGCGCCTCCTGAAAAAGAGCTGGCCGCGCGACATCGACGAGCTGGACTGACGAGCGCCGGATCTAACGCGTTTGCTCGAAGATCCGGTAGTGGGCGAGGTCGAACTCGCCGCTCCCCTCCAGCAGGCCGAGCGGAAGCAGCAGATACTGACGATCGTAAGCGCGCATGATCAGGTTGCGCGACGGAGAGAACAGACCGGCGCGCATGAGCAGCGTCGCCTCGCCGGTCCGGACGGCGGCCGAGGGCAGCAGAATGCACAGCTCGCCCTGCGGCGGGAGCTGGCTATCCTTTGGGCCGGTCGACGCCGGCAGGATAGTCACCGCCGCGCCGCCATGCGCCAGGATTTCGATGCCGATATGACGGTGGGTCTGCTCGTCGGTGGTGACGCGCCTAACGATTCCAGCGCCCCAGCACACGCCCTCCTCGCGCCGGATGCCGATCAGGTTGCCCACCTTGAGCCAGGCGCCGTGCGGCTGCGAGACAAAAGCCCCGAGCCCGCCCACGCTCTCATTCTCGATCACCCACTCCTCGTCGTTGCTGACGAACGGCGATTCGAGAAATAACCCGCCCACGTTGGCTACGACCTCGTCGTAGTCGTGCACGACGCTTACGCGCTCGACGTGGCGGCGGCGGCGCTCCTTGCGTTGCGGCAACGTTGGCGCCCAATAGCGCAGAAGATGACGCAGGGTAGTTTGCACCAGCGTCGGATCATAGTCGCCCCCGAGCGTCAGATCGTCGGGTAGCGCGCGATTCCGGTCGATGGATTGCATGATCCGCTCGACTTCGCCAGCGGCCTCGCCCGCGCCGAAGCCGCGCATGCCCGCGGTCAGGCGCGAGTTGGCGGGCAGCCGCCCGGGCGCGCGCTCACCCGACAGCTCGAAGATGTAGTGCACACCGCGCGCGGGCCGCGGTGCAAGGCGAAACAGGCCTGCCAGCTGCGCGATGACGCGCTCCGCTATTTCGATCTGCGCCGGGAGCAGGCCGTCGGGCGAAGACACCGCCAGCATGAGAGCGCGCAGCAGCTCGCGCTCGGGGCTGGACTCGCCACGCGCGCCGCGGTAGATGCCAAGAGTCGCCTGTGCGAATCCGAACGACTCGGCGAGCAGGTACATGCCGCCCAGGTCCTGCCACACCTGCGGATCGACCGGGCCGTAACGCAGCAGCGTCCATTTCAGCTGTGCACTGCAGGCCCGCATGCCCCGGCAGGTGATGCGGGGCAGTTGCGGCTTGAGCGCGGAAGCGCCCACCGCGCCAACCTCGTACTTGGCCAGGCAGAAGCGGTACCCCTCGGCGAGCTGCGTCCAGTAGCCGTGAACTGTGGTCCAAAGCCGCGTCTGCTGGAACTTGGTCAGGCGCTGGCCTTCGGCGATCAGGGCCTGGTTCAGCCGCCGCTCGAACGGACGGCCGCTGCGATCGAGCAGGTCGACGATATCGAAGGCACGTCCAGGCCTGAGGTTCTCCGCGGTCTTCACCGCATCGAGATAAGAGGAGACCAGCTCGAGCGCCGGTATCGGGTCCTTCCCCGCGAGCTCGTCGAGCAGAGTGTTGGCGCCCTGCTTGTCGTCGAGGAGATGATCCGATCTCCTCCCTCTGATCCAGCTCAGCATGTCGTGCTCCTGCCCTTAAACCGCAAATTAGCGATGGATTGTGACGCTATTGCGCCCGCATGCGCCAGTGGCTGCAAACCGACCATCGGTCCGCTCCGGGCGGGGTCCGCGGGCGGCGGGAACCGCCTCCCTTATAATGCCGCCGTTGCGGCAAGGACGACAGGCCGCGCGATGATCTGGCAAACCGATGTTGGTCCATCCTCAGTTCGATCCCGTGGCGCTGCAGCTGGGTCCGGTTTCCGTCCGGTGGTACGGCCTCATGTACCTGGTCGGCTTCGTGGCGGGGTTGCTGCTCGGGCGGCTGCGCATACGTTCCCGTCCCGACTTGGGCTGGACCACGCGCGACCTGGATGATCTGCTTTTCTACTGTGTTCTCGGCGTGGTGCTGGGCGGGCGGCTGGGTTACGTGTTCTTCTACAACTTCGCAGAGTACATGCACGAGCCCATCCGCATCCTGTACGTCTGGGAGGGCGGCATGTCCTTTCACGGCGGCTTCCTCGGCGTCATTCTCGCGATGTGGTGGTTCGCTCACCGCACCGGACGCCACTGGTTTGCGGTGACCGATTTCCTCGCGCCGCTCGCGCCTCTCGGGCTCGGCGCGGGCCGCATCGGCAACTTCATCAATGCCGAGCTCTGGGGCCGTCCGACCGAAGTGCCGTGGGCGATGATCTTTCCGAGCTTGGATTCGCTGCCGAGGCATCCCTCGCAGCTGTACGAGGCGGGATTGGAAGGCGCGCTGCTGTTCGTGATTGTGTGGGTCTACTCGAGCAAGCCGCGACCGCTCGGCGCCGTATCGGCCGTCTTCCTGCTCGGCTACGGCGTGCTGCGCTTCCTGGTCGAGTTTACCCGCGAGCCCGATCGCTTCCTTGGGCCGCTTCCGATGGGGCTGTCGATGGGACAGTGGCTCAGCGTGCCGATGATCATCGGCGGGATCGTCCTGCTGGTCTGGGCTTATCGCCCGCACCGCGCCCGTGTCCGGCTCTAGGAACTCGAACGTCCCTAGTTGTAGTGTTTGGGATTGGTGGGTGGGTCTGCGGCGAAGAAGCTGCGGCGGCTCAACAGGCGCTGGAAGTTGTCCTGCGAGAACAGGTGCGCGTAGATGTGATCCAGCCAGCCCTTGGACACGAGGTCGTGCAGTTCTCCGTGCCCGAGCTCGAGCAGGGCTTCACGATTCACGCGGAACAGATCCTCCATCGACAGCGAGAACCCACCGACCAGCTCGGCGCGCAGGGTGAACGGCTCGAGCAGATTCAGGCGTGCGAACGCGTTGCACATGTCGCGCGTCAGGGTGAGGTCGTCCTCGTATTCGTGCAGCATGCGTTCGATCATCGTCCAATGCGGCAGCGGCTCGCCCAGCTCGTCGAACATCGGGCGCCCCTGGGCTTCGTCCACAGCTTCAGGATCGATGCAGATCAGACGTTCGCTCTGGCCGACCGCAGCCACCTCTTGCGCCGCCACGAGGCAAAACGGGTAGCGGCGCACATAGGCCGGCATGTACGTGCGGCGGTCCCACTTCCCGTCCGCCATGACAAACAGGTTCTGGCCCTCGTGCATGCCGAGGATGACCATCGACGTGAAGGCGGAGGCGAGGCCGCTCTGGCCGCTCCGGCGCACGAACACGATCGGATAGTCGCGCACCGCGGCCGTGAACTCGGCGGCGCTGATAGGAACGGCGTGAAGGCGGTGGCAGAAGGCCGGCGCCTCGCCCGATTCGGGCAGACGCAGCCGTGCGCCGCGGTCCAGGGGGACGATGCGTTTGTAGCCGTACGGCTTGTCGCTCAGGTTCACGCGTGCTCTCGTTTTGGTGCGCTCAAGCTCGATTTACCGCGCGCAGCGTTTGAGTATAATATGCGACCGCTCGCGGCCCGTGGCGCTATCCAAGAGTGCCAAGGTAATCAAATTCTTGGGGCGACCCGGTCGCCCGGAAAGCGTGGGGACGTAGCTCAGCTGGGAGAGCGTCGCGTTCGCAATGCGAAGGTCGGGAGTTCGATCCTCCTCGTCTCCACCACGCGCTTCCTCTGGTCATTCTGCAGCCTCCCCGGTCCCGAGGGACCATTTCACCGAGCTGAGACGGCGCGCTCGGCCGACCTGTATTGAAACCCCTCGCATCGATCGTGCCAGAACGCAGGAAGGGTCGTTCTCCGCGCGGCCAAATGTTCACCACAAGGGACGCGGCAATGGCGTCGTGCTATGCTTTTTGCCGGTACTTGGCTGGGGTGTGAATTGCACGGCTGATCGCGCTCGGTGCCAGTTGGCGCAGAGGCTCAGGGAGTGAGGTCGATGAGCAGACAACTCGTCATCACCTATTACGCTGACCGGGACATGCTTGGCCTGGTATCCGACGAGGACTACGAAGCCTTCAAGGACATCCTGCTCGAGCAACTCCACAAGGAGTGGCCCAAGGCGGCGATCGCGGTCGACGATGGCGAGCACGCTGGCGTCGAAGTCGAGATCGTCGACGGTGACTATCCTACCGCCAAGGCCGAGCAGGAAGCCAAGTCCGACGTCGAATCGCGCGTGCACGAGATCGCCAACGACGTGATCGAGGAGCGCGAGTGGGCCACCGAGGACCTCGACAGCTACGACGAGGACTACGAAGAGGAATTCGAGGAGCGCCGCGGCGCCGACGAAGACCGCGACGACTACTGACACCGGGCTGTCCCGATTGCAGCGGGCGTCGCGTTCGGTGCCTGATCAGGCCATAGCGGACGTGCGTCTCCCACGATCAAGCGTGCTCTAGAGCTCGATGCGGGTGCCGAGCTCGACCACCCGGTTGGTCGGAATCTTGAAGAAAGCGGTGGCGCTGGCGGAATTGCGCGACATCGCCGCGAACAATTTCTCGCGCCACAGCGCCATGCCCTGAGCCTGGGTCGGCACGAGGGTCTGACGGCTCAGGAAAAACGACGTCTCCATCAGATTGAACTCGAGCCCCCTGGCGCGGCTCAGCTCCAACGCGCGCGGGAGATCCGGTTCGTCCTTGAATCCGTAGTGGACGGTAACCCGGTAGAACTCGTGGCCCAGCGGGTCGACCTCCACGCGCTGGCCGTCGGGTACGTGCGGAATATCTTCCGCGCGTACCGTCAGCAGTACGACGCGCTCGTGCAGCACCTTGTTGTGGTTTAGATTGTGCAGCAGCGCGTGCGGCACGCCCTCGCGCGTAGCGGTGAGGAACACAGCCGTGCCGGGTACACGCAGGGGCGGATGGTCCGTGATGCTGCGTATGAAGGGCTCCAGCGCGATGGCGCCCGGCCGCAGCCGCTCGAACAGGACTTCCCTCCCGCGCTTCCAGGTGGACAGGAGCGTGTAGACGACCACGCCGACGACCAGCGGGAACCAGCCGCCGTCCAGCACCTTCACCGCGTTGGCAGCAAAGAACGAAATATCCACCAGCAGGAACGCGCCGATGACCGATGTCGCGCCGACCAAGCCCCAGCCCCACACGCGCCGCACCACGAAGTAGGCGAGCACCGTCGTGACGATCATCGTCCCTGTGACAGCGATCCCATAGGCGGCGGCAAGGTTGCTCGACGAACCAAAGCCCAGGACCAACCCCACGACGGCGAAGTACAGGCTCCAGTTGATCCACGGCAGATACACCTGTCCGATCTCCCGCTCGGAGGTGTGCTCGATCATCAGGCGCGGGCAATAGCCGAGCTGGATAGCCTGCCGGGTGAGGGAATACGCGCCCGAGATTACCGCCTGGGAAGCGATTACCGTAGCTACGGTGGCCAGCGCCACCATCGGGTACAGGGCCCAGTCCGGCGCGAGGTGAAAGAACGGGTTGGCGACGGCCGAGGGCTGGTTGAGGACCAGCGCACCCTGCCCGAAGTAGTTGAGGATCAGGGACGGAAACACGAGATACAGCCAGGCGATCCGGATCGGCCGTTTCCCGAAGTGTCCCATGTCCGCATACAGGGCTTCGGCGCCCGTGACGGCGAGGAACACCGCCCCCAGCGTCAGGAAGCCCATCCAGCCGTCCTCTTTGAAGAACTGCACGGCATAGCCTGGATAGAGCGCGGCAAGCACGCTGGGCTGGTGCGCTATGTTGGTGATGCCGAGCAGAGCAAGAACGACGAACCAGGCCACCATCACCGGCCCGAAGAAGTTGCCGACGTGGCCGCTTCCGAGTTGCTGAAACAGGAATAGCGCGGTGAGAACGACGATCGTGATTGGGATGATGTAGGGACGGAACAGCGGAGTAGCCACCTCCAGCCCCTCGACCGCAGACAGCACGGAGATGGCCGGAGTGATCATGCCGTCGCCATAGAACAGCGCGGCCCCGAACATGCCCAGCGTCAGCAGCGCCCAGGCGCCGCGGCCGCGAAGCGGCAGGGTGCGACGCACCAAGGCCATGAGCGCCATGATGCCGCCTTCGCCTCGATTGTCCGCGCGCATGATGAACACGACGTACTTCACCGTCACGATCGCCGTCAGCGCCCAGAAAATGAGCGAGAGAATACCGAGGACGTTGTCGTGGTTCAGCGGCACGTGGTGGGCGCCGCCGAAGGATTCCTTGAAGGCGTACAGGGGGCTGGTGCCGATATCGCCATACACAACGCCCACCGCCCCTACCGCGAGTCCGAGCACTCCCTTGCGGGCGTGGATGTCGCCGTGATTCCCGTTGGCCGTCTCGGCGGCGGCGTCGCGTGCCGCGGGAGCTTGATTAGGTTGCACTGGTCTCGTGACGAATGCGGCGGCGCATCTTACCACGCCTCCAAAGGCCGTCAGCGGCAGTGGCGGGCGGCGCGGTTTGCGCATACCATTCGGTGTGGGCGCGCAGCCACCGTCCCTTCACCGTTGCGCGCCGACTCCTCATGACCAGGCAAGCCATCCACACCAGCGACGCTCCGCCGGCGATCGGAACGTATTCGCAGGCTGTGCGCGTCGGCGACGCCGTCTACCTGTCCGGCCAGGTCGGGTTGCAGCCTGCGACGATGACGCTCGCCGAAGGCGTGGACGCACAGATCCACCAGGTGCTGCGCAATCTGCGTGCGGTGGCGGCCGCCGCAGGCGCCTCGCTCGATGACGCCGTGAAAGTGACGGTGTTCCTCACCGACATGGGACACTTTGCTCGCGTGAACGAAGCGATGGCTCAGTATTTTGCGCAGCCCTATCCAGCACGCGCTGCGGTCGCGGTTGCGGCGCTGCCGCGCGGCGCTCTGGTGGAGATCGACGCGATACTCGTTGTCGGTGAAAGCCGCACTTGACGCAACGTCGGCGTCGGCAATAGCCGGTACGTCGGCGGCCGCCCGGCAGAAGCTGACCCGCCTCGGGGTGAGGCGCGAGCTCGATCTCGTCTTCCATCTGCCCTTGCGCTACGAGGATGAAACCAAGGTCGTGCGTGTGCACGATGCGCCGGCCGGCGAGACGGTGCAGATCGAAGCAGAGGTGGAGGAGGCCCTGATCCAGTATCGGCCGAAGCGTACGCTCGTGTGCCGGGTGCGCGACGGCGAGGATCCGGTACAGCTGCGCTTCTTCCACTTCTACCCGAGTTACCTCAAGCAGCTCACTCCGGGCGCGCGGCTGCGGTTGCTGGGCGAGCTGCGCAAGGGCTTCTTCGGGGCTGAGATGATTCATCCCCGCGTGCGTGTGCTGCGGGCGGACGAGACGCTGCCCCAATCGCTGACGCCGGTTTACCCCACGACTGCCGGCCTGTCGCAAGCGGTTCTGCGCCGTCTGGTGCAACGCGCGCTGCATGCGGCGGATCTCGCCGACACGCTTCCGCCGGAGATCATGGCGCCGCTGCGGCTGCCATCGGTAAAGCAGAGCGTCGCGTACCTGCACAACCCGCCGCCGGATGCGCGCCTGGACGCGCTGGAGGAGCGCACCCATCCGGCTTGGCAGCGCGTCAAGTTCGACGAGTTGCTGGCGCAGCAGCTGTCCATGCGGATGCACTACCGCAAGCGTCAGACCGTTGCCGCACCGCGCCTTACCCGGCATGCCCGGCTGTCCGGGCAACTGCTCGCGCAACTGCCGTTCAAGCTCACCAAGGCCCAGCAGCGCACGCTCGCCGAGATCCGCTCCGACCTCGCCCGCCCGCACCCGATGCAGAGGCTGCTGCAAGGCGACGTCGGCAGCGGCAAGACCATTGTCGCCGCGCTCGCGGCGCTGCAGGCGATCGAAAGCGGCTACCAGGTTGCGGTCATGGCGCCCACCGAAATCCTGGCCGAGCAGCACTATGCGAAATTCTCCCAGTGGTTGTCGCCCCTCGGCCTGGACGTCGCCAGGCTGGCTGGAGGTGTCCGGCGCGGGAACAAGCGCGCGCAGCTCGAGAGCCTGGCGCGCGGCGAGACCAAAATCGTGGTGGGTACCCACGCCCTGTTCCAGGACGAGGTGCGCTTCAAGCGCCTGGGTCTCGCCGTCGTCGACGAGCAGCATCGCTTCGGCGTGTTGCAACGCCTCGCGCTGCGGCGCAAAGGCGCGGCTGACGCGGGGCAGCCGCACCAGCTGATGATGAGCGCCACGCCCATCCCACGCACGCTGGCGATGAGCTTTTACGCCGACCTCGACGTGTCGGTCATCGACGAGCTGCCGCCGGGGCGCACCCCGGTGATCACCAAGCTGGTGTCAGACAAGCGCCGCGACGAAGTGATCGCGCGCGTGCGCGATGCGTGTTCCGAGGGACGCCAGGCCTATTGGGTGTGCCCGCTCATCGAGGAGGGGGAGGCGGGGATCTCCTCTGTGGATCCGGCCGGGGCAAGGCGGCCCCGGTCCGGCCGCAGACAGTCGGAGGCCTTGCTGTTGCAGACCGCTCTCGACACTTTCGATCGGATCAAGCGCACGTTCCCCGAGCTGTCCGTAGGCCTCGCGCATGGTCGGCTCGGCAGCGCCGATAAGGCCGCGGTAATGCAGGCTTTCCAATCCGGTGCCGTACAGCTGCTGGTGGCCACGACAGTAATCGAGGTCGGCGTGGATGTGCCCAACGCGTCGCTGATGGTGATCGAGAATGCCGAACGCATGGGCCTCGCACAGCTGCACCAGCTGCGCGGACGGGTGGGCCGGGGCGCAGACAGCAGCGCATGCATCCTGCTTTACCAGAACTCCTTATCGAACACGGCGCGCGAGAGGCTGCGCATCATCTACGAAAGCTCGGACGGCTTCGAGGTCGCGCGTCACGATCTGCGCATGCGCGGTCCCGGCGAGCTGCTCGGCGCTCGACAGAGCGGCCTGCCCATGCTGCGCTTCGCCGACCTCGAGCGTGACCTGGATCTGCTCGAAGCAGCGCGCGACGCCGCGGACTTGATGCTGCGCAAATGGCCGGAGCGGGCGCATCTGCACGTGCAGCGCTGGCTCGGCGGGAAGCAAGAGTACCTGCGTGTCTAGTTGGAGCGCCGCTGCCGTCCTCGCCGTGCCGCTCTACTGGATCGCGGTCGGCCTGTTCGGGCTTTCCTCCAAGGCGAGCCGGCGTGCGCACGCACGCGCATTCTTTCCGCTCGGCGCGCTCGGCGGCCTGGTGCTCGCCGTGGCTGCCTGCACCACGCTCGGCGCCGACCCGCAGTCTCTCATCTTGCCGTTCGGCCTCCCGGACCTTCCGTTTCATGTGCGCCTCGACTCGCTGTCGGCCTTCTTCCTGGTGCTGCTCGGCGCGGTCAGCACCGGCGTCTCCCTGTACTCCGCGGGCTACTTCGAGAAGAGCGGCGACGGCGACATCCGGCTGATCTGTCTGCAGTACCACGTCTTCCTCGCCAGCATGGCGGTGGTGCTGCTCGCCGACGACGCGTATCTGTTCATGGTCGCGTGGGAAACGATGGCGGTTGCGTCCTATTTTCTAGTTACGACCGACCATCGGGTCGCGCAGATCCGCAGCGCCGGGCTGCTTTACTTGATTGTCGCGCACATCGGCGCGCTGTCGATCCTGCTCTGCTTCGGGACGCTGCAGCTCGGCCAGTGGAGCTACACATTCGACGCCATGCGCGGCAACACCCTGTCGCCGCCATGGGCTTCGATCGCTTTTGTTTTGGCCCTGTTCGGCTTCGGCGCCAAGGCCGGGTTTCTGCCCGTTCACGTCTGGCTGCCCGAGGCGCATCCCGCGGCGCCCTCTCCAGTGTCCGGGCTCCTGAGCGGCGTGATGCTCAAGACAGCCATCTACGGCCTGCTGCGGGTGAGCTTCGATCTGTTGCACACGCGCGTCTGGTGGTGGGGCGTCGCAGCGCTGTCGCTGGGGCTCGCGACGGCGCTGTTCGGCGCGCTGTTCGCGGCCGTGCAGACCGATATGAAGCGCCTGCTCGCTTACTCATCCATCGAAAACCTCGGCGTCATCCTGGCCGGCTTCGGTCTGACAACCCTGTTCCACAGCTACGACATGAACGTGTTGGCTGGCCTGGCGCTCGCAGCCACGCTGTATCACTGCCTCAACCACGCGCTGTTCAAGAGCCTGCTGTTCCTGGTGACCGGTTCGGTCATGCACGCCACCAGCCACCGCAGCCTGGGCAAGCTCGGCGGCTTGATTCGCCGCATGCCGTGGGTTGCGGCAGCGGGGCTGATCGGTGCGCTCGCCATCGCCGGCCTGCCGCCGCTCAATGGTTTCGCCTCGGAGTGGATGCTGTTCCAGGCGTTCTTGTTCTCGCCCAGCCTGCCCAGCAGCTACCTCAGCATGCTGGTTCCGGTTGCCACGGCTGCGCTGGCGCTGGCAGTGGCGATGGCGGGCTACGTCATGGTCAAGTTCTACGGGGTGGTATTTCTCGGGCTGCCGCGCGAGGAACTGGCGCAGGCGCATGACGCCGATCGCTGGGAGCGCGCGGGCCTCGCCTGGCTGGCGGGGTGGTGCGTCGTGCTGGGCCTGTTGCCGGCGCTGGTGCTCGCCGCGGTGGACCCGATTGCGCGCGTGCTGGTCGGGGCGACGCTGCACGATGCCACGCAGGGGTCGAGCTGGTTGTTCCTGACCGCGCTGCAGCCCGAACGTGCCAGCTACAGTGCGCCGCTGTTCCTGCTCGGCATCGTGCTGACCGTGCTCGCTACGTTTGTCCTCGTGCGGCGCTTCTATCACGGGCGCGTGCGACGTTCCGCTCCGTGGGATTGCGGATTCGGTCCGCTCGAGCCCCGCATGCAGGATTCGGCCGAGGGCTTCAGCCAGCCCGTCAAGCAGATCTTCGAGGCATTCTTCAAGGTGGAGCGCCTGCAGCCGAGCCCGTTCGACGCTCAACCGCTGTACCGATCAAGGATAGAGGACCGGTTCTGGTACTGGATTTACGTGCCCGTGACCAGGCTTGCGGAATTCGTCTCCTCGCTGGTCGCCGTCGTGCACCACGGCCGCATCCACCTGTACCTGATCTACAGCTTCGCCACGCTGCTCGTGCTGCTGCTCCTCATCCAATGAACCCGGGTTTCCTCGCTTCCCAGCTGTTCCAGACGCTGCTGGCGGTGCTGCTGGCGCCGCTCGTGGTGGGCTGGGTCAATCAGTGCCGTGCATGGCTGCAGAACAGGTCGGGCCCGGGTCTGCTGCAGCCCTATCGCGTGATCGCGAAGCTGTTCCGCAAGGACGCGGTCGTGGCGCACAACGCCTCGTGGCTGTTCCGTTTCGCGCCTTACGCAGTGTTTGGCTGCATGGTGCTGGCGGTGAGCATCGTTCCGCTGCTGGCGACCGACCTCCCCTTCTCTCCTGCTGCGGACGTCATCGCGCTGGTCGGCCTGCTGGCGCTGGCGCGCGTGTGGATGTCGCTGGCGGCCATGGACGTCGGCACCGCGTTCGGCTCGCTCGGCGCGCGCCGGGAGATGTTCGTGGCGAGCCTCGCGGAGCCGGCGCTCCTGATGGTGTTCTTCACGCCGGCGCTGATCAGCCAGTCCACCGCGCTCACCACCATCGTCGAGACGCTGGCTCATCGCGAGCTTACCCTCTACCCGAGCCTTGCCTTTGCGGGAGTCGCCTTTGTCATGCTCCTGCTGGCGGAGAACGCGCGCATCCCGGTGGACAATCCGGCCACGCATCTGGAGCTCACCATGATCCACGAGGCGCTGATCCTGGAGTATTCCGCGCGCCATCTCGCCCTGCTCGAGTGGGCGCATGCGCTCAAACTGATGACTTATGCCGGCATCGGGATCGCGCTGTTTCTGCCCTGGGGCATCGCCGCCGCGGGACAATGGGGCGTGATGCCGCTGTCGGTGGTGGCGCTGCTCGCCAAGCTGCTGCTGGGCGGCGCCGCGCTCGCGGCGCTGGAGACGGTATCGGCGAAGATGCGGATCTTCCGCGTGCCCGAATTCCTGGGCATGGCGTTCCTGCTCGCTGTGCTGGGGATGCTGACGCGGCTGCTGCTCGGGAGCGCGGGATGACGCTGCCCTTGACGCACCAGCTCATCAATCTCATGGCGTGCCTGCTGTTGTTGATCGCCTTCGCGATGGTCTCGCAGCGACGCATCCTGCGGCTGATCTACCTGTTCGCGCTGCAGGGACTGGTGCTGTCGGTCAACACGGCCGTGGTGGCCTTCGCTACCCACCAGCCTCACTTGTACTTCTCTGCCGCGCTGACGCTCGGCATCAAGGTGCTCGCGCTGCCGTGGCTGCTGCACCGCCTAATCGACCGTCTGAACATCCGCTGGGACGTGGAGACCTTGATCAACATCCCGACCACCATGCTGGTGGGCATCCTGCTGGTGATCGTGGCGTTCAATCTGGCGCTGCCCATCTCACAGCTGGCCGGCACGATCACGCGCAGCTCACTCGGGATGGCGATGGCCAGCGTGCTGCTGTCGTTCCTCATGATGATCACGCGGCGCAAGGCCGTGCCGCAGGTGATCGGCTTTCTCGCCATGGAGAATGGCCTGTTCTTCGCCGCCACCAGCGCCACTTACGGCATGCCGATGGTGGTTGAGCTGGGCATCGCGCTGGACGTGCTGGTCGGGGCCTTTATCTTCGGCATCTTCTTCTTCCAGATCCGAGAGACGTTCGACAGCCTGGATATTCATCACCTCGAGAAGCTGAAGGAAAAGACGTGACGGAGATCGTGCTGGTCCTGGGGTTGCCGCTGACTGGAGCGCTGCTGCTGGCGCTCCGGGGGCATCGACCATGGGCGGCGGAGCTGAATGCCTCGGTGAGCCTGCTCACACTGCTCGCCGCGCTCGCGCTCACGGCACGCATCGTCTCCCTGGGACCGCAGACAGCCGGGCGCGAGCTGTTCTTCGTCGACGCCTTCAACGTTTTTCTGGTCGCGCTCACCGCCTTCGTCGGCTTCACCACGGCGCTGTTCGGTCGCGTCTACATGCGCGTCGAGCAGGAGCGGGGCAAGCTCACTGCGGGCCGGCTCCGCCTCTACCACAGCATGTACCAGATGTTCATGTTCACCATGCTGCTGGCGCTCACCACCAACAATGTGGGGATCCTGTGGGTGGCGATGGAGGCGGCCACGCTTACGACTGTTCTGCTGGTGAGCCTGTATCGCACCGCGGCTGGGATCGAGGCCGCGTGGAAGTATTTCATCCTGTGCGGTGTGGGCATCGCACAGGCGCTGTTCGGCACCATCCTGCTCTACCTGGCGGCCGAGAAAGTGCTGGGTGCGGGGGGCGGCGCGCTGCTGTGGACCCACCTGCAGGCGGTGCGCGACCAGCTCGAGCCGAACGTGTTGTCCATCGCCTTCGTTTTCCTGCTCGTCGGCTACGGGACGAAAGTCGGCCTGGTGCCGCTGCACAACTGGCTGCCGGATGCGCACGCCGAGGGCCCGACGCCAATCTCGGCGGTGTTGTCGGGGCTGCTGCTGAACGTGGCGCTGTACGCGGTGGTGCGCAACAAAGTGCTGGTGGACGGCGCGCTCGGCTCTCACCTTGCCGGCAACCTCATGATGGGTTTCGGCCTGCTGTCCGCACTGGTCGCCGCTTTTTTCCTGTCTCGCCAGACCGACGTCAAGCGGCTGTTTGCCTACTCGTCGATCGAGCACATGGGCATCATCACGTTTGCTTTCGGCATGGGCGGGCCGGTCGCGTCGTTCGCTGGACTGCTGCACATGACCGCGCACTCGCTGACCAAATCGGCCATCTTCTTCGCCGTCGGGCATGCAGCGCAGAAGACCGGGACGCAGGTCATCGCGCAGATCCGCGGGCTGATCCAGGTGAGCCCCGCGGTCGGCTGGGGCCTGATGCTCGGGAGCATCGCCATCCTCGGCATTCCGCCCTTCGGTGTGTTCGCCAGCGAGTTCCTGATCCTCACCACCGCCATGCGAGAACAGCCGTGGGCGACGCCGCTGTTGCTGGCGGCGCTCGGCGTCGGATTCGCAGCGATCTTCAGCAAAGTGCAGGCGATGGTATTCGGCGACAGCACGGCGCAGCGGCTGCCACATCCGCCGGCGCTGTTGCCGGTGTTCGTGCACCTCTTGCTGGTCTTGCTGCTCGGCCTTTACATCCCGCCTTACCTCGCGCAGTGGTACCGGGCCGCGGCGCGGATGATCGGCTGACCGCACCCATATGCAGATCGAAGACTTTCCGGTCGAGCTGAGCCCTGTGCCCGGCGCCATGCCGGTCTGGCGCGGTGGTGTCGATGCCGCTCAATGGCGCTCGCTCGCCGAACAGGTGCGCGGGAAGGGTGGACGGCTGGTCGCGTTGTGGGCCTCGGAGATCGTCGGTCGTCATGCCTTCGAGGTGCACATGGCGCTTACGGTCCGTTCCGGGCTCGTGTGGCTGACGCTGCCTGTCTCCGCGCAGCGGCCCGAGTTTCCCGGCATCGCCGACGTGTTTCCCGCCGCCAACCGCATGCAGCGCGCGGCCTTCGACCTGCTCGGTGTGCGTGCCGAGGGCGGCGATGCTCGGCAATGGCTGCGGCACGGGGCGTGGGCTGAGCACGAATTTCCGTTGCGCAAGGGCTTTGACGTGAAGGCGATGCATCAGGCCTCGGCGGAGCACTACCCCTTTGTCGCGGTGCGCGGCGACGGCGTGCACGAGATTCCGGTGGGGCCTGTGCACGCGGGCACGATCGAGCCGGGCCACTTCCGTTTCTCGATCGTCGGCGAGCGCGTGCTGCGCCTCGAAGAACGCCTCGGCTACAAGCACAAGGGCGTCGAAAAGCTGTTCGAGTCGATGAGCATCGTGGATGCGGCGCGGCTGGCTGGCCGCGTGAGCGGAGATTCGACGGTCGCGTACGGCTGGGCCTACTGCATGGCGGCCGAAGGCGCGGCGTTCGCCACGCCGCCCGAGCGCGCCCAGTGGCTGCGCGCGCTGCTGCTGGAGCGCGAGCGCATCGCCAACCATCTCGGTGACCTCGGGTTCCTCGGCAACGACGCGGGTCTCGCCTTCGGACTCGCGCAGTTCTCCCGTCTCAAGGAGGACGTGCTGCGGCTCAACCACACGGTGTTCGGGCATCGCTACCTGATGGACGCGATCGTTCCGGGCGGCGTTGCGCGCGACATCGACAGTGCGGGGGCGCAGGCCATGCGCGCCGAGATCGGCGCGCTGCGCACGGCGATCCGTTCCCTCAGAGTCATCTACGACGAGCATCCCGGGCTGCAGGACCGTTTCATCGGTGCCGGGCGGGTCGCGCCGGACCTCGCTGACCGGCTCGGCTTGTGCGGCCTCGCCGGCCGCGCGAGCGGCATGTCCTGGGACCTCCGTACTCAGTTCCCGCCCACACCGTACGACAGCCTCGACGTGCGCATGGCGACGCATCGCACCGGCGACGTCGCCGCGCGCGTGACGGTGCGTTTCGACGAGATTCTGGAGTCGCTCGATCTGTGCTGGGTGATCCTGGACCGGCTGCCGCACAGCGAGATTCGCGGAAGCCTGCCCCTTCCGGCCGAGGGCAGCGTGGGGCTGGGCTGGGTCGAAGGCTGGCGCGGTGAAGTGCTGGTTGCGCTGGAAGCGGGGCCGGGAGGATCGCTGGCGCGCGTCCACCCGCACGATCCCTCATGGCAGAACTGGCCGCTGCTCGAACACGCGGTAATCGACAACATCGTTCCCGACTTTCCGCTCATCAACAAGTCGTTCAATCTGAGCTACAGCGGGGTAGACCTGTGAGCGTGGTCCAGACGTGTATCAGATCCTGAAGAAGATCGCGCAGAGCGGCATCGTGAGCGAGTCGCCCCCGGAGGCCGATGAGAGCTTGCGCGTGCTGCAGCAGCAGCTGGAAGACAGCGTGCTGCGCTCATTTGCCGGCGCACTCACCATCCGCCACGTCGATGCGGGCTCGTGCAACGGATGCGAGCTGGAGATACACGCGGCCAACAATCCGTACCACAATCTCGAGGGCCTCGGCATCCGTTTTGTGGCGAGCCCGCGCCACGCCGATATGCTGCTCGTGACAGGGCCCGTGTCGCGGAATATGGAAACGGCGCTCAAGCGTACCTACGATGCGACGCCCGAGCCCAAGCTCGTCGTCGCGATTGGCGACTGCGGCTGTACCGGAGGCATCTTCGGCGAGAGCTACGCGAGCTGCGGACGAGTCTCGAATGTCATTCCGGTGGACGTCGCAGTGCCCGGCTGCCCTCCGACGCCGAGGGCAATCCTGCAGGGGATCCTGACTGCCATCCAGCTTCGCGCCAAGCTCTGAGCACTCGAATGAGCCGCCACGACGCCAAGGGAAACCGAATCCTTGATAAGGAGCTTTCGCTTGGTAGCCAACTTGTTTGCGACAAGCGGGATGACTCGTTTTCAGATTCGGTTCGCGGATTACCGCACGATGTGACTCAATGCTTTCTGAGCGTCGTAGCACATTGGCGGCTCGTGGTGTAGTCATGAACGTTTCGGCGATCCTGCGGCGGCTGGACTTGTACGAAAAGCTGCTGCGCCTGGACAAGCCCATCGGCACGCTGCTGCTGCTGTGGCCGACGCTATGGGCGCTGTGGCTCAGCGCCGACGGACGGCCGAACTGGCGCATCGTCTGGATCTTTGCGCTGGGCACGCTGCTCATGCGCTCGGCCGGCGTGGCGGTGAACGATTTCGCCGACCGCAACTTCGACCCGCATGTCGAGCGCACGCGCAACCGGCCGCTCGCGGCGGGCCTGGTGAGCGTGAAAGAGGCGTGGATTCTCGCCGCGCTGCTCGCCCTCGTTGCATTCGTTCTGATCCTGCCGCTTGGCCGGCTGGTGGTGCTGCTGTCTTTCTGTGGGCTGTTTCTCGCTGTCAGCTACCCGTTCACCAAGCGCTTTCTTGCGCTGCCTCAGGCCTACCTCGGCGTAGCTTTCGGATTCGGCATTCCTATGGCGTATGCGGCTCAGACCAACAGCCTGCCTGTCATCGCCTGGGTGCTGCTCCTCGCCAACATATTCTGGACCATCGCCTACGACACCGAGTACGCGATGGTCGATCGCGCGGACGACCGCAAGATCGGGATCAGGACTTCGGCGATCCTGTTCGGCCGCTACGATGTCGCCGCGGTGATGCTGTGCCACGCCGCGTTCTTAGGGCTCATGTGCAGCATCGGGTGGTGGCTTGGGTTGGGCTGGCCGTACTACGCCGGGCTGTTGTGCGCGCTCGTGCTGGTGCTGTATCAATACACGCTGATCCGTGGGCGCGATCCGCGTAGTTGTTTCCGCGCCTTCAACGACAACAATTGGGTCGGCGCCGCGGTGTTTGGGGGGATCGCGCTGGCGTATCTGGTTGCTGCGCCGCGTTGATGGTTGCCACTCGCAGGGGCGCCACCTATAGTCCACGCAACGGGAGAGAACAGTGAAGCTCGAACTGGAAGGCAAAGTGGTTCTGGTCACCGGCGGCAGCAAGGGCATCGGCCTCGCCTGCGCGCGGGCATTTCTCGCCGAGGGGGCCAAGGTGGCCATCGCCTCGCGCAGCCGCGAGAATCTGGAGCGCGCGGCTGGCGCGTCGGGCGCAACACTCTGGGTTGCAGCCGACCTGACGCGCCCTGAGCCTGCACGCGACATGGCGCGCCAGGTTACGGACAAGCTCGGCGGCATCGACATCCTGGTGAACTCGGCCGGCGCAGCGAAGCGCTATCTTCCGGACGATCTCGACGCGAGCGCCTGGCACGCGGCCATGGATGCGAAATACTTCACCTACATCCACGCGATGGACGCTGTGCTGCCCGACATGGCATCACGCGCCGCGGGCTGCGTGGTCAACGTGATCGGCATGGGCGGCAAAGTCGCCAGCCCGATCCACCTGCCGGGCGGCGCCGCCAACTCGGCGCTGATGCTGGCGACGGTGGGCCTCGCTCAAGTGTACGCACCGAAAGGGATTCGTATCAACGCCGTCAACCCCGGCGCGACGCTCACCGACCGCGTCAAGGAAGCGCTGCGCCTCGAAGCAACCGCTCGCAAGATGACGGAAGACGAGGTGCTCACGCAGGGTCAGTCCCGCGTGCCGCTGCAGCGTTACGCGAGCGCAGACGAGATCGCTAGTGTCGTCGCTTTTCTCGCCTCGGATCGAGCGAGTTACGTGACCGGAGCGATCATCCCGATGGACGGCGGCTCCAATCCGGTCATCTGATGCGCTACGACGACCTGCGCGCCTTCATCGGTCTGCTCGAGCAGCGCGGCGAGCTCAAGCGCACAGCGGTCGAGGTTTCGCCCAATCTCGAGATGACCGAGATCTGCGATCGATGTCTCAAGCAGGGCGGCCCTGCGATCCTGTTCGAAAGGCCCAAGGGCTACAGCATCCCCGTGCTCGCCAATCTGTTCGGGACGCCCAGGCGCGTCGCGATGGGCATGGGCGAGGAATCGGCCGAGGCCCTGCGCGAAGTGGGCAAACTGCTCGCGTATCTGAAAGAACCGGAGCCGCCGCGTGGCCTCAAGGACGCGTGGGACAAGCTGCCGGTGCTGAAGAAGGTGCTGGACATGGCACCGAAGGAGCGCTCCAGCGCGCCGTGCCAGGAGATCGTGTGGGAAGGCGCCGACGTCGATCTGTCGCGGCTGCCGATCCAGACCTGCTGGCCAGGCGACGCAGGCCCGCTCATCACTTGGGCGCTGACTGTGACGCGCGGGCCGAACAAGGCGCGCCAGAACCTGGGCATCTATCGCCAGCAGGTGCTCGGGCGCAACAAGGTGATCATGCGCTGGCTGCCGCAGCGCGGCGGCGCGCTCGATTTCCGCGACCATTGCCTCGCTCATCCAGACCAGCCGTTCGCGGTCGCTGCGGCGCTCGGCGCCGATCCCGCGACAATGCTCGCCGCAGTCACGCCGATACCCGATACGTTGAGCGAATACCAGTTCGCGGGACTTCTGCGCGGCGCGCGCACCGAGCTGGTGAAATGCCTGAGTTCCGAGCTGCAGGTGCCGGCGAGCGCCGAGATCGTACTGGAAGGGCACATCCAGCCCGGCGAGGTCGCACTGGAAGGGCCGTTCGGCGATCACACCGGTTACTACAATGAGCAGGAGGAGTTTCCGGTCTTCACCATCGACCGCATCAGCATGCGGCGCGATCCGATCTATCACAGCACGTACACGGGCAAACCGCCGGACGAGCCTGCAGTGCTGGGTGTGGCGCTGAACGAGGTGTTCGTGCCGCTCCTCACCCGGCAATTTCCAGAGATCGTGGACTTCTATCTGCCGCCCGAGGCTTGCAGCTATCGCCTGGCGGTCGCGAGCATGCGCAAGCAATATCCCGGGCACGCCAAGCGCGTCATGTTCGGCATCTGGTCGTTTCTGCGCCAGTTCATGTACACCAAGTTCATCGTCGTGGTGGACGACGACGTCGACGTGCGCGATTGGAAGGAAGTGATCTGGGCGCTCAGCACGCGCGTCGACCCCGAGCGTGACACGATCATCGCGAACAACACGCCGATCGACTATCTCGACTTCGCCAGCCCGGTGTCGGGCCTGGGCTCGAAGCTGGGCATCGACGCTACTAATAAGTGGCCGGGAGAGACTACGCGCAAGTGGGGCACCGTCATCGCGATGGCCCCCCACGTAAAAGCGCGGGTGGATGAGCTCTGGGGCAAATTGGGTTTGTAACACGGCAGCACCTGCGTCGACTATGCCCAACCGACTCGCGCAGCAGACCAGCCCTTATCTGCAGCAGCATGCGGACAACCCCGTGGATTGGTATCCATGGGGCGAGGAAGCGCTACGGCTTGCGCGCGAGCAAGACAAGCCTATCTTGTTGTCGATCGGTTACTCCGCGTGCCACTGGTGTCACGTGATGGCGCACGAGTCCTTCGAAGACTCGACCATCGCGGCGACGATGAATCGCCTGTTCGTCAGCATCAAGGTCGATCGGGAGGAGCGGCCCGACATCGATCAGATCTACCAGACCGCTCATCAGATGCTTACTCGGCGCGGCGGCGGCTGGCCGCTGACGATGTTCCTCACGCCCGATCAGCGGCCGTTCTTCGGCGGCACCTACTTTCCCAAGACCGCGCGCTACAACCTGCCCGGCTTCGGCGACCTGCTCGAGCGAGTGGCCGCGATCTACCGAGAACAGGGCGAGGCGATTGCCGCGCAGAATGCGGAGCTCGTTTCTCTGCTGGGGAAAACGGTTCCGCAGGCACCCTCGACACAAGCGGTGCTCGACAGCGCACCAATGTCAGCTGCGCTGGCCGAGCTCAAGCGCATGTTCGATCCGGTGCACGGAGGTTTGGGCGGCGCGCCAAAATTTCCGCATCCCGCCGAGCTGGATTTGGCCTTGAGGCGCGGCGTGCTGGACGCCGATGAGGCCGCACGCCAGGTCGCACTCGTCACGTTGCGCAAGATGGCCGAGGGCGGCATCTACGACCAGCTCGGCGGCGGATTCTGCCGCTACAGCGTGGACGAGCGCTGGATGATCCCGCACTTCGAGAAGATGCTGTACGACAACGGGCCGCTGCTGCGGTTGTACACCGATGCCTGGCTCGTGACCCGGGATGAGTTGTTCCATCGTGTGACCGGGCAGACTGCTGCGTGGGTGATGCGCGAGATGCAGTCGCCGGAAGGCGGCTACTACTCGTCGCTCGACGCCGACTCGGAGCACGTGGAAGGCAAATACTACGTGTGGAGCCGGGAAGAGGCGGCACGCGTGCTCGACGAGGACGAGTACGTAGTGGCGAGCGCGCATTTCGGCTTGACGCGCGCTCCCAACTTCGAAGGCGAGCACTGGCATCTGTATATCGCACAGCCGCTGGAGCAGACTGCAGCGTCGCTCGGACTGTCGTTGAATGCGGCCGAGAGCCTGCTTGCGCGGGCTCGAGCAAAGCTGTTCGCAGGGCGCGAACGGCGGGTGCGCCCGGGGCGCGACGAGAAGATCCTGACGTCGTGGAACGCGCTCATGATCGAGGGGATGGCCCACGCCGGTCGTGTGTTCGGACGCGAAGACTGGGTCGCGTCGGCCCGCCGTGCGCTGGATTTTCTTCGCGCGACGCTGTGGCGTGACGGACGCCTGCTGGCGACCTACAAGGATGACCGCGCGCACCTCAACGCTTACCTCGACGATCACGCCTTCCTTCTCGCGGCGACGCTGGAGTTGATGCAAGCCGAATTCCGCGCCGAGGATCTGCGCTTCGCGCTCGCGGTGGCGGACGCGTTAGTCGAGGGTTTCGAGGATCGCGCGGACGGCGGCTTCTTTTTCACCAGCCGCGACCACGAGGCGCTTATTCTGCGCCCCAAACCCGGGCCGGACGGCGCAGCGCCTTCGGGCAACGGCATGGCCGCGCTCGCTCTGCAGCGGCTCGCTCACCTGGTTGGGGAGCCGCGCTATCTCACGGCAGCCGAACGCACGCTGCGCTTGTTTGCCGGGCAGATGCGAGAACAGCCCAGCGCGTTCGCAACCTTGTGCGTGGCGCTAGCGGAGCATGTTGCGCCGCCGACTACCGTCATTCTTCGCGGAGAAGCCCGCGAGCTTGCGCGTTGGCAGGAGCAAGCGGGGTTGGCGCAGCGCTACGCACCTTCGACCCTGTTGATCGCGTTGCCCGATGGTATCGCCGGTCTACCCGCTGCAATGGACAAGCCCGCGCGGGCGGGCGTCAACGCCTGGGTATGCCGGGGCGTTGAATGTCTGCCGCCGATACAGCAGGTGGCCGCGCTGGAGCAGGCGCTGCGCGCCACATGAGCCGGTTGGTGCGAGTTTCCAAGGCCAGCAAAAGCCTTTAGAATTGCGCTCGCTTCGCTAAACCCGAACTAATGAAGGGGATTTCCCGATGAGACGGATTTTGATCGCTGGCGTCGCCTTGGGTTGTGCGGTGGTCTTCGGCGGTGCAAATGCCGCCCCGGACGCTGCGAAAGCCAAACAGCTGGCCCAGAAGTACAACTGTCTGACGTGCCACGCCGTGGACAAGAAGCTCGTGGGCCCCGCCTACGACGAAGTCGCCAAGAAGTACAAGGGCGACAAGGGTGCAGAAGCGAAGCTCGTCGCCAAGGTCAAGGCCGGCGGCAGCGGCGTATGGGGCCCGATTCCCATGCCGCCCAACAACATCCCCGATGCCGATGCCCAGACCATCGTGGAGTGGGTTCTGTCGCTGCAGTAGTCGCCAGAGACAAGTTGTGAAGAGAGCCGGCCGAGCGCCGGCTCTTTTCTTTTGGCGAGCGCCCAGGCTCCACTTGGCGAAGACGCCCGGCTCGGTTTGACAACTCGTTGACGAGGCGGAATAATCCGCCCGTTTGACCGACCCGCATTTTTTCTCGAGGACAACACCATGAAAGAGGGGGATCTGTCAGTCCATCTGAAGACGGCGGTTGTAGGCGCGGCAGCGGCGCTGGCTCTCGTGCTTTCGGGCTGCGGCAAGAAGGACGAGGCGATCAAGATCGGTCATGCCGGGCCGCTGACTGGCCCGGTCGCTCACCTGGGCAAGGACAACGAGAACGGCGTGCGCCTGGCGCTGGACGAGGCCAACGCCGCCAACATCATGCTCGGCGGCAAGAAGGCCACGTTCGCGATGCAAAGCGAAGACGACCAGGCCGATCCCAAGCAGGGCCCGATCGTCGCGCAGAAGCTGGTGGACGCCAAGGTGGCCGGCGTGATCGGGCACCTCAATTCGGGCACCACCATTCCGGCTTCGAAGATCTATCACGATGCCGGCATCGCGCAGATTTCACCCTCCGCGACCAACGTCACGTACACGCACCAGGGATTCAAGACCGCGTTTCGCGTGATGGCGAACGACGCGCAGCAAGGCAAGGTGCTGGGCGATTACGCCGTACACAAGCTCGGTGCGAAGAATATCGCCATCATCGACGACCGCAGCGCTTACGGTCAGGGTCTGGCGGACGAATTCGAGAAAGCGGCGAAGGCTGCCGGCGGCCAGGTTGTGACGCGGGAGTTCACCGGCACCGACAAGACCGACTTCAACGCCATTCTCACCAGCATCAAGGGCAAGAATCCTGATCTGATCTTCTATGGCGGGATGGACTCGCAGTCCGGGCCGATGATGAAGCAGATCAAGAATCTCGGGATTGGCGCGAAGTTCCTCACCGGCGACGGCGGGCAGACGGCCGAGTTCCTGAAGCTCGCTGGTGATGCCGCCGAAGGCGCCTACGCGTCTTCGCCTGGCGTGCCGCTGGACAAGATGCCGGGCGGCAAAGCGTTTGCTGAAAAGTACAAGGCCAAGTTCAACATCGAGATCCAGCTATACGCTCCGTACGCGTACGACGCTGCCAACGTCCTGCTCGAAGCGATGAAGAAGGCCGATTCGACCGATCCCGCCAAGTATCTGCCGATCCTTGCCGGCATCAGCTACCAGGGCGTCACCGGCAACGTTGCATTTGATGAGAACGGCGACATCAAGGGCGGCAGCATCAGCCTCTATCAAGCGAAGGGCGGGAAGTGGGAGTATCTCGACACCGTCGGCGGCTGAGCGGCCGGCGTTGAACACCGCCTACCCGCGCGGGTCGAGTCACGAACGGCGCCTCCGGCGCCGTTTTTCATGGACATCTTTCTCCAGCAGATCCTGAACGGGCTGGTGCTGGGCAGCGTGTACGCCCTGGTGGCGTTGGGCTACACGATGGTTTACGGCATTCTCGGCTTGATCAATTTCGCCCACGGCGAGGTGGTGATGGTGGGCGCGCTGGTGTCGCTGTCGGTGGTGGAGCTGCTGCTGGGCACCAACCTCGGTCTGCCGGCGCCGCTGCTGGGTGTGGTCGCGCTGGTGGTGGCCATCGGCGTGTGCATGGCGCTGGGCTTCTCCATCGAGCGCATCGCTTACCGCCCGCTGCGGCGCGCCCCACGCCTCGCACCTCTGATCACGGCCATCGGGGTGTCGATCCTGCTGCAGACTCTCGCCATGCTGATCTGGGGGCGGCGCTACCACACGGTGCCGGCGCTCATCCCGCCCACACCGCACGCTGTGGCCGGCGCCACCATCACGAACGTGCAGATTCTCATCATCGTGGTGTCGGCGCTGATCATGGCCGGACTCATGGGGCTGGTGCACTTCACTCGACTGGGCCGCGCGATGCGAGCCACCGCCGAGAATCCGGTGGTGGCGGGTCTCATGGGTGTGAACATCAACCGCATCATCTCGGCCACGTTCATGATTGGCTCGGCGCTGGCCGCGGTGGCCGGGGTGCTGGTGAGCAGCAATTACGGCGTCGCTCACTATTACATGGGGTTCGTGCTCGGATTGAAAGCGTTCACTGCCGCGGTGCTGGGCGGCATCGGCAATCTGCCGGGCGCGATGGTCGGGGGTCTGCTGTTGGGTTTGATCGAAAGCCTGGGCGCTGGCTACATCGGCGATCTCACCGGCGGCTTCCTCGGCAGCCACTACCAGGACGTGTTCGCCTTTCTCGTGCTGATCATGGTCCTCGTGTTTCGCCCCACCGGTCTGCTGGGCGAGCGGCTATCGGAGCGCGCATGAGCGCGAGATGGCGTGAGCTTGCACATTGGTTGCGGCACGACCGCCGCGCAAAGTGGCTCGGTCTGCTGTCGAGTGGCGTAGCGCTCGCCGTGCTGCCGTTTGTGCTGGATGCGTCGGTCGGGCGCACCTGGGTGCGCGTCATCGACCTCGCGCTGCTGTACACCATGCTCGCGCTGGGCCTCAACATCGTGGTCGGCTTTGCCGGGCTGCTCGATTTGGGCTACATCGCGTTTTACGCCGTGGGCGCCTACACGTACGCGCTGCTCGCCTCGCCGCACTTCGGCCTGCATCTACCCTGGTGGGTGCTGCTGCCGGCGGGTGCCGTGCTGGCCGCTTTCTTCGGCGTGGTGCTGGGCGCGCCGACGCTGCGGTTGCGCGGCGACTATCTCGCCATCGTGACCTTGGGCTTCGGCGAGATCATCCGCATTTTTTTGAACAACCTCAACGCGCCGATCAACATCACCAACGGCCCGCAGGGGGTCAACCTGATCGACCCGATCGACATCGCGGGCGTATCTTTCGGGCGCACCAACTCTCTGCTCGGCATCTCCTTTCCCGGGACGCATCTGCACTACTATCTATTCTTGGTACTCACTGTGCTGGTGATGTTCGTCTGCATCCGTCTGGAGGATTCGCGCCTCGGGCGCGCCTGGGTCGCGATCCGCGAGGACGAAATCGCGGCGCTGGCGATGGGGATCAACACCCGCAACGTCAAGCTGCTCGCCTTCGCCATGGGCGCCACTTTCGGTGGCGTGGCCGGCGGTTTGTTCTCCAGCCTGCAGGGCTTCGTGAGCCCGGAGAGCTTCGTCGTGTGGGAGTCGATTACAGTCCTTTGCATGGTGGTGCTCGGCGGGATGGGGCACGTGGCCGGAGTCGTGCTCGGAGCCCTGACGTTGGCGACACTGCCCGAGCTGCTGCGACACACCGCCGCCCCGATGCAGCAGCAGCTGTTCGGAAAAGTGATCCTCGACCCAGAGAGCCTGCGCATGCTGCTGTTCGGTCTGGCTCTGATCCTGGTGATGCTGCTGCGGCCCGCCGGGCTGTGGCCTTCGCCCACGCGCCGCCGCGAGCTCACCTCGGCGCACGCGCCCGGCGCGGTTTGACGCGTCCACCGCATGCCGCTGCTGGAAGCGCGCAAAATCAGCAAGTCGTTCGGCGGCCTGCAGGCCCTGAACGCTGTATCGCTCGCCATCGAGCCAGGCGAGATCTTCGGGTTGATCGGGCCAAACGGCGCGGGCAAGACGACGCTCTTCAACGTGCTCACCGGCCTCTATAAGCCGGACGCAGGCGCGGTGTTGTTCAACAGCATCAACGTGACCGGAAAGAAGGCGAACCACGTGGTCGAGGCGGGGATGGCCCGCACGTTTCAGAACATCCGGCTGTTCGCCAACATGACGGCGGTCGAGAACGTGATGGTGGGACGGCATCTGCGTGGTCGCGCGGGCGCTCTGGGTGCCGTGCTGCGAGATCGAGCAACGCTTGCAGAAGAGGCGGCGATCCAGAAGCGGTCGCACGAGCTGCTGGACTATGTCGGCGTCGTGCGCCACGCGCACGCGCTCGCGAAGAATCTCGCCTACGGCGACCAGCGCCGCCTCGAGATCGCGCGCGCGCTCGCCACGGATCCCAAGCTGCTCGCGCTCGACGAGCCGGCGGCGGGGATGAACGCCACGGAAACGCGAGCGCTGCGCGGGTTGCTCGAGCGCATCCGTGGCGACGGCATCACCATTCTGCTGATCGAGCATGACGTCAGGCTCGTGATGGGGCTGTGCGACCGTGTCGCGGTACTGGACTATGGCAAGAAGATTGCCGAGGGCGCGCCGGGCGCCGTGCAGCGCGATCCTGCGGTCATCGAAGCGTATCTGGGCGGAGCGCTGCCATGAGCCTCCTCGAGCTCAAGGGGCTGAAGATTTCCTATGGCGGCATCAATGCCGTGAAGGGCATCGACCTCGCCGTGCAGGAGGGTGAGATGGTCGCCTTGATCGGTGCCAACGGCGCAGGCAAGACGACAACGCTCAAGGCCATCTGCGGTCTGCTCGCTCCGGCGGCCGGGCGCGTCCACTACCGCGGCGAGGATGTGACGCGCGCACCCTCCTACGCGCTGGTCGAGCGCGGCCTGGCCCTGGTGCCGGAGGGGCGTCAGGTGTTCGGCCGTTTGACCACCGAGGAAAATCTTGAAATGGGCGCCTACGCGCGGCGGGATCAAGGCATCAAGCCCGACCTGCAGCGCATCTACCGGCTGTTCCCGCGCTTGCACGAACGGCGGCGCCAGACCGCGGGGACACTGTCGGGCGGCGAGCAGCAAATGCTCGCGATCGGCCGTGCGCTGATGAGCGCACCCCGGCTGCTGCTTCTCGACGAGCCGAGCATGGGCCTCGCGCCGCTCATGGTGCAGCGAATTTTCGAGACGATCCGGAAGGTCGCTGCGGAGGGCGTCACCGTCCTCCTGGTGGAGCAAAATGCGAAGTTGGCGCTGGAGGTGAGCAGCCGCGGCTACGTCATGGAAAGCGGGCTGATCACTCTCGCTGCCGCGTCCGCCACCCTGCTGGACGACCCGCAGGTGCGGCAGGCCTACCTGGGCGAGTAGCAGTCGAGATCGTACTGAAAGCATGGCTTCACGAGGTGCATGAGTGGA
Organism: Burkholderiales bacterium; assembly: GCA_035499005.1. Taxonomy (GTDB): domain Bacteria; phylum Pseudomonadota; class Gammaproteobacteria; order Burkholderiales; family SHXO01; genus SHXO01. The sequence goes on along the minus strand of DATJZQ010000013.1, from coordinate 14,824 downwards.
CCGATGGCCCCGCTTCGTCAGCGCCGGTGAGGCGCTGACCGACTTCATCCGCACGGGTCCGGACCGCTGGCTGTCGCGTGCCGGGGGGGCCGATTGGAATGTGGCACGCGTCGTTGCGACCCTGGGCCTTCCCAGCGCCTTTGCCGGAAGCGTGAGCCTCGACCGCTTCGGCGACGAGCTGACAGCGCTGAGCGATGCGGCCGGGTTGGATCTGCGTTTCACTCAGCGCTCCGCGAAGCCGCCGCTGCTCGCCATCGTGCACGAGGCGTCGCCGCCGCAATATTTTTTCATCGGAGAGGACAGCGCCGACCTCGCGTTCGATCCCGGGCGGTTGCCCGGCGGCTGGATCGAACACGTCGAATGGGTACACTTCGGCAGCATCAGTCTGACGCGGGAGCCATTGCGAAACCGGCTGCTGCGCATGCTCAACGACGTGAAGGCCGCGGGCAAGCGCGTGAGCTACGATCCCAACTTCCGCAACGTCATGAGTGAAGCGTATGACGAGACGCTGCGTCACCTCGCGCAGCAGGCGGATGTCATCAAAGTGTCGGACGAAGATCTGGTCGGCCTGTTTCGCACAGCGGATCCAGCACGGGGGTTGGCAAGCCTGCGTGCCATCAATCCAATTGTGCCGATTCTGCTCACGCGCGGCGCCGATGGCGCCGAACTCCATCTCCCCGACTGCAGGTTGGCACAACAACCCCCGGTGATCGAGGTGGTGGACACGGTTGGTGCCGGCGACGCGAGCATCGGTGGATTCCTGTACAGCCTGATGAGCGCCCCCGGTTCTGGATGGGCGGAGCATCTGCGCTTCTCGGTGGCCACCGGCGCGGCCGCGTGCCTGCAGGCGGGAGCAGCTCCGCCGCCGCTCGCGCTGGTCGAGCGCGTGCTGGCGACTATGGAGCCAGCGCGCCGATGAGCACTGGCGGCGAGTCCTTTCCGGACTTTCGCAGCCGCGCGTTCCTGCTCGATCACGTCCAGCGCACGATGGCCTTCTATCACCCGCGCGCCATCGACCCGCGCGGCGGCTTCTATCACTTCTTCAAGGACGACGGAACGATCTACGATGCGCGCATTCGCCATCTTGTCAGCAGCACGCGCTTCGTATTCAACTACGCGATGGCGTACCGCCACTTCCGCCAGCCGGACTATCTCGATGCGGTGAATCACGGCGTGACCTACCTGCGCGAGGCTCACCGCAATCCGGACACCGGCGGCTACGCGTGGCTGCTGAGCGATGGCGCTGTGATCGACGGCACGAATCATTGCTACGGGCTCGCCTTCGTGCTGCTCGCATATGCACACGCCCTTCAGGCCGGTGTGAGCGAAACCCGCGAGCATCTGGCCGAGACGTTCGATCTGATGGAGCACCGATTCTGGAGTCCTCCCCACGGCCTGTACGCCGATGAGGCGAGCGCGAACTGGGCGCAGCTCGCACCCTACCGCGGGCAAAATGCCAACATGCACGCCTGTGAAGCGCTGCTGGCGGCGTTCGAGGTGACGGATGAACGGCGCTATCTCGATCGCGCGGCAACCGTCGCACACAACGTCGTTGTGCGTCAGGCCGCGTTAGCGAATGGCCTCGTGTGGGAGCACTACCACGACGATTGGTCGGTCGACTGGGACTACAACCGGGGGGACAAGACCAACATCTTCCGTCCGTGGGGCTATCAGCCTGGACATCTGACCGAATGGGCCAAGCTGCTGTTGATCCTCGAGCGACACAGTGCTCGGCTCGCGGCGGACAGCGGCTGGCTGTTGCCGCGTGCGCTCGACCTGTTCGATGCCGCTCTGGCGCGCGCCTGGGACGCACAGTTCGGCGGCATCTGCTACGGCTTCGCGCCCGACGGCAGCATCTGCGACGGCGACAAATACTTCTGGGTCCAGGCGGAATCGCTGGCCGCGGCGGCTTTGCTCGCACAGCGCAGCGGGGCGCCAAAATATTGGGATTGGTACGAGCGGATCTGGCGCCACTCGTGGATTCACTTCGTTGACCACGAGTATGGCGCCTGGTATCGGGTGCTCAGCCGAGACAACCGCAAGTACAGCGACGAGAAGAGCCCGGCCGGCAAGACCGACTATCACACCATGGGCGCGTGCTACGAGATATTGAACGTGCTGCCTGCCTGATTCTGCGGGTAGGCGAGCGGCCTCAGAGCCACTCGCGCCGGACCAGAAACTCGTCGTACAGCCTGGCTTCCTCACTCCCCGGGCGCGCCTTCCAGTCGTAGCGCCAGTGTGCAACCGGCGGCAGCGACATCAGGATCGACTCGGTGCGCCCGCCCGACTGCAGGCCGAACAGCGTGCCGCGGTCGTAGACGAGGTTGAATTCGACGTATCGGCCGCGGCGATAGGCCTGGAAGGCGCGCTCGCGCGCCCCATACGACAACTCGCGCCGGCGCTCGACGATCGGCCGGTAGGCCGGCAGGAAGCTGTCGCCCACGCTTCGCACGAGCTCGAAGGAAAACTCGAAGCTGAGCTCATTGAAATCGTCGAAGAACACGCCGCCGATGCCGCGCGGCTCCTGCCGGTGCTTGAGATAGAAATACTCGTCGCACCATTTCTTGAAGCGCGGATAGTACTGCGCTCCGAACGGCGTGAACGCGTCGCGGCACGTGCGGTGGAAGTGAATGGCGTCTTCCTCGAACGCATAATAGGGTGTCAGGTCCATTCCGCCGCCGAACCACCAGACCGGGTCTACCCCGGCTGCTCGCGCGACGAGAAAACGTACGTTCATGTGCACCGTCGGCACGTAGGGGTTGCGCGGATGCAGCACCAGCGACACGCCCATCGCGTCGAAGCCCCGCCCGGCCAACTCCGGGCGCGCCGCGGTGGCCGAGGGCGGCAGGTTCGCGCCCGACACGTGCGAAAAGTTGACGCCGCCGCGCTCGAGCAGGTGGCCCTCTTCGATCAGCAGGCTCAGGCCGCCACCGCCTTCGGGCCGGGTCCAGTCATCGCGCCGGAAATGCGTCCCGTCGAGCAACTCGAGTTCAAGTGCGATGTGCGACTGGAGCCCGGTGAGATAGTCCTTGACCGCTTGCGTGTTCATTCGCGCCGGTCTCGCTCAAAGCAAGCTGCGCCGGCCGCCGATGGCGCGTTGGCCGATGTCGCGCCGCATCTGGCATCCGGCGAACTGAATCTGCTCGGCGACCTGGTAAGCGCGGCGCTGCGCGACGCGCACCGTGTCGCCCAGCGCCGTCACGCACAGAACGCGGCCGCCGTTGCTCAGCACCTTTCCATCCCGCAGCTCGGTGCCCGCGTGGAACACGTGGAAGTCCTGCTCCGCCGTGGGGATGCCGGTGATCTCGTCGCCTTTGCGCGGATTATCCGGATAGCCGTCCGCGGCCAACACGACTCCCAGGGCCACGCGCCGATCCCACTGTGCCTGCGCCTGGTCGAGCGTGCCGTTGACCGCGTGCTCCGCCAGGTTGAAAAGGTCGCTCTTGAGCCGCATGAGGATCGGCTGCGTCTCGGGGTCGCCCAGGCGGCAGTTGAACTCCAGCACGTTGAAGCGGCCCTGTTCGCCGATCATCAGTCCGGCATACAGAAAGCCTGTATAAGGCTCGCCCATCGCTTCCATGCCGGCAACCGCCGGCTGAATGACCTCGCGCATGACCTTGGCGTGCAGGGCCGGCGTCACCATGGGGGCGGGCGAGTAGGCGCCCATGCCGCCCGTGTTCGGGCCGAGGTCGCCGTCGAGCAGGCGCTTGTGATCTTGACTGGTTGCGAGCGGCAGCACGTGGCGCCCATCCACCATGACAATGAAACTCGCCTCTTCACCTTCCAGGTAGTCCTCCACCACGACTCGCGCCCCGGCAGAGCCCAGCTTGCCGTCCACGAGCATCGCGTCGAGCGCTTCGTGCGCCTGCTGTAGCGTCGCGGCGACGATTACGCCTTTGCCCGCAGCCAGACCATCCGCTTTGATCACGATCGGTGCACCTTGGGCCTCGACATAGGCATGGGCCGCGGCGGCCTCGTCGAAGGTTTGGTGCCGGGCCGTGGGTATTCCGTGCTGGAGCATGAAGTCCTTGGCGAACTGTTTCGAGCTCTCGAGCTGCGCCGCGCGCCGGGTTGGCCCGAGGATCCTGAGGTCGGCTGCGCGGAATGCGTCGACAACGCCTGCGGCCAGAGGCGCCTCCGGGCCCACCACTGTCAACGCGATCGATTCCTTGCGCGCGAATTCAACGAGGTCGGGGATCGAGGTGAGCGGCAGGTTGAACAGACCGTCCTCGTCGGCAGTCCCGGCATTTCCCGGCGCCACATAGACGCGCCCCACGCGCGGGGACTGCGCCAGGCGCCAAGCGATCGCATGTTCTCTCCCACCACCGCCGATCACTAGCAGATCCAGATTCAACCCCTAAGGCAGTTAACCGCAGAGACGCAGAGAACGCGGAGACATCCCAACGATGACTCCCTTCAAGAAATTACACGAGCGGGAATACAAGATCCGTCCGGTGGTTCCTGGGCGGACGTGGCATCTTGGCGGCTCATCAGTTGCCTCTTGTTTTCCTTTCCGTTCTCCGCGCCTCCGCGGTTCGACGGTTTAGTGCCGGAAATGGCGCACGCCGGTGAACACCATGGCGATGCCGTGCTCGTTGGCGGCTGCGATGACCTCGTCGTCACGCACGCTGCCGCCGGGTTGGATGACGGCACGTGCGCCCGCCTCGACCACCACATCCAGGCCGTCACGGAATGGGAAAAAAGCATCCGAAGCCACCACCGCGCCCGACAGGTCGAGCCCCGCGTTGTGCGCCTTGATCGCGGCGATGCGCGCCGAGTCGACCCGGCTCATCTGTCCTGCGCCCACGCCCAGAGTCATGCCATCTCTGCAGAAAACGATGGCGTTGGATTTCACGAACTTGGCGATGCGCCAGGCGAACAGCAGGTCGCTCAGCTGGGCATCGCTGGGCCTCGCGTCGCTCACCACTTTCAGATCCGACGCGACGATGTTCAAGGAGTCCGGCGTTTGCACGAGCAGCCCGCCCCCGACGCGCTTGCAGTCGAAGTCGCTGCTGCCGGAAGCAAGCGGCACTTCCAGCACCCGCACGTTCGCCTTGGCCGCCAGAACCGGTGCCGCCTGCGCGCTGATCTGCGGGGCGATGACGACCTCGACGAAGCGCTCGATGACGGCTTGCGCCGCTTGCGCCCCGAGCTCGCGGTTGAACGCCACGATGCCGCCGAATGCGGAAGTCGGATCGGTAGCGAAAGCGCGCTGATAAGCGTCGACCAGGTCGGTCCCGACCGCAGCTCCGCAGGGATTGGCATGCTTGACGATGACGCACGCTGGCGAATCCAGAGTCTTGACGCACTCCCACGCCGCATCTGCGTCGGCGATGTTGTTGAACGACAGCTCCTTGCCCTGACGCTGAACGTAGTTGGACAGCGCGCCGGCGACCGGGGCGAGGTCGCGATAGAAAGCCGCGTGCTGGTGCGGGTTCTCGCCGTAGCGCAGATTCTGCGCTTTGTCGAAGTTGAGATTGAGCCGCTGCGGGAAGCGCTCGCGCTTGCCCTGAGCGTCGATCGCCGTCAGGTAGTTGCTGATCGCGCTGTCGTAGGCGGCCGTGTGCGAGAACGCCTTGCACGCCAGATTGAAGCGCGTGCTCATGCTGATGCCTCCGCTGGAGGAGCGCATCTCGGCCAGCAGGTGCGGGTAATCGGCCGGGTCGCTCAGCACCGCCACGTGCTGGTAGTTCTTCGCGGCAGCGCGCAGCAGGCTCGGGCCCCCGATGTCGATGTTCTCGATCGCCTCGGCGAGGGAGCATTCGGGCCTGGCCACGGTCTGTGCGAACGGGTAGAGGTTGACCACCACGATGTCGATGGCAGGAATGGCGGCCGCGCTCAAGGCCTGCATATGTGCCGGCAGATCGCGTCGCGCCAGGATTCCGGCATGCACCTTGGGGTGCAACGTCTTCACCCGGCCGTCGAGCATCTCGGGGAAGCCTGTGTAAGCGCCGATTTCGGTCACCGCGAGCCCCGACTCGCGCAGCAGCTTCGCGGTCCCACCGGTGGAGAGAATGCCGATGCCGAGATCAGCAAGGCCGCGGGCTAGATCGAGCACCCCGCTCTTGTCGGAAACGCTGATGATGGCCTGTCGCGTAGCTGTCATGGCGCAAAGGCGAGACTCGCAACGATGCACCCACGAGAAACAGCGAGGCAGCTCGTGGCGGGCGGCAGCGCGCGGCTACTTGGTGCCGTACTTGATTCCGTAGACCTTGATCTTCTTGCGCAGGGTATTGCGGTTCATGCCGAGCAGCGTGGCTGCCATCGTCTGATTGCCGTCCACCCGGGTCAGCACGACCTCGATCAGCGGCTTCTCGACGCAGCTGATAACCATGTCGTAAATGGCGGTTGGTTTCTCACCGTCGAGGTCGCGGAAGTATCCGTCCAGCGTACGGCGCACGATGCGCGCGATTTCGCTCTCGTTGATCATGCTGCGAGCTCCTCCTCCCCATAGGTGAGCCGCTCGTTGCGCTCAGAGAGCTGGTTGAAAAAAGCTTCCACCGCGGCGGTCTGCTCGCTCGCTGTTTCGGGGCGGTTCATGCTCTGGCGAAACGCAGAGGACCCGGCCAGCTCCCTCGTGTACCAGGAGATGTGCTTGCGCGCGATGCGAACGCCCGGCGCCTCTCCGTAGAACGCATACAGCTCGTTCAGATGATCGAGCAGCAGGCGGCGCACCTCGCCCACTTCGGGCGCCGGAAGCTTCTGGCCGCTCGCAAGGTAATGGGTGATCTCGCGAAAGATCCAGGGCCTGCCCTGTGCCGCGCGTCCGATCATGATCGCATCGGCCTGCGTCTTCTCGAGCACCTGCTTTGCTTTTTCCGGACTGTCGACATCGCCGTTGGCGACGACCGGAATTCCGACCTGGGCCTTTACCGCCGCTATCGTCTCGTACTCCGCCACGCCGGTGAAACCGCACGCCCGTGTGCGGCCATGGACCGCCAAGGCGCGCACGCCTGCAGACTGCGCGATCCTGGCCACGCGCACAGCATTGCGCTGATGCGGATCCCAGCCGGTGCGAATCTTCAGTGTAACCGGTACCGCAACCGCGCCAACTACCGCGTCCAGGATGCGGCCGACCAGCGCTTCGTCCCTGAGCAGAGCGGAGCCCGCGGCGACGTTGCAGACCTTTTTTGCGGGGCAACCCATGTTGATGTCGATGATCTGCGCGCCCTGATCGACGTTGTGCTTCGCCGCATCCGCCATCCATTCGGGATCGGCGCCCGCGATCTGCACCGAGATCGGCTCCGCCTCGCCCTGGTGATCGGCGCGCAATCGGCTCTTGTGCGTGGCTCGCAAACTTGGATTGGACGCGAGCATCTCGGAGATCGCCAGTCCGGCGCCCAGGCGCTTGCATAACTGCCGGAATGGACGGTCGGTCACGCCAGCCATCGGCGCGACGATCAAGTTGTTATTGAGAATATGTGAGCCGATCTGCATGGACAGGCCCTGGTGCTCATCGCCGCGGCGGCATGCACGAAGAGCGCAATTCTAGCGCAATTGGGTTTTAGTGCCAGAACAAATTTCGGCTGCGAGCGCTGACGCGTATGAAACGTGAGGCTTCCGATCAGAACGGGCGACCAAACATCATCTGCCGCATGAACGCGTGCTTAACGGGCGGGAGGCAATCGAGGAAGGTGAGTCCACACCCGCGCAGCCAACGCAGCGGCAGACGCTCGCTCGAGAACAGACGAACCAGCGAGTCCGTGAGCGCAATGCTGCTCGCGCGATCGCGGCCGCGGCACGCAGAGAAGGCCGCGAGAACTTCGCTGCGGCCGGGATCACCGCCAGCCGCTTGTATACATTCGGCCAGTTCCCACGCGTCGCGCAGCCCGAGGTTAAGTCCCTGGCCTGCCACTGGATGCAGGGTTTGCGCGGCATTTCCCAACAGAACCGTGCGCTCCGTCGCCGGACGCTGCGCGACGCGCAGACTCAGCGGGAAAGCAACTCGATCATCGACTGCAGTGAAGTCACCGGCACGCCCGCCGAAGACGTACGTTAGACGCTTGAGGAATGCGCCGTTCGGAAGCGAGCACAGCTCGGTCGCCCGCTCGGGCCCAGTGGTCCAGACCAGTGCGTACCCACGCTCGCGCGGAAGCAGCGCGAGAGGGCCGGTCGACGTGAAGCGCTCAAACGCCCTGCCGTGGTGTCGCGTCGAAGCGAGCACGTTGGCCACCACCGCGCTCTGACCGTAATCGCGGACCGTTCTAGTCTGCGCTGCTGCCGTCCCGCCGTCGGCGATCGCCAGCATGTTGCCTCGCTCGGCGCGCTGCTGCCCGCGGCCTTCAAACCGAACGCAGACTGCATCCGAGCTCGCCTGCACTCCGATCGCCCGCACACCCGGCAGCAGGGTGACATTCGACGTGCGCTCGAGGCTCATCCGCAACGCGCGCTTCACCGACGCGTAAGGAACCACGTAGCCCAATGCCGGCACGCCAGCGTCGCGCGCAGCCAGAATGGCGCTGCCAAACGCACCGCGATGGGACACGTGAATGGTCTCGATCGGCGTGGCCGGCTTGGTCTCGCCCCAGACGCCCAAGCGCTCGAGAATGAGTCTGCTGCCGAAGGACAAAGCCAGGCTGCGCGGATCGTCGTCGCCCGCAGAGTCGTCATGGGCGTCGGCCAGCAGCACGGAGCGGCCGCCGTCCGCGACCGCCAGGGCGAGCGCCGCCCCGACCGGCCCGCCGCCCACGACCAGAACCTCGTGACCAGGGGAGGTCACGCGGCGCGGCGCATGAGGTCTTCGATATCGGTGATCGTCTTGGGCGCTGCGCTCGTGATGACCTCGCAGGCGTCCGCCGTCACCACCACATCGTCCTCGATGCGCACTCCGATGTTCCACAGATGCCGGGGCACGCCTTCACCGGGCCGAATGTAGCAGCCGGGCTCGACGGTGAGGACCATACCCGGCTCGAGCGTGCGCCACACGCCCGCGCGCTTGTAGTCGCCGCAATCGTGCACATCCATGCCCAGCCAGTGCCCTGTGCGGTGCATATAGAAGCGTCGGTAATCACCCGATTCGATGACCGCATCGAGCGGGCCCTGACACAGGCCGAGGTCGATGAAGCCGCGCGCGAGCACCCGCACTGCGGCCTCGTGCGGCGCATCCCACGGTTTGCCGGCGCGGACCTCGGCAATCGCCGCGGACTGCGCCGCAAGCACCAGCTCGTAGACGTCCTTCTGCGCCGCGGCGAAGCGGCCGTTGACTGGAAAAGTGCGTGTGATGTCGGACGCATAACCATCCAGCTCGCAGCCGGCGTCGATCAACAGCAAGTCTCCATCCGTGAGCGGCTGATCGTTGGCCACGTAGTGGAGCACGCAGGCATTGGCGCCGCCGGCCACGATCGGCGAATAAGCGGGCGCCTGCGAGCCGCCGCGCCGAAACTCGTGCAGCAGCTCTGCCTCCACTTCGTACTCGTGCCTGCCGGGCCGAGCGTACTGCATGGCCCGGCGATGGGCACCGGCAGAGATGAGCCCGGCGCGGCGCATCAAGCCGAGCTCGTGGCCATCCTTGACGAGACGCATTTCGTCCATCAGCTTGCGCACGTCGCGTATCTCGCCCGGCGCCGAAATGCCGCTCCGCGCCTGTGCGCGCACCGCGTTCAGCCACTGGATGAGGCGCGCGTCCCACTCGGCGTTCTCGCCCATGTCGCAAAACACGGCGGGTTGATCGGCCAGTAGCTTCGGCACCATCTCGTCCAGCTGCTTGACCGAGTAGGACTGGTCGAAACCGAAGCTCGCCGTAGCGCCCTCCGGGCCATAACGGAAGCCGTCCCAGATCTCCCGCTCGAGGTCCTTGTCGCGGCAGAACAGCAGGCTGCGCGGGTTTTCGCCTGAGATCAGCACCAGCACCGCCTCGGGTTCGGGAAAGCCTGTGAGGTAGTAGAAATAGCTGTCGAAGCGATACGGGTAGTGTGCATCCCCGTTACGCAGCTGCTGGGGGGCCGTGGCAATCACTGCCACTCCGCGCTGCATGCGCTGCGCGAGGCGCAAACGCCGCCCGCGGTAGAGTTCTACGTCGGTCACAAGTTCAGTCTCGCTACGAAGCAGTGAATTATAAGGCGGCCGCGACCTGGTGCTCGGGAAGATAGATCATGCGCATTCGCTCCTGCCCGGATCGGCGAGCATGTGGTTCAGCTCTGTCAGCCGCTCAGGCGTGCCGACGTCGAACCACATGCCGGCATACCTCTCTCCGCTGACACGACCCTGTCCCATCGCCGCACGCAGTAACGGTGCCAGCTGCGCCCGGCCGCCCGCAGCGACGGACGCGAACAGCTCCGGCTGGTAAATGCCGATGCCGCTGAAGGTGAGGCGCGCGTCCCCTTCGGCTTCGACTCGCGTCTCGCGCAGTGCAAAATCTCCGTTCGGGTGGTGCGGCGGATTCTCGACGAGAACCAGATGAGCGAGCTGCCCGTCCGCGGCGAGCGCACCGAGGCGCGACACGAGCCGGCCAAAATCGAAGTCGGTAAAGATGTCCCCGTTGACCACCAGGAACGGCTGCGTTCCAAGCAACGGGAGCGCCTTGCTGATGCCGCCGGCGGTCTCCAGTGCCTGGGCTTCGGCAGAGTAGGAGATGCGGGGCCCGAAGCGCGCCCCATTCCCCAACGCCCTCTCGATCTGCTCGCCCAGCCACGCGTGGTTAATGACGATCTGGTCGAAGCCGGCACGCCAAAGCTTCTCCACGTGCCACTGCACGAGCGGCTTGCCGCCCACTGGCAGCAGCACTTTGGGTGTGTGATCGGTGAGCGGCCGCATGCGCTCACCGCGGCCGGCGGCCAGGATCATTGCGCGCACACTCGTTCCCTAGTTAGAAGGTGTAGTTACCGCCGGCTGCCGCCTGTCCAGCTCGTCCAGTAGCCGGAGGAGCGGGCCCAAAGCGCCGTAGCGTTCACAGGCCCGGCGCAGATAAGCCATCACCAGCGGCTGATCGCACAGGTAGCGATCTTTGCCGTCGCGGTGGAACAGGCGCGCAAAGATACCGAGCACCTTGATGTGCCGCTGCACCCCCATCCACTCGAAATCGCGATAGAACGCGCCGAAGTCGGGGTCGACCGGCAGGCCTGCCGCTTTGGCCTTTTCCCAGTAGCGCACCACCCAATCGATGATCCGTTCCTCCTCCCAGCTGACGTACGCATCCTTGAACAGCGAAGCCAGGTCGTAGGTGATCGGACCATACACCGCGTCCTGAAAGTCGATGATGCCGGGATTGGGGTCGGTGACCATGAGGTTGCGCGAGTGATAGTCGCGATGCACGTACACGGGTGGCTGAGCGAGATTGTTGGCGAGGATCAGCTCGAACGCCGCAGCGAGCGCCTCGGATTGCGCGCTCGACAGCGGCACACCCAACTGCTTTGCCACGTACCAATCCGGGAACAGGCGCAGCTCGCGCAGCAGCAGCGCGCGGTCGTAGGGCGGAAGCACGTCAGGGCGGCTGGCCAGCTGAATCCGCACCAGCGCATTGGTTGCCGCATCGTAGAGGGGCGCTGCGCTGGAGTCGTTGAGCGCCTGCGCGTACATGGTCCCGCCCAGGTCGGTAAGCAGCAGGTAGCCGTTCTCGACGTCCTCGGCCAGCACCTCCGGCACGTTGACGCCGGCCTGACGGAACAGCCGCGCCACCTTGACGAACGGGCGGCAATCCTCATGCTGCGGCGGCGCGTCCATGACGATACGTGTGCCCGCTGCAGTGGTGACTCGGAAGTAGCGGCGGAAGCTGGCGTCCTCGGAGGCCGGCGCGAGGCTGAAGGGTTCGCCGTCGAGGCACGCGCGAAGCCAATCGTCGAGTGGGAGAGTGCGGCTCACGCAGTTGCGTTGCTCAGGCCATGCTTTTGTGCGATTTTATCGCCAAATCACATTAAGAACCTATCTAACAGCCCACGATGCCATTCCACCGCAGCGCGGCGCTGGCAGCCATGATCCTGCTGCTGGCGGCCGCCGCCGCGCGCGCGCAGGACGCCGCGCCCGACAGGCCGGATGCCGCCCTGGGCTTGAAGCCGAAGCTGCAGGAGTCGCTGCTGCCACCCGTCGCGCCGGGGACGCAAGCAGACCTGCCGATCTTCGTCGAAGCTGATCGCATCGAGGGCAAGCAGGGCGTCGAGCTCAATGCCGTGGGCAACGTCGTGCTGCGGCGCCGAGGCGAGGCGGTGTTCGCCGATCAGCTGCGCTACATGTTTCCGACCGAGGAGCTGACGCTGATCGGCAACGTGCGCTTCGATCGCCTGGGCGATGTCGTCACCGGCGACAGGGCGACGTTCAACTTGAAGACCGAGACCGGGTACGTCGACAAGCCGACTTACCACTTCCACCAGTTCCGCGCCCGCGGCGAAGCTGGCGAGTTGACCATCAAGGACCGCGACGATTATCAGGCGATGCGGGCGACCTATACCAACTGCGATGTCGGTAACGACGACTGGTACATGAGGGTGCGGCGCCTCGACCTCGACCGCCTGACCGACGTCGGGGTCGCACACGACGCGACCTTGTATTTCGAGGACGTCCCTATTATGTACACGCCGTGGATGGATTTCCCATTGTCCGAGCGGCGCAAGAGCGGCTTTCTGCCTCCCACGTTCGGCACTTCGAACTCGACCGGTTTCGAGTTCCAGCTGCCCTACTACTGGAACATCCAGCCCAACTTGGACTACACCATCGCCCCGCGCGCGATGGTCAGGCGCGGTTTGATGCTGGACAACGAGTTCCGCTATCTGGAGCCCAACTTCAAGGGACAGCTGGAAGCCGACATCCTGCCCGATGACCGCGAGACGGGCACGAGCCGCTGGTTCGTGCACCTGCTGCACGAGCAGACCTTCACCCGCAACCTGACGGGGGGGTTGAATCTGCAGAAGGTGTCGGATGATAACTACTTCACGGATTTCGCCGGCACGGTTGCGCTCACGTCCCAGAGCGTGTTGCCGCAAGTGGCCTACCTCAACTACGAGGGCGGCTGGTGGCGAGCCTATGGCCGCGTCGAGCACTTTCAGACGATCGGCACAGATGTTTTTCCGCCGTATTCGCAGGTTCCCCAGGTGACGCTGTTGGCGTCGCAGCAGGACATCAAGGGTTTCGACCCGGCGTTTTCCGCTTCGGTGACCGCCTTTGAGCATCCGACGCTGCTCGACGGCGTGCGGCAGATCTACTATCCGTCGGTCACCTATCCGCTGCGCACGTCGCTTTTCTACGTTACGCCCAAGGTCGGCGTCAACTTCACGCGTTACGACTTTCCCGGCAGCAATGTCGCATCGGAGAACCGCACGGTGCCCATCGTGAGCGTCGACAGCGGCATGAGCTTCGAGCGCGACACCACGATCGGCGGGCGCGATTTCCTGCAGACGCTGGAACCGCGTCTGTACTACCTGTATATCCCGTTCCGCAACCAGGATCAGCTTCCCATCTTCGACTCCTCGCTCAAGGACTTCAACTTCACCAGCATTTTCAGCGAGAACATCTTCAGCGGCGGCGACCGCATCAACAACGCCAACCAGGTCACGGCAGCCGCGATCAGCCGTCTGATCGACCCCGCGACCGGCGTCGAGCAGCTGCGCGCGTTGCTCGGCCAGCGCTACTACTTCACTCCGCAGGATGTGACCTTGTTCAGCACGCTGCCGACGACCCCGGTTTCCAACGTCGGTGCGACCACCTCGTCGCGCTCCGATCTGCTCGCGGGCTTCTCGGGCAAGCTGACGCCTACTTGGTCGCTCGAGAATTTCCTGGACTACGGCCTGAGCCCGTCGCAGGTGCAGCGTTTCGACATCGCGCTGCGCAACCAGCCGGAGCCGGGCAAGCTGCTCAACTTGAGCTATCGTTACACCCGCGATTTCGTGGATCAGATCGATCTGTCCGGGCAGTGGCCGATTTCACGCCGCTGGTCCGCGCTGGCGCGCTGGAACTATTCGCTCTCGCCCAGCTCGCTGCTGGAGGGGCTGCTTGGCCTCGAATACACCCAGGACTGCTGGGCGGTGCGCTTTGTCCTCCATCGCTTCGTCACGGCCACGGACACGTGGAGCAACAGCTTCTTCGTTCAGCTCGAGTTCACCGGATTGTCGCGCGTGGGCAGCAACCCGTTCCAGGTCCTACAGCGCGGCATTGGCGGCTACAGCGCACCGCCCCTACGCACGCGGTTCCCGGTCGAGTACTATCCAGGGATGGATCAGCCTTGACCGAGTGTGCGGAGAACCAACGCCGCTTCGAGCTGACCAAGCCGTATCCGAATTCTGAAATCACTCGTGAGGGCGTGAAAGCGGTGGTATGAAGCCCGTGTTGCGTTGGCTGTTGTCCGGTTTGGCGCTGGCAAGCGCGTGCGCAGGGGCGGCACAGGATGGCGCTGCGCAGCGCACTGTCGTCGATGTCGATCGCGTCGTGGCCGTGGTCAACGACGAGGTGATTACCTCTGTCGAGCTCGACCGCGAGCTGCGTAACGCGACGGAACAGCTGCGCCGTCAGGGCACAGCACTGCCCGCGCGCAGCGCTTTGGAGAAGCAACTGCTCGAGCGGTTGATCACCAAGCGAGCGCTCCTGCAGTACACGCGCCAGACCGGATTGCGGGTATCCGACGCGGATCTCGATCGGGCGGTCGACAAGATCGCCGAGGACAACAAACTGTCGCCAACCGCTCTGCGCGAAACGCTCGAGCACGACGGCATCCCCTTCGCGCGCTTTCGCGAGAACGTGCGCTCGGAGATGCTCCTCGCGCGGCTGCGCGATCGGGAAGTCGACAGCCGGGTCGTGGTGAGCGACGCGGAGATTCAGAGCTTTCTTCGCGGTCAGGAGAATCAGACCGACAAGGTGGACGAGTATAGCCTCGCGCACATTCTGGTCGCTGTGCCGGAGCAGG
>DATJZQ010000012.1:0-3328 GCA_035499005.1 Burkholderiales bacterium | reverse complement strand
AACACAACGATGATAGCGCTCGGCTGGAGTTTCAAAGCCGAGGGTCTTTCTAGGTCGCTCGTTGAGCCGTCGCGCGACGGCGTCTAGCTTCGCCTGCGAGTAGACCGACAGGTCAGTTCCTTTCGGGAAGTACTGTCGCAGCAGCCCATTGGTGTTCTCGTTGGTGCCACACTGCCAGGGGTTCCGCGGGTCGCAAAAGTAGACCTTAATGTCGGTCGCGAGCGTGAAGCGCCTGTGGTCTGCCATCTCCTTGCCGCGATCCCAAGTCAGGGATTGATAAAGCTCCTGCGGCAGCTTGCGGGCATGCCGGATCAGCGCGTCGATGACGGTCTCGGTGTCCTTTGCATCGACCTTCACCAGCATCACGTAGCGTGTCTTGCGCTCAACCAGGGTCGCGATCTGGCTGTTGTTGCTTCCAAACAGTAGGTCGCCTTCCCAGTGGCCTGGCACGGCGCGGTCTTCGGCAGCAGCAGGTCGCTCGCTGATCGACACGGTATCGGTAATGCGACCGTGATCGCCCGTCTTCTGGGTATGGTGCCGAGACCGGCGCATGGCACGCGTGCGCCGAAGGTGCTCCAACAGCTCCTTCTTCAGGGCGCCGCGAGACTGGATGAACAGGCTTCGGTAGATCGTCTCGTGTGACACTTGGCAGCTCGTGTCGTCCGGATAGGTACGCTTCAGCCACCCGGCGATCTGCTGCGGCGACCACTCCAACTGGAGCTTCTCCGCAACGAGGCAGGCCAGCGCTCGATTCCCGGCCAGTCTACAGACCTTGGGACGGCACGCTCGATCCCACGCGGCTTGCTCGGCCTGACTGGCCCGGTAGCCTGCACGTCCGCCATTGCGCCTGATCTCTCGGCTGACCGTCGAGGGCGCTCGCTCGAGCGAGATGGCAATGCTCCGGACCGACCGGCCGGCGACAACAGAGCGCGAGATCTCTTCGCCCTCGGCCAGCGTCAGGGATAGCCGGGATCGTCGTCGCTGCGGCGGGCGGATGCCGCCGCTCGCCGCCAGGATTGCCTGTATCGACGGATGGTGCCGGTCAAACAGCTGAGCGATTTGATGCAGAGAGTCGCCCTTCCGCCAGCGCTCCCACATCAAGGCCTTCTGGTTCTCCGTGTAGCGGATTCTCGGTCTGCGCTGCATCGGCAACACCTCCACCGTTTTAGAGTAGTGTGTTGCATCGACTCATTGAATCCGCAGCCAATACCTGCCGTTCGGTCGATCGTCAAAGAGCAATTGAAAGATGGCGTGGTGGGCGTGGACCGGTGGTCACTTGAAGGCTGCCGGCGGCCCGCTTCGTCCAAATCTGCCGGAAGTTCGGCGATAATTCCATCGTGCGCGTCACACGCAGCAAGATTCGATGGGTGGTCGAGGGCCTGGTGCAGTCGCTGGCGAGTCCGCGACGGCGGCTCGCGCCGCACCTCGCCCAGGTGTACGGGGAAGGGGCCCTCGCGCGCTCTAGGATCCCGACGATCGGCATGCGGGACTTCATCGGCAAGGATTGGGACGCGCCGATCGAGCTGGAGCACTTCATTCCTGATCATATGAACGTCACCGTGACCGAGCTGGCGTTCCTGTCGCTGCTGGTGCGGACGGCGGCGCCGCGGGTGATCCTCGAGCTCGGCACCTACGACGGGAATACGACCCTGCAGCTCGCCGCCAACAGCCGCCCGGAGGCGCTGGTGTACACGGTGGACCTGCCCGACTCGCGTGCCACTCGCATGCACGAGTCGGGCGAGCGGCCGCGGCGCTATGCAGCATCCCTGCACGGCGCCAAGGTGCGCCAGAGGCATGCCGACACCATGAGCGCGGACTTCGCCGCACTCTGCGACGGCCACAGGCCGAGCCTCGTGTTCGTCGATGCCGGCCACCGCTACGCCAACGTCAAGAATGACACCGAGAAGAGCCTTGCGATCCTCGAGCGGGACGGCGTCCTCGTCTGGCACGACTACGCTTATAACTGCGCCGGCGTGTTCAACTATCTGAACGAGCTGAGCCAGCGCCTGCCGCTGGTGCACGTGCGGGACACGGCGCTCGTCGCCTGCCGCGTTCACGCAGCGTGAAGAAACGCGGGTGGCGCCCGCAGAGCTTCCTGTTTGCGCGCTCGCCACGAATCCGACATGCGCGGGGAGCGCAGGCTTCAGGGCGCACACGCCTCGAAGCGCGTCCCCGAGGGCCAGATCTCGATCTCCAGCGGCACCGCTACGCCGTCCTTGAGCTTCAGCTCGCGGGCATGCCGCAGCACCGGCTGGTGCTCGGTGGACCTTGCCGGATCGAGCTCGCGGTGCGAGGCGCTCAGCCATCCCAGCGCGACCGGCCGTCCTCGAACTGCGCGTAGAAGGCGAACGGGACAACCTCGCCTTTCGCATCGAGCCTCTGCACTGCGACGAAGACGTCCATGTCGTCGGACCCTACCGGCTTCATCCACATCTTGAGCATCATGTGGCCGACGAGGTCGGTTCGCCGCTCGAACCGGAAGTCGAACCGCACGCGGCCGTTGCTGTCATACGCCGCCTCGTAGGGGCACGAAGCTTTGACCTTGAAGGGCTCGCGTTGCAGCGAGCTGTTGCGCGCATCGAGGTAGAGCCTGGTGTACGCGGTACGGGCGATCGGCCATTCACTCGCGACGCTCCGCGCCGGCGTCGTAGCGCTCGGGACCTCGAGCCTGACCTTGGGCCAGGCGGGGACCTCGTTCTCGATGACATTGAGTAGACGATCGAAGAACGCCTGCTGGCGCCTGACGCTCCCGGGCTCGTAGAAATACGCCCATTTCTTGCGGCCGTGCACCTCGAGCCATTTCTGCTTCGACGACATTTGCTTGAAGCGCTCCAGCGTGCCGCGCGTGTGCAGCCCCTGGTCGGTCGAGCTGGCGACTATGTACGTCGGAATCGCGATCCTCGACAGGTCGGCGGCCTTGGATTGCCGGAACCAGTCGTACAGCGGATGCTCCTCGGCCTCGCGCCTGAGGTCCTCCACCCGGGTCTTGCTGCGCCCCAGCGGCCCGGCAGGTAAGCCCAGAACGAGGTCTCCGGAATTCCGCCGTGCGCGACCCCTCGCGATAGAGCTCTTCGGGCGCCGATTGCGGCCCGCAGAACCTGTGCTGGAAGTCGTGTTTCATCGAGTTGCCAGGCCGGCGATCCGAACTATCTTCGCTGTTCGCCTCGCGGCCGGATCAGCGCGATCGGGCGCGGGTGAGCAGCACCGGCACCGGCGAGCGGCGTACCACCTGCTCGGCGTCGCTCCCGAGGGCGAGCCGCGTGATCCCGTGACGTCCGTGCGTGCCCATGACGATGAGGTCGGCGCGCCACCGCTTCGCCTCCTTGAC
>DATJZQ010000011.1:0-4706 GCA_035499005.1 Burkholderiales bacterium | reverse complement strand
CTCTGGGTTGTAGCGCCACCGGGACTCGAGGCGTTCTTCCGGGAGGTATCCAGCGCTCCCGGAGCGCCACCAAAGCAACTCACGCACGAACAACTGAACGACATCGCGCGGAAGCACGGCGTCCAGTTCAAGTAGCGGGTTGCGGGTTCTAGCACCAGATTTCCATACGCAGGCCGCGGCGGTCGCGCGCCGGCGCAGCCGCCGGAAGGCGGGTCGCCGAGCCGCGCCGGATGCAATCCGCAACGAGCGCCAGAACATAGGCATCGACCACGTCGTCCAGCGCCACGTTGGCTACGCCATGCTCCAATCGCAGACGCACAGGGTCCTGGAACGCGCTGCCAAAAAGGCGCCGCAGCAGCCGCACGCGGTCGCGCCGCCCAGCGGCCGTCTTCTTGTTATGTCGCATCGGAGCGCCGGCGCGCGCCGAGAACGCAAGCTCTGGGTGTGCTTCAAACACTCGCTTCTGATCCGACACTGCGATCGCCTCGTCGATCTCGCGGATCTTGGGCAGGATGTTGAAAGCCTCCTTGCTCATGCCGGCGCCGTTGAAGCTGGGGACGTCCGCGTACACCGCGGCTGAAAGACCTGGGCGCGTCGGCGGCGTGAACACGCTGCTGGAACGCCCCCGTCCGAGGAGCTTTCGCGCCTCGCGGTCGCACGCCCGCCCGCCGGGAACCGGACGGTCGAGCAAACCGATCGGCATGTCGACGGCGATCGCCACCGGTTGCTCGGCCATCGCCAGCACTTGTTGGAAGTCCGCGCACCGTCGCCCGATTACACGCTGCGGCCGGTCGCTCGATGCGCTCACCGCCGCGAGGACGACGAACCACCCTCCCCGACAGCCGTCTACGCCCGCCACCCAGACGAGCGGTTGCTTCCGCCCGGGCAATACAAGACCTGGAGTCAAAGCGCGAGCTGGGCGCGCACAGTACCAGCGCGCTCATGGCGAGCGGTCAGCTTGACGACGCCGCGCATGGGCGCGCGGACCACCCACTCGACTTTGATGCGCTCGTCAGTCACATCACCGCTCCAGCCAGCCCAGCTGCTGGGTGTCACCGGTTTGTAGGCGCGGCCTTCGAGCTGCCCGAGCTCTTCGCGCGGCCGACCCGTTTCCAGGCTCGCGCCTTGCGGCAGCTCGATCTCGCATACCACGCCGCGCGTGAGCTTGTTGGTGAGCGCGCGTTTGGTCACGTAGCTCGGCAGCCAGCCGCTGTTGCGCACCACGAGCTTAACGCTCCACGTGTCGTTACCGAGGGGCGTCGCCGTGGCTTCATGCAACTCAAGGCGTGGTGAAATCAGCAGCTGCCAGGTGAGCCAGGCAGGAAAACGCTCGATCTCCTTTTCCAGAAAATCCCGCGGCGGATTGCTCCACGTGTACAGGACATCCCAGCCGCCCAGCTCCACGGGGCCGAGCTGCGGATGCTGGAAGGGGTACCAGGGCACGAACCCCTTGCCGCCGAGCACCTCGTCGTTCCACTTGAGCAGCTTGATGTCGTCCTCCACCGGGTGCTCGCGATACCACTCGATGAACTTGTAGTCGGTGATGCCAGCCTGACGCTGCGGGCTCCAGATCTCGACCGTCCAGGCGAACACTCCGCCATGATCGTACATCCAGTCGTCGAAGGAACCGGTGATGACTTCCTTCGGGTGATAGCGGAAGTCGTGGAACACCGAGATGTTGGGATAGCCGGTGAGCTCGGTGCCGCGCGCGCCGATCTTCTGATACGTCCACAGATCCTCGATCGGCAGCGTATCGTCCGCGTGGTGCGAGTACGGACGCAGCAGCACTCCGCTGTAGGTGTGAAACGCAACCGCCGCGGTGATGTTCAGGTGCGAGGCGATGAATTCCACCGCGGCGCGCACCTCCGGCTCGGACGCGGGGAATGGGCCGGCGCCGTATTGCTCGTGCTCCTGACGCCAGCCAGCCGGGAAGTTGCGATTGAGGTCGAGCTGCTCGCGGCGCGGCTGCAGCTTGATCAGGCTCCCGTCGTAATGCTCCAGCCGCCCCTCGGGCAATAGGCGATAGTAGTCGCCGCCCGTTTCCGTCGGCTCACGCCGCACGAGCAGGCGTATGTCGCGCTCGGACACCTTCCATGGCCCGTCTGGATCGCGGATGCGCATCGTCAGCACGCGCCCGTCGCCATCGACGTCCTCGCGCTTCAGGCCTCCAACCGGCTCCTCGTCGTACGGGTAAGGTCGCGTGCTCGAGCGGATCAGCTGCGGCGTGTCCGCCAGCGCCCATTCCGCGCCATCCGGGTTCAGTCGCGGACACACGTATACGACCCGTGTGTCGAGGCAGCGCTTGACCTCGGGGTCGCTCGCATAACGCGTGACAAGATGACGCACGAAGTACAGGCAGGCCATCGAGCCAGCCACTTCCGTCGCGTGGATGTTGCCGTCGACCCAGAGCGCCGGCTTCTCCGAGTCGGGGCCGGTGGCCGTATTGGTGAGCGTCGCCAGCCAGATGTCGCGCCCCTCGAAACTGCGTCCGATGGAGTCCACGCGCATGAGCTGCGGGTGCGCAGCCGCCAGCTCGGTCAGTCGGGCTGTCAGCTCACCGTAACGGTAGTACGTGTCGAAGCGGATGTCGGGCATGTCTATGCCCCGCAGCATCCTCTAGGCGCAGACGGCCCGCGAGCGCGGACCGTCGAACTGCGGGCGAGCCGCGCGCGTCAGCGCCCGCCGCCTGGTCTCGACGTTCCTGCCGGCTTCTGCGTCGGCTTCTTCTTGCGGTGCGGGCGGGTATTGCCGTAGCTCCCCGCAAAGATCTTGCCCTTGCGTGAGCGGATATCTCCTCGTCCCATGCTTGCGATCCTCTGGCTGTGTCGTAAAGCGACCGGAGCGCGATGCTACCAGCTTCGGGCTGAGGATTGAAGGTGCAAAGTCTAACCACCCCGTCACCTTCGGTGCCACGTCTCCTTCAAAAGGAGGGGAGAGAATCAGGGTTTGAGGTACTTCTCGAACCAATTCAGCGTCGCATCCCAGGTTTTCCGTGCCTGCTCCGCGTCCTTGAAGTTGAACACATGTCCCGCGTCGGGGACGACGATCAACTCGACCTCGCGGCCACGTGCCTTGAGCGCGCGCTCGAGTCGTCTCGATTCCTCCACCGGCGCGGACGTATCGTCCGCGCCGTGAATCAGCAGAACCGCCGCCCGTATCGAGTCGACGTAGGTCATCGGCGACGCGAGGCGCAGTATCTCTTCGAATTGGGCGTCGGTTTTCGCGCCCGATTCGCGCTTGAAATACCACTCGATCACGCTGAACGCGACGCGCGGGCCCAGCCAGCGCTCGGTATCGAACCACAGCCGGAAGTCGGTCACCGGATAGTACGCCACGACCGCTTTGATGTCCGGCGCCTGCGCGGCCATCAACAGGCTGAAGATCGCACCCTGCGAGAAGCCGAGCGCGCCGATTCGATCTCGATCGACCTGCGGCTGAGCTCGCACGATCTCCAGCGACGCGACTGGATCCGACTGCTCGCGCCAGACGAAAGTACTGCGCTGGAACTTTCCGTCGATCAGCCGCTTGTAGTCGACCGCTACCGCGAGGTAGCCGTGCTGCGCGAGATCGCGCGTCACTCCTTTCATGTCCGAAGCGGTCTCTCCGGCCGGCGGATGCACGATCACCGTAGGAAAGGGACCAGAACCCGGCGGCTGCACCCATTCGAGACGCACTAGCAGCGCCCCGCGAGTGACGTCCTGGCTCCAGGCCACGACTCCCGGAGGATCGTGCTTGGGGTAGATCAGGTAGTGATTCATGCAGCCGCTCAACGGCAGCAGCAGCGCGGCGAGAGCTACTGCAAGCGAGCGGCGCATTTCTCAACTGACCGGCAATGCGAATCGTTGAGGGGAAAGCCAGGCGAGCACATTGCGCTCGATCGGCGCTGGCTCGCCGGTCACGCCGCAGGCAACGATCTCGCTCAGGAGTGGCGCCCACGTCAACCCGCGCGACGCAAGCCCCAGACAGGCGAATACCCCTGCCGCCCCGGCCAGAGGGATTGAACCCGTCAGCGGCAGCCGATCGGGGCTCACGGTCCGGAATCCAACCCACCCGGACAGCGCGGCCGGATCGAGCCCGGCGCTGAAACCGGGCAGCAGCCGCTCCAGCCGATCGAGGTTCGCAGCGTGATCTGCCTCGGTAGGCAGCGAATCGTCGCGGCCCGTGTCGTACCCTGCGCCCAGGCAATGTGTCCCATCGAGCGCCGGCGTGATGTAGCCCTCGCGGCATACGGGCGCGGCGAGCGGCCGCTCTGCGCGCTGCGAGATCAAGCTCACCTGCCCTCGGATCGCCTGCAGCGGCATACTCTCGCAGCCCGGCAGCAAGCGCGCGGCGTAAGCATTCGCCAGGACGACGACAGGCGCGCGCGCCAGCGGCGTACCCACAGCATCGAGCGCTTCCCAGTCTTCGCCGCTACGGCGCAGTCGCGCCACGTCGCAATCAAAGCGCGAGCGCACCGCTTCACCTGCCGCGGCCAGGTTGGCCCGGCATACCGCAGCGGGATCGGCCCATCCCGCCGAGCGAAACCACCAGCCTGCCCCGGCTACCTGCGCACCGCTGAGCGCACGGCCCTCCCCGCAGTCGACAGGGAGGACGACGTCATCCGATAGAGCGAACGCGTCTTTGATGCCGCGTTGACGCTCAAGATGAGCCTGGTCGCGTGCGAGTTGCAGCACACCGCTTTGCGTCCACACCGGCGCGTTCCCCAT
>DATJZQ010000010.1:0-7209 GCA_035499005.1 Burkholderiales bacterium | reverse complement strand
TCGAGGAGATCGAGCAGGTGCCCTTCCCAATAGCGCGGCTCCGCGGCCCACGGGAAGGCCCGAGGGAAGGCCGGATCCTCCCAGCGATGCACCACCCAGGCGGCGTGGTGCAGCATGCGCAGCGCCCTCAAGGGCTCGATCAGCGTGACTTCCTTGAAGTCGAAGTCCGCGAACTGCTGATACCCCTCGAGCATCTCCTGCCACTGATGCTGCTGCTCCGCGGGGGGTCCCGACAGCATCATCCACAGGTCCTGAACGCGCGGGCCCATGGCACAGTCATCGAGATCGACGAATACCGGTCCATGCTCATTCCACAGCAGGTTGCCGAGATGACAGTCGCCGTGTACGCGGATCTCGCGCACCTCTGGCGCGGCGTTGAATGCGGCCACCACACGCTCGAGCAGCGCCCCACTCACCGAGGAATAGCGCTCGCGCAGCGCCGCCGGCAACAGCTCGCTCTCGAGCACTTGCCCGCGCGCCTGCCATCCGAGCCGCTCGACGCCGATGCGAGGACGTACCCTGAAGGGCCGCGTCGCGCCGATCTGATGAATGCGCGCGATGGTGCGGGCGAGGAGCTGCCGCGCCTCCGGGGCATCGAGCTCGGGCGCGCGGCCACGCATCCAGGGGAAGGCGGCAAAGCGGAACTCGCGATAACGCGAAAGCGTCACACCGGCGATCACGAGCGGGGCGGCTACGGGCAGCTCCGCGGCAGCCAGCTCCGCGGTGAACTGATGCTCCTCGGCGATCTGGGCATCGCTCCAGCGGGCTGGCCGATAGAACTTCAGCACCAGCTGCCGCTCGCCGGCTCCGAGCTGGTAGACGCGGTTCTCGTAGCTGTTCAGTGCGAACAGCCGCCCGTCTGGCTCAAGTCCGCACGCGGCCGCGGCATCCAGCACCACCTCGGGCGTGAGACCTGAGAACGGCTGCCGGTTGCTGCCGCGGGTTTTGTTTATCATCGCTGCCCCATGAAGCACGGCAGCATATTAGTGACCGGGGGCGCGGGCTACATCGGCAGCCACGTCGTTTTGCAGCTGCGTGAGCGCGGCGAACGGGTAGTGGTGCTGGATGACCTCTCGCGCGGCTTTCGCCAGGCGGTGCTCGATACGCCGCTCGTTGTCGGCAAGGTCGGCGATGCCGACACCGTGAGACGGCTGCTCAAGGACCACGGCGTCGATACCGTCATGCACTTCGCGGCCTACACCATCGTGCCCGAGTCGGTCAGCGAGCCCCTCAAGTATTACGGCAACAACACCTGTTCGACCCGCACGCTGCTCGAGTGCTGCGTCGAGGCCGGCGTACGGCATTTCGTGTTCTCCTCCACGGCCGCCGTGTATGGCATACCGGCCACGGGGGTGGCGGCGGAGGACACGCCCACGGCGCCCATCAACCCCTACGGGGCCTCCAAGCTGATGTCCGAATGGATGCTGGCGAGTGTCGCGCAGGCGACGCCCCTCACCTACGCAGCGCTGCGATATTTCAACGTGGCGGGGTCGGATGCGCGTGGCCGTATCGGGCAGGCCACACCGAACGCCACCCTGCTGGTCAAGGTAGCCTGTGAGGCGGCTGCCGGCCGCCGGGACGACGTCGCGATCTTCGGCACCGACTACCCGACCGAGGACGGCACTGGGGTGCGCGATTACATCCACGTCGAGGACCTCGCGACGGCGCATCTCGACGCGCTCAGCTGGCTGCGCCGCGGCGATGCCTCCACGACGCTCAACGTCGGCTACGGCCACGGCTACAGCGTGCGACAGGTGCTCGCGAGCGTCGAGCGGGTGTCAGGCAAACGGCTGAAAGTGCGCGAGGTGCCGCGGCGTCCGGGAGATCCTCCGACACTCGTTGCCCGCGCCGAGCGTATCCGCTCCCAGCTCGGATGGCAGCCGCGGCTCGATGACCTCGACACGATCGTGCGCACCGCTTACGCGTGGGAGCAACAGCAGCTGCGTCAACCGTGGTGAGCCTGCGGACGTTGTCGCGTAGCAAGACGCCCGGGCCGCGCGCCCGGTAGAATGGCCGGCTATGCAATGGGGGCGGCCCAAGTCATTGAGCGGATTGATGCTCGTCGGCCTGGCGCTGATGGCGGTGCCGCTCCTGGTCGCCGTCCTCACGGCGGTACTGCAGATCCGCGATCTCGCCGACTCGGGCCAAAAACTCGTCGTCCAGGGGGTGACCGGTGCGCGGGCCAGCCAGGCGCTGTTCGGAGAGATTGCCTCCCTCGAGCGCACCGCACGGCTCTATGCGGTGCTGAACGACCCGAAGCTCATCGAGGGATACCGCAAGCAGGACGCGGCGCTCACGGCGACGCGCGACGAGTTGCACCGCCTGTCGACCGGAGAGACACGGCAGACGCTCGAGGAGCTCGGGCAGCTGCAGCAGAGTGTCCGTACCAGCGTGATCGATACCCCCCGGGACTCCGGCGCGACAGCGGCATCCGACCTCTCCGCGCGCTTCGCACAGCTCTCGGCGCTGGTGGAGCGCGTGGCGGAGCAGAGCAATGCGCAGGTCGATACCGAGGTGGCCGCGCTCGAGCAGCGCACGCTCGAGGCCCGCAAGCAGCTGCTCTGGCAGGCGGCACTCCTGGTGCCGCTCGCCGTGATCGCGGTGTTCGTGCTCACCGTCGGGGTGGGTCGGCCGCTGCGTCAGATCGATCGCGCCATCAGCGAGCTCGGCCAGGGCGCCTTCACCAACCCGATCGCGGTCTCAGGCCCGCACGACCTCGAGCGTCTCGGGCGGCAGCTCGAGTGGCTGCGCCAGCGGTTGCTCGAGCTCGCGCATGAGCGCAACCGGTTCCTGCGGCACATGTCGCACGAGCTGAAGACGCCCCTCGCGAACATCCGCGAGGGGACGGAGCTGCTGATGGACGGCGCCGTGGGTGAGCTCGACTCCAACCAGCGCGAGGTGGCGGCCATCCTGAGGGAAAACGGCATCAAGCTGCAGCGCATGATCGAGAACCTCCTGTCCTTCAGCGCCTGGCAGACCTCGAGTGTGGGACTCGAGGCCACCGAGTTCCGCCTGCGACCGTTGGTGAAGCAGGTGCTCGAGAACCAGCAGCTCACGCTCCTCTCGCAGCGGGTGCGACTCGATGTGCGCGTCGACGACGTCACCCTCGTGGCCGACCGCGGCAAGATCCGCCTGATCCTCGAGAACCTGGTTTCGAACGCGGTCAAATACTCCCCCAAAGGCGGCACCATCCACCTGCAGGCCCGTGCCGCCGGAGCCAAGCTGGTGCTCGATGTGGCCGACAGCGGGCCGGGTATCCCGCGCGAGGACCGCGAGCACGTGTTCGATGCCTTCTATACCGGCAGGGCCGCCCGCAGTACCCCGGTGAAAGGCACTGGGATCGGACTGTCGGTGGTGCTCGAATTCGTTGCGGCGCATGGCGGCACGGTGCAGATCGTCGACGGGGAATACCCCGGCGCGCATTTCCGCATCACCATGCCGATCCGCGCCAGCAGCGGCGACCGCCCCGCCCGCAGCGAGGCCAAGGCGCATGCGCATGCCGCCTGAGGCCCGTGCGATCCTCGCCCGGGTGCCACAGGGAGGAGTCAATTTGCCGGTACCCGTCAGCGCCCGTCCCCGGGGCGGTCTTGCGGTTGCCCGCGCGGCTGCGGCGCTCGTCCTGCTCGCCGTGGCCGGCTGCACATCCCTGTATGGGTCACGCCCGGCGCCGCCGCCGCCGGAGGTCAACCCGGCAGTGGCTGGCTCGACCGTGCTCTCCGACTACCTCCAGACGCTGCAGAAGCTGGTACAGGGTCCACCCGCCGAGCAGGCGGAGATCCTCGCGAGCGCGCAGCACGACTACGACAGCGCGCCGACCCCGAGCCATCAACTGAAGCTCGCGTTGGTCCTCGCAACGCCTGGACATCCGGGGACCGACCGTGCCCGTGCGCAGGGAATGCTGCGCGTGCTCATGGCGAACCCGGAGATGCTCCTTCCCGGCGAGCGCGCGCTCGCCTTCCTCGAGCTTTCGCAAATCAACGACCATTTGACGGTCGAGACAGAAAATCGCAGGCTGCAGGCCGATGCCGTACGGGCTGATAAGGAGCGCATGGTGAGCGCCAACCACCGGCTGCAGACCGAGATGGATGAGAACGCCCGTTTGCGCAAGGAGATCGAGGAGATGCGGGCGAAGCTCGACGCGATCGCCAACATCGAGCGGCAGCTGAACGAGCGTAAACCGGACAGCACCGGACGTATACCGTGAGCATCAAGGAAACCATGTTGAATCAGACTGGCAAACGCAAAGCACGCATCCTCGTGGTCGATGACGACCCGGGGCTGTTGCGCCTCCTCACTATCCGCCTGCGTGCGGAGAGCTACGACGTCGAGGCGGTCGAGAGCGCCGCGCAGGCACTCGCCGCATCGAGCCGCTTCCGGCCGGACCTGGTGATCACCGACCTGCGCATGGACCAGATGGATGGCATCGGGCTCCTCAAGGAGCTGCAGACGCGTTGGCCGGGACTCAAGGTGATCATCCTCACCGCGCACGGCACCATCCCGGACGCCGTTCAGGCAACGCAGATGGGCGCGTTCGGCTTTCTCACCAAGCCGGTCGACAAGCAGGAGCTGCTCGATCAGGTGCAGAAGGCGCTGCGCATCTCGGGCTTCGGAGCATCCGACGAGGACTGGCGCGCCGAAATCGTCACCCGCAGCGCCGCCATGGAGGAGAAGCTTGCCCAGGCTCACATGGTCGCCGGAACCGATGCACGCGTGCTGATCACCGGTGAGAGCGGCACCGGCAAGGAGCTGCTGGCGCGCGCCATCCACCGCGGCAGCCCCCGGCGCAACAAACCCTTCGTCGCCATCAACTGCAGCGCCATGGCGGAAAACCTCCTCGAGTCAGAGCTCTTTGGCCACGAGAAGGGCTCCTTTACCGGCGCCACGCGCTCGCACCGCGGGCTCTTCATGGCCGCCGACGGCGGCACGCTGATGCTCGATGAGATCGGCGACATGCCGATGCGGCTGCAGGTGAAGCTGCTGCGGGTGCTGCAGGAGAACGTCATCCGCCCCGTCGGCAGCACCGAGGCCATTCCGGTGAATGTGCGGGTCATCTCGGCCACGCACCGCGATCTGCAACAGCTGATGGCGGAGGGCCAGTTCCGCGAGGACCTCTACTACCGCCTCAACGTGGTGCACATCGAGATGCCCTCCCTCAATCGCCGCCGCGAGGATATCCCGCTTCTCGTCGCGCACTTCCTGGCGCAGATCGCCAAGGAAAGCGGTGTGCGCAAGATCTACGCACCAGAGGCCGTGGAGCTCCTTGCTACTGCGGATTGGCCGGGCAACATCCGCCAGCTACAGAACGTCGTGCGGCAGAACGTCGCCCTGTCGCAGACGCCCATCATCCCCGTCGAGCTCGTGCAGCAATCGCTCGGCGGCACTCCCGGCCGGCTGCCCTCCTTCGATGAGGCGCGCGACGAATTCACGCGCAGCTATCTCTCACAGATCCTGCAGATCACGGGGGGTAACGTCAGCCAGGCGGCGCGACTCGCGCGGCGCAACCGCACCGATTTCTACAAGCTCCTCGCCCGGCACCAGCTGACGCCGGAGGAGTTCAAGCAGCGGTAAGCGCCGCGCGCTTCACGCGTACTCCTTTAAGCTGTCTCTTGACCTGTGCTGTGCGGGCTCACGCCCGTTGTACTGTGCCTACGTCTTGGCTGATCATTGGTCTCGAACGCCTGAGGTAGCGCCGGAGGCCGCTCAACGGACCCGCCCGCGCGAGCTTCATAACACGGGGGGAGACGGCCGTTCTTCGCGCCTGACAATCACAGATGGACGGCAAGCGACTCAAATTCGTCGACGGATTACGCGGTGTAGCAGCGGTGCTGGTGATGCTGTACCACCAGGTGGGCCGCACCAGCGCCGGCGCACTCACTCACCGCGGCTACCTTGGCGTCGCAATCTTCTTTGTGCTGTCCGGCTTCGTCATTACGGGCGCAGTCGGTGCGCGCCACATAAATGCGGGATTTCTCCGCCGCTTTGCATTGCGGCGGATGATCCGCCTGGACATTCCCTATTGGCTGAACATCGCGCTGGCGTTGGCGATGATCGCCCTCGCCGCCCGGATGGGAGTCCCAGAGCAGTCGATCCAGCTCGCCCAAGTAGTGGCGCACCTGGTTTATCTGCAGGACATTCTTGGCTACGAAGAAATCAGTCGTGTCTACTGGACACTCTGTCTCGAGGTGCAGTTCTACCTTGCGCTGATACTGCTTCTCTGGTGCGCACAGCTTCTACGCATTCGGTGGCAGCATTTCATGCTCGTGTTTCTCGCGCTGCTGGGGCTGTCCGTGCTGGCGAACATGAGTTGGATCCCGGCCCCCACCGGACTGATGTTCCCCTACTGGTGGGCTTTTGCCCTGGGTGCCGTCTGTTATTGGACGCTGACGAAAAGGGTTTCAGCACGTTACCTCGCCGCGGCCGCTCTCGTAGTAGCGTTAACGGCGCCTGGGCGACACGGAGATTGGAGATTGACCGCTTGCGTAACCACCAGCCTACTATTCCTCGCCTGGCGCTGGAACGCGATGGAGCGTTGGCTGGCAGATCGTGTTTCGCAGTTCCTCGGTCGCATCTCCTACAGCCTTTATCTATGTCATCCCCTGATCGGCTGGAGCGCTCAGTCGCTGGCTTTGCGTTACGTCGACCAGTGGAGTGCACTAGGCATTGGCATCTCGATGAGCCTCGTCTCTGCGTGGCTCGCATATCACTTCATCGAGCGACCGAGCATCACCTTAAGCCACCGGGTGAAGCTTGAGACAACCTACACCGGGGCACGCGGGCGAGCTGAATCGGCTGGTATGGGTATCGCCGGGGATGGCGCGCCACCGGCACGCCGCACCGTATTCTCGGTACTCCAAAGCAGTATTCGCCAGTTCGTTCACGAGTTCGTGCCGGCGCTAGGACGTCGCAGCAGAATGGACGCCGCGAGAAAGGCGCGGAACTGACCGGCTAAGTGGCTGTCAAGCTTTCACGAACCCTACGCTCAAAGCGGGCCGCGAGATGGATCCGTGCAGCACCCATTTTCTCGCCCAACCGTGATTGTTCATGTTAGCGTAAGAGCTGTCGCCTTTGGCCAGCGTGTCGAGGCCGGCAAGGCTTGCTCACCTACGAAATCGCGGATCTCCGGCCCAGTTTCGCGTGGAGCGTCAGGAAGGGGTCTCCGCGCTGTCTGTGGATGCTGAGGGTGGTGGCGTAGCGCTTGTCGAAGCGCTC
>DATJZQ010000009.1:0-82516 GCA_035499005.1 Burkholderiales bacterium | reverse complement strand
AGATCGAGCCGAGACCTCCGAAACTCTCACTTGGTCTGCAGTGGCTTGAGGATCCGAGAGGACAGCCACACGAGAGATTCTGGGGAGGGTTTCTTTCAACAGCTCCATCCACTTGCCGGGCAACTCTTCACTCAGGATCGTCAACCCCGTGACGTTTCCGCCCGGCCGGGCCAGGCTCGCCGCGAGCCCGAGCCGCACGGGATCGTTTAAGACGGCCATGACGATGGGAATTGTAGGCGTGGCTTGCCCCGCTGCCCCGACCCCTGGGCCGCCCGATACAATGACGTCCACCTTGAGGCGGACCAGGTCCGCCGCAAGCGTGGACAGCCGTTCGGGTCGTCCCTCTGCCCAGCGGTACTCGATTCTGATGTTCCGCCCCTCGACGTAACCAAGCTCCTGAAGCCCCTGCCGAAATGCCTCGTTGAGGGGATCTGGCGGTGAACCGATGCGCAGCAAACCGATTTGGGGTACGTTTGCCGCTTGCTGCGCCTCGGTCGCGAGCGACGCCGTCATTACCAATGCCATGGCAATGACGACCCCGGCTTGTCTGTGAGTCATGGGGCCCCCTCCCCTGGTCGGTCCAGTCGACAAGAAATGCGCAGCACGGACACATCTAAATGCCCGGATCATCCAGCGACTCCTTGCTTCTCCCCGGAATCGCGGTTTCTACGCGGCCTTAGTCGATCTCTGTCGTTCTCTTTCCTGCGGCAATCCTCAAAGTTGCGCTGAAGCAAACATTCGCGAGTGTGTGGATCAGTCGACTTCAAATCGGGTGAAAAAAGGGTGGCGGCGATCACCGGATCACCTCATCTGCACGCAACAGGATCGATTCGGGGATGCTGAGAGCGAGCGCTTTAGCCGTTTTGAGATTGACGACCAGTTCAAATTTAGTCGGTTGTTCGACAGGCAGCTCGGCCGCCTTGGCGCCTCTGAGAATCTTGTCCACCAGTCCGGCGGCCCGCTGGAACATCTCGCTGATGTTGGTGCCGTAGCTGGCAAGCCCGCCCGTTTCGGGAAACTGTCGCCACGCGGACACAGCCGGGAGCCGGTGCTTGGCCGTCAGCTCCGCCAGCGAGGACGAAAGACGATAGAGCGGCGGAGAGCCAAGCACCAGGAAAGCGCCTGCCCCCGCTTTTTTTGCGTCACTTACGGCACCGCCCAAGCGCGTTGAGTCTTGGATCTCAACGAGATCAAGGTGAACGCGCCGCGCGGTAGCAGCGGACTTGAGCGCCCCGACCATCGACGGCGTTGCGGGGTCAACGGGGCTGACGAGCACCGCGATGCGGCGCACGCTGGGCACGATCTCGGTAATCAGCTCCAGCCGTTTGGCACCGAGGTCGGCGTTCAGAGAGGTGACGCCGGTGACGTTGCCGCCAGGTCTGGCCAGGCTTGCGACGAGCCCGCTGCGAACCGGATCGGCTGCATGCACGAAGACGATCGGGATAGTCGTGGTAGCTTTCATGGCCGCGACGGTCGGCCCCACCGTTCCTATGGTGAGAATCACGTCAGGCTTGAGGTAAACAAGCTCCCGGGCCAAGGCGGGCAGCCGAGCAGGGTTGTTCTCCGCGCTTCGGAAGTCGATGGTCAGGTTGCGTCCCTCGATATAGCCGAGACGCTGGAGCTCCTCGACGAAGCTCGTGATCCGTGGCGCTGCCCGCGTAGGGTTGTGGGAATCGAGCATGACGACATGCGCGGTGGGGCCAAGCTCGGCGCCGAGGACAACCGGCGCAAACAGGATCCCACCGACAATCGCTAAGCTAATGCACCCGACTTTCCGCGCTTGGTCCGCGACGCGCGCGCATCGCGAGCTGAGTACACCCGGAATCAGACCAGTGAGGCCACGAGCGAGAACGAGCGAGACCTGGCACCGGTTCACCGGATCACCTCGTCTGCCTGGATCAGCACCGACTGCGGGATTTGAAGGCGGAGAGCCTTCGCGGTCTGCAGGTTGACTACGAGCCGAAAGCGCATGCTGTAATCGACGGGGATGTCACCCGGCTTCGTGCCGTGGAGGATCTTCGCGATGTCCCCAGCAGCGAGCCGATACCTGTCGGCCACAGACCCACCGTACGAGACCAGCCCACATTCTTTTACAAACACCTCTTCCCAGTACGCCGTCGGCAAGCGATGCTTGGACGCGAAACTTACGATGCGACTTCGAGCGGCGAGAGATACTGCATTAGGCGAAACGATCATCGCGTCCACCCGTTTCCGAGCGACCTCCGACAACGCGCTTCCAACGCCATCAGGACCGCGGATGTCGATCGAGTAAACTCGAACGCCGATTTTCGGGGCTGCCTTGTCCAGGGCTTCCTTGATGTGCGCGCTGACTTCCTTGTAATAGGTGTTATCGACCAGACAGGCAACGCGTTTCAGCCGCGGAAGCATTTCCTTGAGCAGCTGCAGATGCTTTGTGTTGAAGTCGCCGGGCGGGTAGATAGCGACGCCGGTAATGTTGCCGCCCGGATGCGCTGCGTTGCTTACAAGTCCTTCACCGACTGGATCCCACGTGACCGCGACGATCGGAATTTTCTTCGCCAGCCTTTCCTCGGCATCGGCGACGTCTTTTGCCAGCGCGCTGGGAATTGCCAAGATCACATCGGGCTGCAGTGCGATCAGCTCTTCGGACAGCTTCGGCCCTACTTCAAAGTTCCCACCTACCGCCCGGACATCAATTATCGCGGTAGTACCATCCACATAACCGTTCTGGCGTAAGCCGTCATAGAAGGCCTTGTTCCATTGATCGACGAGGCTGGGCCACAGCACGCCAATGCGCGGGAGACGTGCAGTCAGCTCTGCAGACAGCGCAGGCGCCCAGACGAGCGCGGCTGCCCCAGCGACGGCGGCGGCGCATAACAGAAGCAGCCTGCTTGGAGCAAAGCGCAACAAAAGGAGCCCGGGTGGAGCAGGGTCGCGTAGCCCGGGGCCAAAGAGAGAGCCCCGAGGCCCGCTGCGAGGGAGCCGCCTCCAAACACATTCTCTCCCCCGCGAACGGGGGAGAGTTAGAGTGGAGGCAGCGTCGCCAAGACTCACCGAATCACCTCGTTTGCCTGCAGCAGAATCGACTCGGGGATGGTAAGTCCGAGGGTTTTGGCAGTCTTGAGATTCACGACGAGCTGGAATTTCGTCGGCTGCTCGATCGGCAAATCCCCTGGCTTCGCGCCCTTCAGGATTTTGTCGACGTAACCGGCCGATCGGTGGAAGACATCGCCGAAGTTCGGACCATAGGACATCAGCCCGCCTTCTCTAGCGAACTCCCTCGTCCCGTAGACGGCGGGTAGCCGAGCCTTCGCAGCCAGCTTGATGAGCGTCAGTCGATTGGCGAAGAAGAAAGTATCCCCGATCACGTACAAGGCTTCCGCACGAGCTCGGCTGGCTGCCGAGAAGGCTGCACCGAGCTCTTCGGGCGTTCGCGCGCTGACAAAGGTCAGTTCCAACGACAGCGAAGGTGCTGCTGTCTTGAGGTCCTCGACTGCTTTGGTGTGGAATGGCGTGTCTGGATTCCACAGGACTGTCACCCGGGTTGTTCGAGGGATCAATTCTTTCAGCAGTTGCAGCCGCTTCTTGATCAGCTCGTCAAGCATGAGCGACTGTCCAGTGATATTTCCCCCCGGATGCGCTAGGTTTGTGACCAATCCCACTCCGAGCGCATCGGCGACAGCTCCCATGACAATGGGAATCGTTGACGTCGCTCGCAGGGCAGCGCGCGCCGCCTGCGTGCCGTCGACGACGATCACGTCGACTTTGCGCTGGACCAAGTCCGCCACCAGCTCCGGTGCCCGAGCGTAGTCGCCGTTGGCCAAACGCCACTCGATGACCACATCGCGCCCCTCGACGTAGCCCGCGTCCAGCAGGCCACGCCGGAACTCCTGGACCTCCGTCTGCTCAGGTGACCAGCCCACGAGCACGACGCCGATACGCCGCAGCGGTGCTGGCTGCTGCGCGTGGGCGGCGTTGGCTAGACCGAGCCAGCCGACGCACGCAATTACGGTAGTGAACGCCAGAACAACTAGGCTTCGGATCATCGGATCCCCTAATCCGTCCGAGATAGACCAACTGCGCGATAGTACGCTCAACTACTTCAGTCGTCCCTTGGATCACTGGTCGTGTCGCATTCGAGTTCGCGAGAAGCGGCACTCGGTGCGCTTTCCGTCGGATGACAGCATTGGGGCTGATCGTAGGTGCCCAGGGTCGATGGACGGTCGGTTGCCGTCTAAAAGTGCGACGTCATGCAGGCCTCGGCTAACCCCTTTTCGAATTTCTTGCGTTTAAGGACGGCAGGACCATTCAATACAAACGTCAAAGGAACCCACATGAACCGCGTCCAAGGATTCATCCTCTTCGCCCCTGGCCTGCTGTTTGGCGCCTATCACGCTGACGCCGCAGACCAGGCCAACGCCCTCACGATCTATAGCAGCGCTCAGCCCGGCGCCGTATCACCCGACCTGTACCGCTACGGTGGGCAGCAGGGGAGCCAAGTGCCCGGCTACGCCGTGGTGCGGCACGAACGCCCGATCGAGCTCAAGAATGGGCGCAGCGAGGTGCGCTTCACCGACGTCGCCGGGCTGATCGACCCGACGACGGTGTCATTCGAGTCGCTGACCGACCCCAGCGGGACACGCGTGATCGAACAGAACTTCCAGTTCGATCTGGTCAGCACCGACAAGCTGCTGCACAAGTTCGTGGACCGCGAGATCAGCGTCGAGCAGATCCGCGGCGACAAGGTCGACAGCTACAGCGGCACGCTGCTGTCGACCTCTGGCGGCTTGGTGCTGCGCCAGAGCGACGGCTCGGTCCGGGTGGTGTCTCACAGCTCGGGCATAAGCCTGCCGAGCCTTCCGGGCGGATTGATCACGCGTCCCACGCTGGTCTGGGATGTGGCGACCAAGAAGCCGGGAAAGCATATGGCGCGTGTGGCGTACCAGACCTCGGGCATCACATGGTGGGCCGACTATAACCTCACGTACTCCGAAGGTGCAGACGCCAACTCGTGCAGTCTGAACATAGGGGCCTGGGTCAGCGTCCTCAACCAGTCGGGTGCATCGTATCCGGACGCCAAGATCAAGCTGATCGCCGGCGACGTGCATCGCGCGCCTCCGGTGGCGGCCCCTTCGGCGCGCCTCATGGCGAAGGCGATGGCGGAGGAGTCGCGGGATCAGGCCGGGTTTCAGGAGAAGAGCTTCTTCGAGTATCACCTGTACACGCTGGGCCGCCCAAGCTCGCTGCCCGACAACTCCACCAAGCAGATCGAGCTGTTCCCGGCAATGGCGGCGGTGCCATGCGAGAAGACCCTGGTTTACTACGGCCAGCAAGGCTTCAACTATGGCTTCGGCCCGAATCCGTATACCGACCGGAACCTGGGCACCGCAAGCAACAGGAAGGTCGACACCTATCTCAGTTTCCGGAACACGCAGGAGAACGGAATGGGTGTGCCGATGCCCGCCGGGCGCGTGCGCGTGAGCAAGACGGACACGGCGGACGGCTCGCTCGAGTTCATCGGCGAAGACCGCATCGACCACACTCCCAAGAACGAAACGATTCTGCTGAAGCTCGGCTCATCCTTCGATGTGGTGGGCGAGCGGCGACAAGTGGACTTCAAGATCGACACGAGCCGCAACACCATGACGGAGGAGATCGAGATCAAGCTGCGCAACCGGAAGGAAGAGCCGGTGAAGGTCATCGTCAAGGAGAATCTCTACCGTTGGACGAACTGGAAGATCATCGCTGCCAGCGACGCGTACGACAAACAGGATGCGCGTACCGTGCATTTCCCGGTCAGCGTGCCAGCCGACAAGGAGGTGGTGCTCCGCTACACCGTTCGCTACACGTGGTGAGGCAGCCAGCTACCTATGGCCCTGGCTGCGTTGAGGCGAAGACGGATGGTTGGGGAGGCTCGTGGTCTGGGCTAGCTTTTGCGCGCCTCGAAAAACGCACGCATTGCACGCTGCGGCTCGCCGCTCAGATAGGCTTCCCGCTGCGCCTTTTTGGCGCTGTCCAGAGCGGCCTCGAAGTCGACCTGTGTCAGCTCTCGAAAGCGCTGTTTCGTTAGCTTGACCGCGGTCGAGCCGAGGTTTGCGAGATCCGCGGCGAGCGCCAGGGATTTTTCCAACACCTGAGCGCGCGGCACGAGGTAGTTGACCAGTCCCAGCTCGTAGGCGCGCTGGCCGCTGATCAGCTCACCCGTCAGGGACATCTGCATGTTCTGGGACAATCCCAGGTGCAGCGTCATCAAGTACGAGCCGACGATGCTTGCGAGCCCTGCCCGAATCTCCGGCTGGCCCAGCTTCAGTTCTGGGAAGCCCACGCGCAGATCCGAGCACAGGCCGATCTGATACCCAGCGCCTGCGGCAACCCCGTTCCACGCCGCGACGCAGGGCTTGTCGAGATCGCGTACCGCGCGGTACATCGCGTGCTGGCGAGTGAGCCAGTGGTCCACGTCATCGACACTGTAGCGCGCGGTCTCATTCAGATCCTGACCAGAACAAAAGGCGCGCTCGCCGGCTCCGGTGATGGTCACCGCGCGTACCGAGGAGTCACTATTAAGGTGCGCCAGAGCCTCGATCAGCGCTTCTCGCATCGCGCTGTTGACAGCGTTGAGGGCCGCCGGGCGGTTCAGAGTGACGAGGCCTGTGCCGCCGCGGCGCTCCAGCAACACCGCGTCAAGCCCGTCTTGCATGTTGATTCGGTCGCCCGAAGGATCAGGTCTTGTTTTCCAGCAGATAACACGAGCGCAGGTTGATCTCGGTCGTTATGCGGTCGACCTGCTTGAGCTCGGAGGTCGGTACGAATAATCCCACGCCGATGTCCTGCCACACGTAGTAGGTCTTTCCCCCTTCCGCATTGATGACCATGCCGGACCAGTCCACCGTCCTCGAAATGATCATGTGTTCGCCTGGCGCGACCTCCCAGCGAAAGTAGGTCTGCGCGTTGGTGACGCCCATATCCTTGCCGTCCAGCGTCACTGGGATTACCCAGCCGTAGCTGGGTGGAGAATTTCGGAACAGGTAGATGACTGCCTTGCCCTCAGGTGGCGGCTGCAGGAGCTTGGCCGTCGTGTCGGCGCTCGCGGGGGCGAGCGATGCGGTCCCGCAGCCGGTCAGGCCGGACGCTATCGCGATCAGTGCGCAGGCCAGCGTGGACTTGAGGTTCATGAGCTTTCTCCTACGATTTGAAGCGGGTTGATAGCGGCCGGGCGTCGGTCGTTGCTCAGACGTATGCCGGCCCTTCGATCACGGGATGAGCAACGAGAAACTTCTCGTCGACCTCGACCCCGATTCCGGCTGACTCGAGGGGTCGCACGCACCCATCGCTGCCGACTTGGTAAGGCCGGCTGACCATCTGGTCGCGGAACAGGTTGTTCTTCGACACGTCACCCTCGAAGTAGCCGCCATTGTCAATCGCGGCCAGAAAGTGGATGGTTGCTGCCATGTTCAACCCGGTCATCGAAGTGTGCGGGTTTATTGGCAACTTCCATGCCGAGGCGAGGTGGGCCACCCGCAGCGCTTCGGTGATTCCGCCGGTCTTGGACAGGTCCGGCTGGAGGATCGTCACCGAGCCATCCTCGATCAGGCGGTTGAACTCGAAACGCGTGTAGTGATTCTCGCCGGCCGCCAGCGGCACGCTGCCGAAAGAGGATGCCAACTGGTAGCTTCTGTAGTCGTGGGCCGGGAAGGGCTCCTCCAGCCATCCGACGCGGTACTCATCGTAGCCGGGCATCGCCTTGCGCGCGTCCGCCACCGTGTAGCCAGTGTTGGCGTCCACCAGCAGCTCGATATCATCACCCAGGGCCTTGCGTACCGCCTGCACCCGGGCCAGATCCCGCGCGGGCGTATCTCCTACGCGCAGCTTGATCGCCTTGTATCCGGCCTCGACCAGCGGCCGCGCCTCCGCCACCAGTGCACTCGGTTCTTGATAACCCAGAGACACTCCGCCAGCGTAGGCCGGAACGGGTTTCGAGGTCCCGCCCAGCAGGCGATAGAGTGGAACGCGCAATGCCTTGCCGCGGATATCCCACAGCGCCATATCGATCCCGCTCATGGCCAGGCATGCGCCCGCACCCATGCCGTGGCTGGCGAGCTGACGCGCGTAGATCTTGTTCCAGACGCCTACCACGTCGTGCGCATCCATACCCAG
The DNA here is from genome assembly GCA_035499005.1 of Burkholderiales bacterium. GTDB lineage: Bacteria > Pseudomonadota > Gammaproteobacteria > Burkholderiales > SHXO01 > SHXO01. The sequence goes on along the minus strand of DATJZQ010000009.1, from coordinate 74,383 downwards.
GACGAGCTGCTTGAGTGTGGTGTTGACGAGGTGCGCGACGGCACCGGGACAGCGGCCGTGATGGGACTCGCCCCAGCCGACGATGCCCGATTCGGTAGTCACCTTCACGATCACGGCGTCGCGCTTCACCGCGCGCCCTATACCGAGCGTGACGCTGTTCTTCGGGTCGACCGGGAACGATGACGGATAGGCCGTGATGTCGATGATGCGGAGAAGAGCGGTTGCGCCTGTCATGAGGCTTTTCCTCGGAGCCGGTGTGTCGAGGAAAGATACACCTTCCGTCCCTCGCGGAGCAACGTCGTGCGGCCGACCGAAACGGTCACGCGTTGCGTTGCTCGTGCGCCTGACGCTGTGCGCGAACCAGGTTGAACCAGCGCAGCATGTTGCCCACCGCGAAAGTGATCAATGCGAAGCCCGCCGCCGCAGTCACGCCGGCGATGCTCTTGTCCGCCAGGAAAGCCAGGGGCCCGGAAAGCTCGGTGAATAACCCTGCGAGCCCTAACGCGGCTAGGAGGACACCCGCCACGTCGATGATGACAAGCCGGGTGGGGATTCTGGCCCGGACACGAGGCGGCTGATTCATGCGTTGTTTGCGTTGAGCTGTTGCCGAGCGACAGGGGAAGGATCGGCGCCTGGCTAGATACGGTGCAGCGCCGGCAGTAGATCGAGGCCGACTACACGATACGCCGGGCGGTAGGCCGCCCGATACGCGTCCGAGTGATGCACCACCGGATAACCCCGCGCCACGATGGTCTTGACGTAGCGCTCGACCTCGTTGCGTGCGTACGGCAGGCCACCAACCGCTGCGACATCCCCCAGACATGCGCAGAACCTTTCGAGGCGATCTGGCGCTGCGGGGTAGGCGCGCGCGGTGTGAACGAAAGCATCGAGCAGCACATCTACGTTGTGGCCCGCCGCCACGTAGGGACGCAGATGGATGCGCGCCACCTTGCCATCGGGCGAGATTGGATCGGCGACCGGATCATCCGGGCCTTCTTCGAGATGCGTCAGCTCTTCCTCCAGCTTGGCGCGAGCGTTGGCCGGGTCCTCCACCGCATGCCCCGAGCCCATCGCAGCTTGATGCAGCAGCTTGTACACGTCCGCGAGCTCCATGCGCGGATAGCGCCGGAGGTGATGGGCGATCAGCTCGCCGATAAATTTCATGATTACCGAGTCACCAGGACCGGCACTTTGGAATGAGTCAGCACTTTGGTGGTCTGACTGCCGAGTACCAGGCCGGCGAGACCGCTGCGCCCGTGAGATCCCATCACGATCAGATCGCATTTCTTCTTTCTCGCTGCCGCGATGATCGCTTGCCAGGGTGCGATGTGAGCGAGATAGAAGCCTTCGTAAGCCACACCTGCCGCCTTGGCCGTTTTCTCCACGAAGGAAAGGTGCTTCTCTGCGGTCTTCTTGGCTTGAGCCTGAAATTCCTGCTCGGACATCAGGCTGGGCGGTACATACTCGTTGTACATGAGGGCGCGGTAGTCCTCGGGCGAGAAAAAGCCCACGATTGTTGCGCCCATTGATTTGGCCAAAATCACACCCTGTCGTACCGCCTTGCGCGACACCGGTGAGCCATCGGTCGGCAACAGGATTCGGTTGAACATGCTTTCTCCCTCGACAATGTGGCAGCATCCGCTACCCAAAGATCAGTCTCTCAGGTCTGCCCGGAGATGCGCTTGACACAGATCAACTCAGTTCGCAAGTATAGCTAAAGGGGCGCACCGCGCGCGGTCGGATTTTCTGGGGGCGATACATTGAGCTCGAGTCTCGCGAATGAAGCACCAACAGCACGGACCTTTCGAGTCCTGCGCTTGCTCAGCGACCGGGAAGTTCGCTCTGGAGAGGATCTCGCACGCTCGCTCGGGGTATCGCGTGCCAGCGTCTGGAGGGCGCTCGGGTGTCTGGAGAGCGTGGGCGTGGAATTGCTGCGCGTGCGCGGGCAAGGCTATCGGTTGGGTGCGCCCATCGACTGGCTCGACTCGACCGAAATCCGCCGTCACCTCGGCCAGCAGGCCGAGACCTACGAGCTGCGGGTGGTGGATGTTGTCGAGTCCACAAATACGATGCTGCTCGAGCACTCGGTCGGCGGCGCTGCGAGTGGCGTGGTGCTGGCCGCAGAGCTGCAAACCCGCGGGCGCGGGCGACGCGGGCGTGTATGGCACTCCGGGTTGGGCGGTGCGCTCACCTTCTCGGTGCTGTGGCGGTTCGAGCAGGGCGCCGGATTCCTCGCAGGCTTGGGTCTGGCGGTAGGGGTAGGCCTGGTGCGCGCAGTGCGCTCACTCGGTCTGGAAGACATCATGCTCAAGTGGCCCAATGACCTCGTGATTCGTCACCGTAAGGTCGCCGGAACGCTCGTCGAGATCCACGGCGATGTGCTCGGTCCCAGTTTGGCGGTGGTTGGGGTTGGGATGAACTTTCGGCTCCATGCGGCCACGCGAGAACGCGTCGACCAGGCTGTGACCGATCTGGTGACCGAGGGCGCGCCGCATGATCGCAACCGATTGCTGGGCGAGGTGCTCTTGCAGCTTGCGCGGGTGGTGGAAACATTTCGGGCGAGTGGTTTCGGTCCTCTGCGCAGCGAGTGGGAGAGCTATCATGTTTACGCGGGGCGCCGCGTCGTCGTGCGTCTCCCGGACGGGACGCTCGAGGAGGGTACGGCCGCGGGCGTGGGTGAGGATGGTGCGCTGCTGCTGCAGACCCGTAGCGGACTGCGGCGGTTCCATTCGGGCGAAGTCAGCCTGCGGGCGGTGGGCGTCGGGGAACGTCGGCGCGGCGCATCCGGGTTTTGAGCTTCTTTATGCCAATTCTCGCCGTGGATGCGGGCAACAGCCGGATCAAGTGGGGGCTGTGGGACGGTGGCTGGTCGCATCAGGGCTGGGTGGAGACGTCCGAGGTGGCTCGCCTTGCCATCGAATGGCGGCCATTGCCTGCTCCTCGGCTTTTAGTCGCGTGCAGCGTGGCGCCACCGGTGGTGGCGGAATGGATGGAGGCGTGGACGGGTTCGTCCGGTGTGACTCTGCGCTGGGTCGTCAGCCAGCGCGAAGAGTGCGGCGTACGCAACGGTTACCTCGACCCAAGCCAGCTCGGCGCTGACCGCTGGGCTGCGCTGATCGCGGCGCATCACCTGGTGAGCGGGGCAGTTCTGACGGCGAGCATCGGCACTGCAGTCACTGTCGACGCCTTGGCGCAGGATGGCGAGTTTATGGGCGGTCTGATCTTGCCGGGATTGGATCTGATGGCCGAGGCCTTGGCCAGCGGAACGGCTGGACTCACGCGTGGCCAGGGTACCGTGACGCTGTTTCCTCGCTCGACGGCGGACGCAATCGCGAGCGGCGCCGTACAATCGATCTGCGGCGCCATCGAGCGAATGGAGCGCGTACTCTCGCAGCGTCACGCCAACCCGCAGATCCTGTTGACGGGCGGCGGGGCCGAGGTGATTCGTTCCCACTTGCAGCGGACCTCTCAGCTGGTGCCGAACCTCGTGCTGGAAGGATTGCGCATAGTGGCCGCCCGCGAGCTCGCATGAAGGTCCTGTTCGTCATTCTTCTGGTCGGCAACTTCACGGTGGCGGGGTACGCGTGGTACGCGTCTCAGCAACCCAACCCTGATGCCGCGCTCCTCAATCAGCAGGTGAACCCCGACAAGATTCGAATCATCGCCCCCAAGCCGATGGCGCCGCCACCGCCTCGCAAGATCACATGCCTGGAATGGGGCACGCTCGGTGCCGGGGACCTGAAGGCTGCCCAGACCGGCCTGGCAGCGCTCGATCTAGGCGACCGATTGAGCTCGCGCGAGCAGCAGGTGGTCGCTGGCTACTGGGTCTATATTCCGCCGCTCAAGAGCAAGGCGGAAGCGCAACGCAAGATCGCTGAGCTGGAGAAGCTCGGGGTGAAGGACTATTACGCCGTTGAGGGGCCGCCCGCACTCAAGAACGCTGTTTCGCTCGGGATCTTCAAGAGCGAGGAAGCCGCTACCAGTTATCTCGATGGTCTGCAGCGCAAAGGAGTGCGCTCGGCGCGTGTGGGCACCCGAGAGCATCGCGTGACGCAGACCACGTTTGTGATACGAGAGCCTGATGTGGCCCTGACAGCCAAGTTGGCCGAATTGCGGCAGCAGTTTCCTGGCAGCGAGCTCAAAGCCGCGGATTGTCCGTAGCCTGATACGCTGCCAAGCCTCACTGCTGCGCGGCGCCGTCAAGCAGGATGAACGCTACGACGCATCAGGAGCACGGAACCAGGACGATCGTTCCGTCGCTACTTACCCCGCTGGGTGCCCTCGTGCAGCGGGCTTTGCAGCGTGCGCAATGACCGCTTCGGCTCGAACGGCGGGCTTACGCAGCTCGTGTATTCCCCCCGCCGTGGCCTGCAAAGCGACTCTCTGCTGGTGATATCCGGCCAGCTCTTCGCGGTGCCCTATGCTGACGATGGCCGAATCTCTCAAGCGGTGCGTGAGCAGATCGTACAGGCGAGCTTGACTTGCATCGTCCAGATTCGAGCTTGCCTCGTCGAGGAACAGCCACTGGGGCTTCTGCAGTAGAGCGCGTGCGAAAGCGACCCGCTGTTGCTCGCCGCCGGACAATCGCAGCGCCCAGTTAGCCGACTCGTCCAGACGTGTCGTCAGGTGGGAGAGGCCCACTGCCGTCAGCGCGTCCTTCACTTCCTCATCGGAGCGCGAGGTCGAGCCCATTGGATAGAGCACGGCTTCGCGCAGAGTGCCCAGTGGGAAATAGGGGCGCTGGGGGAGGAACAACGCCTGAAAGTCTTGCGGGCGATGGATGAGTCCCCGTCCGAAGGGCCAGATGCCGGCGATGGCGCGGAACAACGTGCTCTTGCCCGAGCCCGAGGGCCCCTCGATCAGCACGCGTGTCCCCGGCGCGATCGACAGGTTGGCATTCGACAGCAGCGGTTGGCCGGTTGGCAGATCGAGTTCGAGATGGTCCAGGGCGAGCGTTGTGCCGCCGTCTTTGACCGTATCGATACCTGGCTGTACCCGCGTCTGCTCCTGACTGTAGACAATCGCGTTGTGAAAGCCGGTCAGCCGGTCCACCGTGGCCTTCCAGGCAGCGATGCTGGAATACAGGTTGATGAACCAGCTTAACGCCTCCTGTACCTTACCGAATGCGTGCGAGATCTGGATCAAACCTCCCATCTGAATGGCGCCGGAGAAGAAACGCGGCGCAGCGACCAGGAACGGGAATATCACGGCGATCTGGTTGTAACTGATGGTGAAGAAATTCAGGTTCTTCTGCCGCCGCATGATTGCCCACCAGTTGGAAAAGACCTGAGTGAAACGACCGCGCAGGCCCCGCATCTCGTCCTCTTCGCCGCGGTAGAGCGCCACGCCTTCCACGTTCTCGCGGAAGCGCACCAGGTTGAACCGGAAGTCAGCTTCGAAGCGCTGCTGGTTGAAGTTGAGAGCGATAAGCGGCCTGCCTATCTTGTGCGCGAGTATGGTACCGACCACCGCGTAGGCGAGCGCTACCCACACCATGTAGCCGTACAAAACGTAGGTCTGTCCGCCGATCGCGAACTCGAGTGTGCCGGAGAGCACCCACAGAATTCCCAGGAAGGCGACCAGCGTGACCACGGCATTCAGCAGGCCAAGAGAGAGCGACAGCGTAGAGTCCACGAATAGCTTCAAGTCCTCCGCGACGCGCTGGTCGGGGTTGTCGGTTTGACTCGCGTTGAGCTGCATGCGGTAGTAGGTGCGGTCGGCGAGCCATTCGGTGAGATATCTCTCGGTCAGCCAGCGGCGCCAACGGATTTGCAGCATCTGGTTGAGGTACGTCGAATACACATAGATCACGATATAGATGCCAGCCAGGACGCAGAACCGCAGCATCTGGTGGAAGAACTCGGATCTGTTCTTGTCCTGCATGGTGTTGTAGAACAAGTTGTACCAGGTGTTGAACTGGACATCCATGTACACACTGGCTAGCGTGAGAGCGATGATGGCGATGAACAGCAATCGAGCAGTCACCCGCTCCTCGGAGAACCAATACGGTTTGAACAGCGTCCAGAAGTCACGCCAGAAGTCAGATCTGACCTTGCTCATACAGATGCTCCCGTTGGTCTTGTCATGGGCCCGGGTACGCGTCCGGTCTCGCCGCCGCGCAGAGTCGAGCCCGTGGGTGCGCTCACAGTGTAACTCAGCGCAATGGCACGCAGCCGAGAGTGTCTGAGGTCACTCAAGACGAAACCCAATCTCGTACACCAGGCAATCACCGGACGAGTGCCGGATCCGGCAACAGGCGATCGGGCTCGCTGCGGTCGCGCAACACGCACGATCCCGAGCTTTCGGGGTGAAGCTGAACCGGGCCTTAAGTATCGGTTGTGGGGCGGCGAGCCAAGCACTCGCAGAAGAGGCGCGAGTCGAGGTAGCTCCCTGACTCAAAGCTAAAGGCTGCCGCGGGCCGAGTTGGCAAGCGCTCGTCCCCAATCAACCGGGTGCGACGCAGCTCTATCCCGACAGGCTCAAAACTTTGAGCATAATCCGACATTTAACACACCTCTAAAGTCTCGGTTCGGGCTGTCGTAAGAAGCGGGTAAGCAAGCCTTTTTTGCATTTGCGGTCCGCGAGCGTGTTCGCGGAAAGTTCGACAAGGGCAAACCCGAGCGAAAGCCGGGGGCGCAAAGTTACCGGTCTAAGGGCGAGAGCCTAGGACAGCGGGACCGCCGAACGAGCGGCACGGCCACCAGAGGCCTGTGTCCGCGAGTTGCCGTCCTGTCTCGTCCTCCCTCCCCTCCGCAACGGTATCGGTCTTTCGCGCCGCGGTCGCCCCATGGATGCCGGCCCTGTGCACGGGCGGCGTGTTCGAGGAGGCGTGAGTGGTAGCTAGGCAGAGGGGCATGAAGGCCAAGCATGCTTCGCACTCGAGCGGTGCGCAAGGCGGTTTGGGCCGATATCGCGGCAGCGTGGCGCGCCGGTCCGGGTTCACGCTGATCGAGGCGGTCATCACGTTGCTCGTCATGAGCATCTTGTGCGCCTTCGCCATGAACAGCTACAGCTCTTATGCAAAACGTGCACGCGCTGTCGACGCGCTCGAGCAGCTCAACCAGTTTCGCACGCACATGGAAAAGGCTTTTCAAGATAACGGCAACTACGGCTCGGGTGCTTGCGCCGTCGGCTTGCCGACCGGGGTGATCAACTTCGCGCTCTCCTGCGACCTTGCGCAGAACGGGCAGGCCTTTGTGGCTAGGGCAACCGGGCTAGCGAACATGGCTGGATATGTATTCAGCATTAACGAGCAAGGCATAAGGCGCACCGAAGCGTTCCCCGCCGCTGCCGTTCCTGCCGACTGCTGGATGGTCGAGAAGGACAAATGCCAATGAAACCTGCAATGACCGGCTTTACTGCAGTTGAGTTGCTCTTGGTGCTGGTCGTGGTGAGCATCCTGGTTGTAGTCGCACTGCCGTCGATGCGCGTCCATCTGGCGAACGCTGATGTTCGCGGCGTTGCCGAGGAGTTGCGAAGTGGTTTGGAGCTGGCGCGCACTGAAGCGATCCGGCGCAACACCAGCGTCCAGTTCCAGCGCAACGGCACCGGCTGGACCGTGATGGTTCCGGGCGCGAACCTCGGACAGGATTTGCTCGTCGCTATGCGCGCAAACCGGCAAACACAGGTGAGCGTGACCACCGACACCGACAACATCGCCTTTAATGGCTCTGGGTGGACGAACCCGTTTGGTCAGACCATGAACATCACATTGCAGGCGGCCAACGTCAGCGCGTGTCGGCCACAGGGCGGCATCTACTGCCTGAATGTAGTGGTTGCAGCCGGCGGATTGATAAGGAGCTGCGACCCGTCCGCAGTGGCTGGCAGTCCGACCGCATGCAATTGATCGGGGGACACATGAAGCACTCTCAAACGGGCGCTGGCCTTGTCGAGGGACTTACGTCCCTGGTGGTGCTTTCGGTCGGGATCCTTGGGTTGATCGGGATGCAGGCTACCCTGATCCAGGACAGCACAGAGAGCCGTGTGCGCATGCAAGCCGGATTCTTCGCCACCAGCGTGCTGGGTATGGCTGCTGCGAACCCGCAGAACGTAGGCTGCTTCATCGTGAACAGCGCACAGTCGGCGGCTTGCACCAGCGCGGATGCGCAGTCGCAGGCATCCGGTTGGCTCGATCAGGTGATGTCTACCCTGCCGGGGGCGACCAGCGTGCCCCCACAAGTAGCCTACGACAACGCAAACGGCCAGCTGACCGTCACGCTCCGCTGGCGGATGAAGGGTGAAAACGTAGTCCACAACTACGCCTCGACGACACAAGTGAGTCCAGGGTTATGAACGCCATGAGGCATGGACGCGAACGAGGCATGAGCCTGGTGGAGCTCATGGTTGGTATCTTGGTAGGGCTGCTGGTCGTGATGGCGGCGTCCGGCTCGCTGGCGTTCTTCGAGGGCCAGCGCAGGACCTCCCTGGCCGGGGACGCCGCTATGAACAGCGGAGTCATGGCAGGCTATGTGATGCAGCGTGATGTGCGCAACGGGGGCGTAGGTTTGATGAACGCCACCCAACTCGCTTGCACCGGCCTCAACCTCTACTACAACGCCGTCACGCGTGCCGATGGCACCGCCGTAGCGCCCGTGCAGATAACCGACGGCGGCGCAGGCTCGGACGCGGTTACGGTATTCTTCACCGACTCGGTGCTCGGGAGTGCGCCAGTCCAACTGACGCATGGCTTCACCGCGGCAGGTGATAATCTCCGCGTCAACTCGACGTCAGGACTGCAGGTTGGCGACGTGGTGCTGATCGCGAGCTCTGTCCCAACCGATCCTTGCACGGTCGCGCAGATCTCCAGCATTACTCCCGTCGCGTCCGAGATCGAGCTGGGACGCGCCGCCGGCGCAGGGCGTCCTTGGAATGCCCCCAATCCGGCTGCTGCCTTCGCCACCGCTCCGCTCTATCCTGCGGGTGGGATGGTGGTCAAGGCTGGTAACACCGTAACCTGGCGACGTTACGACGTGACCAACGGCGCCCTCAACGCCACCGATCTAGTCACCGGCAATTCCATCAAAGTAGCTGCGAATGTGCTTAGCTTACAAGCGCAGTACGGTGTCACTGACGGCATCAGCAACGAGATCCGCCGCTGGGTAGACGCCACAGCGGAATGGGCAAGTCCCACAGCTGATCTGGTGATGCGTATTCGCGCAGTACGCTTTTCGGTGGTGGTGCGCAGCGACCGCAAGGAACTCGTCACCGACGGTGCAGGTAACTGCGCGGTTACGACCGCAGCGCCTTCGCCCTGGCCAGACGTCCCCGCGCTAGATCTGTCAGCGGATCCGGAGTGGCGCTGCTACCGCTATCAGGTGTATGCCTCGATCGCACCTCTGAAGAACGTTGTGTGGGGCGTGGCTCAATGACAACATTCCGAACCCAGCGCGGCATGTCCCTCATCATTGTTCTGGTGGTGTTGGCTATCGTACTCGTCGGCGCGCTGGCGATGTTGCGTTCGAGCGAGGTCTCGGCGTTGGTGGCAGGCAATGTGTCCTTCAAGGAGGCCGCTACTCAAGCCACCGACATCGGTATCAGTGACGCAGCGAAGGCCCTGGACTTGCTGACCAACATGGACGTCAGCGTCCCTAACGTCTACTTTGCCACGCGGCAAGCAGAGGACGGTTACGGACTCCCGGCCGCCGTCGACTGGTCGGCAGTTCCTGCATCAACCATAGGCAATTACAGCGTCCAGCGGGTGATAGAGCGGTTGTGCCAGGTCACTCCCGTCAGCGACCCGCTGGCCGATTGCATGGTACGGGATGCCGAGGCTCCGGGAAGCAACAAAGCGGGATCGCTCGCGTACAAGAGTCCTGCCTCTGTCTACTATCGGATTACCGTTCGAGTCACCGGCCCCAAGAGCACCAGCGCGTTCGTGCAGGCGCTGGTCTTGAAGTAGACATCACTAGCCCGCTCCCAGCTGAGCGCGGCCCCGCCCGCAATAACACACGAGAGGTACCAGATGTCACGCACCATCCTGCGTACAGCCACGGCCTGGCTGCTGCTTACCTCACTTCAGGTTGCCTTCACAGCGCGCGCGGCCAGCGTGGCGAACATGGATCTCTCCAATCTGCCACTCGATGTGCGAAGCGCAGCCAAACCAAACATCATCTTCGGGCTGGATGACTCGGGCTCGATGGACTTTGAAGTGCTGTTGACGACCAACGACGGCGCTGCTTGGTGGTTGAAACCTGCTTCCGGGGCCTCATCATTCACCGATGCCAGCGGTAAGCTGTGGTTCAATCCCAACGGCAACTCCGGGAATGACAGCGGGAGCACTTGGTACAAGTATGCGTACCTGTTTCCAAATGGCACCGCCTCTGACGCACGCGTGCTTTCAGACAATACCTACGACCACTACGCTATTCCCCCTATCTCGGCTTTCGCTTACTTCCGGAGCCATCAATACAATCCGCTCTATTACGATCCTCAGATAACCTATACGCCCTGGGCGTCTGCCTATCTCGGCGGCGCTACGCGCGCATTCTCAGCTGCGAGCAGCACGGCGGCACGGAGTCATCCTTGGCTGCCGACCCCGGGATCACCAACGACTATCAATCTCACGACAAACACCTCATCGGCCGCTGCAAACTGGACTTTCCGCATGTTGCCGGGGATGGTCATTCCGGGCGCAACCGTCTCCGGAATCGTCGGCCGCCGTAATGCCGGCACCTGGAACAACGTCACGACCAACGTCACGGTCGCCGCTGGAGACTACTGGGATGTCGCCATACCTTATTACCCAGCGACTTACTATGTGATTGACAGCACCTGCTCGGCAGCCGAACTGACGAGCGGTGCGTGCGCCACAGCCCCAGACGGTCAGAAACTTCGGCGCTATGAGATAAGAGCGGGCAACTCGTATCCGTCAGGCCGCACATACACTGCCGAGATGCAGAATTTCGCAAATTGGTTTACCTACTATCGTAAGCGAAAGCTGATGCTGGCGGCGGCGATGGGTGAAGTACTGTCACAGGTACGGGATGTACGCGGCGGCGTTGTTAGATTCAACAGCCGCAGCGCGGTGACAATGTACGATTTCAATGCTACAGCCGACAGCCAGAATTACCGACAGTTGCTGGGGACTGTCTACACCAACCCGTCCAATGGCGGTACCCCGACGCGGGATACGCTCGACTATATTGGGCAGCAATACACGCGCACGGACGGCAACGCGCCCATTCAGTACGCATGTCAACGCAACGCGGCATTCGTCCTGACGGACGGGTTCGCGAACGCTAGCGGTCCGACTGTACCATCCTACACGAGAGCCACTTGGGGTAACGCCGCTCCGTTTACTCAGATTTTCAACAACACACTGGCCGATATCGCACTATATTACTTCACGACCAACTTGCAGCCGGCCATGCCCACCGGGCTGGTTTCATTCGATCCCACAAACACACGGCCTGACGCCGATCGCAATCCAAACTTGCACCTTAACACGTACGGTTTGACGCTCGGCTCCAAGGGGACCATCTACGGCATAAACCAGCAGCAGACAGATAATCCATTTAGCTATCCGCCTGCCTGGCCGAATCCCACTCAGAACCGAAGCCCCACCTCGGTAGACGACCTCTGGCACGCGACGATCAACGGACGCGGGCAGATGTACTCGACGACCGACGTAACTGGCACGATCTCCAAGATCCGGGCGATGGTAGCGGACCTCCTGAACAAATCCGGTTCCGCGGCAGCGGTTGCGGTGTCGAACGTCAACATCCGCGCCGGCGACAATAGTGGTTACGCATCGGCGTATTCCACTGGCGGCTGGTATGGCGACCTGCTCGCGTTCTCGGTCGACGTGACGACAGGCAGCGTGGCCAGCAATACCCCGCTGTGGTCAGCGCGCGATCTTCTCGAAACACGCGACCCGGTGACGCGTCTAATTGCCACATACAATCCCACCTCGCGTGCAGGCGTCCCGTTCCAGTGGGCCAGCCTCGATTCGACCATGCGGTCGCAGCTGTCTACGATTGCTTCCGCACCTACCCTGACCAATGGACAAGAGACGCTCGGGTTTCTGCGCGGCAGCCGCAATCCACAAGAAGCAGACGGCTACCGCATCCGCTCGTACATATTAGGCGACATTGTTGATTCCGAGCCTGTGTCGGTTAGAGGCGGGACGGGGGACTACGCGGATGCTGGTTACACGCTGTTTCGCAACAGCATCGATATGCGCCGGGCCGTGGTGTATCAAGGTGCGAATGACGGCATGCTGCATGCCTTCGACGCTGCAACCGGTGCGGAGCTCTGGGCATATATTCCGAACCTAGTGTTTCCCGGCTTAGCGGAGCTGGGTTCCCCAAACTACCAGCATCGATACTACGTCGACGGAACACCGGCGGTCGGGGACGTCGACTTCGGGAACACCGGGGGCGGCGGTGGGAGTCCGAACTGGCACACGATCCTGGTTGGCGGCCTACGATTGGGCGGGCAAGGCTTCTATGCGCTGGATGTAACGACTCCTGACGCCGCGGACGAAACCGGGGTCGGCGCGAAAGTGCTATGGGAATTTCCCAACGCCAGTACGCCAGCGGCGGTGGCGAGCAACCTTGGGTTTGGCTTCGGCAAACCGCTGATCGTCAAGACGCGAGCTTATGGGTGGGTGGTAGCGGTGACTTCCGGCTACAACAGCACAACCGGTGACGGAAAAGGCCATCTGTTGTTCCTCAATCCCACCAACGGTCAAGTGTTGAAGGAACTGGTCACTACAGATGGAACGGCAGCGAATCAGGCTAACCTCGCCCAGATCTCTGGCTTTGTGTTGAACGGGCAGCTGGACCTGACGGTCGAGCAGATCTATGGAGGAGATAATCTCGGCAACGTCTGGCGGTTTGACGTGTCTTCATCTAACCCGGCGAGCTGGGCAGTGGCGAAACTGGCCGCCCTTACCGATGCCACTGGTAACCCGCAGCCAGTCACCTCAGCGCCAGAGTTGGTGACCGTGAAGGGGAAGCATGTGGTTCTGGTCGGTTCGGGGCGGCTTCTGGGGGATACCGACATCGGTACAACGGCGGTGCAATCGGTCTATGCGATTGTCGACGATGGCAGCGCGTCTCCTCTGGTAAGTCCACTGCGATCGAAGTTGACCAGGAAAAATCTGACCATCGCGGCAGGGGGAGTACGAAATATCAACTCGGACGCGATTGACTGGACCACCAGCTCCGGGTGGTACTTTGATTTACCTGCCGGCGAACGCGTATCCGGCGATCCCACAGCCGTGTACGGGACGCTGATCTTTACCACCAATCAGCCATCTTCGGCGGCGTGTTCGTCCGGTAGTTTTCTCTATGCTGTCGACATCACTACGGGAGGCCAAGTCGCACAGGCCAATTTTGCGACCGGTGAAACGGGTTGGACCGGAAAGGCGCTGGCGCAGAGCCTTTCTACACGACCGGTGGTCGTAGTGCTGCCGAGCGGACAAATCAATTCACTCGTCCGCAGTGCTGACGGCGGAATCATGTCCAATCGCCTGCCGCTGTCGTGGAGCCGTCAGGTGAAAAAGATCTCCTGGAAGGAAATCCTGCGCTAACAGGCAGGTCGCTGCGTGCGTCGTGGAGCGTGAATCATCTCTCTTGGCGAGCCAGCGGCTTTGCCAACTCATACACCGTTTTGCCGCGCAGTCGGAAAAGGTCGGAAATATGGAACAGGCTCTCCGAGTGACCTACGAAAAGAAGCCCGTCTAAGCCTAGCAGCGGCGCGAAGTGGCTCAAGATCTCGCTCTGCGTGGCGCGGTCGAAGTAGATCATCACATTGCGGCAGAAGATGGCATCAAAAGGCCCGTGCACCGGCCAGTTACGATCGAGCAGATTGATGCGCTTAAAACTCACTAGCTTACGTAATTCGGGGCGCGCACGAGCGTAGCCCGAGTGCCCTCCTTTGCCGCGGAGGAAGAAGCGCTTCACCCTCCCAGAGCCAATTTTCTCCAGGCGATCGAGCGAATAGATCCCGCCCTCCGCTTTCTGCAATACCTGCGTGTCGACGTCGCTGGCTAGAATCGAAACTGGTGGACTAAAACTGCCAAACGCCTCCACCAGGGCGATGGCCATAGAATAGGGCTCTTCCCCGGTGGACGACGCGCAGCACCACAGTCGTGCTGGACGCCGCTTGGCCACCATCATCACGTGCTCGGCGAGGATCGGGAAGTGGTGCTCTTCTCGGAAGAAAGCCGTGAGGTTGGTGGTAAGCGCGTTGGTGAACGCCTCCCACTCCGCGTCGTCTCCCCTTTCGAGGAGGGTGAGATACTCAGAAAACCGCTGCAAACCGCGAGCGCGCAGACGCCGCGCGAGGCGACTGTAAACCATGTCTTGCTTGGCCTTCGACAGCCAGATCCCCGCGCGCTCGTGAATGAGCTGCCGAATGCGACGGAAGTCTTGTGGGGCAAAATGGTACTCGCGCATGTCGCCGGCCTTTGCAGGCGATGCCGAGGTACTTGGCTTGCTAAACATTGTGGCCAGAAGCCACCAGGTTTACTCAGAGAGGCGCAATCCACCATGAGCGCGCCGGACGGGATGTAATCGGCTGCGCGTGCAGCGACTTTAGTCGTGCGAGGGGTGTACCTCAGTGGCTGCGGATTCTGTGCAATAGGGCAGTTGTGGAAGCGGGGTGCAGGACAGGGATCGAATAAACGCTGCCGTGCCAGGACTGAACGTCGCGAGCTCCAACAATTTGATCCACGAGCCAATCTCCACCTTTGACCAGCACATCGGGTCGCAGCATCCGGATCAGCTCGAGCGGTGTGTCTTCGTCGAACCAGGTCACGATGTCGACCGAGGAGAGCGCTGCCACAACTGCGACGCGATCTGCGAGTGAATTGATGGGCCTGTCATCCCCCTTGCCTTGACGACGCACGGATGCGTCGCTGTTGAGCGCCACCAGTAGAGTTGCGCCGAACGCGCGCGCTTGGCAAAGGTAGGTCACATGGCCGCGGTGCAGGATGTCGAAACAGCCGTTGGTGAATACCAGGGGACGCGCGAGCGTGCTCAGACGGGAAGGCAACATCGCGGGAGCGCAGATCTTGCGCTCAAAGTCGACGGCTGGAGGCGACGTGGCCACGGCGTCAGTCATGAAAAAAGCCATGATACAGGCACGATCAGGCCCACGTCAGGTAGCGGGACTAACCTCCTGTGTCGCGCGCTCCGCTGTAAGGCCAGCAGCGGTCTGTCAGTTTGACAGTAGCGCTTCGAGTGGCTACTCTCAACTTCGTGTCGCAACCGAAGAGGGTTGAAATGATGAGGAAGATCTCGCAAGTGTTGGTGGGCGGGAGTTTCTTCCTGGTTATGTTCGCAGCAGTTGCAGGCCCAATCCAGCAAGCTAAGCCCGCGACTGTGGCACAGTATCCGCAATGCCAGGAGGGTGTCACCGGGGTGTCAAAGGCCGCACGAGATGGAGGACGGGGTGGGCAAGCAGCACAGAACGCCTCCGAGCGTACCGACGGTAATCCTGCTGGCGGTATCGACGAATACCTCTCCTTTCACACTCAGGTCATCGAGGACAAGGGCAAGTTCTCGCTTATGCCCTGGTCCGGCCTGCGCACGCACGCAAACTAAGAGAGTCTTGAATTGTGGGCCGCGGTGGCTCGCGCGACTCTTTGGTGCGCGCACCGAACGGTAAACACCGCGAAAGCGGCGCATGGTGTGTCGCGCACGGCGCAGCGAAGGGCTGGCAAAGTCTCCCTCGTGCGCAGCGACGTTCGCTCAGTCAATCCATGTACTCGAAGACTTTCACCACTTTTTTTACGCCGCCAGTGGTGCTGGCGATCTCGGCAGCGTCCTGTCCTTCCTTGTGCGTCACTAGGCCCATCAAATACACCACGCTGTCTTCGGTCACCACTTTGACGTGAACGGGATCGAACTTGCTTGCCGTGGCAAAGTTCGCATTCACTTTACTGGTCAAGTAGGCATCATTGGCGCGCGTTGCGGTCGAAGTGACCGGACCGACGGAAATATCGTTCTGCACGTTGCGCACGTTCTCCACACCCAACGCGATGACACCGATGTCGTCCTTGATCTGCTGTGTCGGGGCTTCTCCCACGAGCAGCACGAAGCGATTGAAGGGGATGACGTCTACATGAACCTCGTCGCTGTATTTCTCGTTGATCCGACTGCTCACTTTGGAGCCGATGGTCTTGTCCTCGACGTAGGTGCCCGTGCTGCGTCTATCGTCCACCATCACGACAGCTGCGCCGCCGGCCGCGACGACCGCAGGAACGCATCCATGTAGTGCAGGCACCAGCATTGCCAGGAACAGCAACATCAGTTGTCGTTTCTCCATGTCCTATTCCACTCCTAGCAGCAGGCAGTCGACAGCATCACACAGACAATGCAAGCACAAGATATGCACCTCCTGAATGCGAGCAGTGCTCGAGTGGGGGACGCAGACATGGATGTCGTCTTGACCGAGCAGATCGCCTACCACACCTCCGTTTCTGCCAGTCAGCGCGATCACTCCCATATGGCGTTCGTGCGCTGCATGCACCGCTTCAACGATGTTGCGCGAATTCCCACTGGTCGAGATGACAAGCAGAAGATCGTCGGGCTGCCCCAACGCGCGGACCTGCTTGGCGAATACTTGATCGTAGTCATAGTCATTGGCGATGGAGGTGATAGTCGAAGAATCTGTGGTCAGAGCGACCGCCGGCAGCGCCGGCCTTTCCATCTCAAACCGGTTGAGCATTTCCGCACTGAAGTGTTGCGCATCCGCCGCCGAGCCCCCATTGCCGCAGGCTAAGATTTTCCCCTCGTTCATCAAACATCGAACCATGCGCTCGGCCCCGTGCCGCAAGGGTTCGGTGAGGGCCTTCGCGGCCTGGGTCTTGAGTTGTGCACTTTCCGCAAAGTGCTGACCGATACGCTTGTTCAGATCCATGCGCGTTCCTTGGCCCGCCCTTCAGGCGCGCAAGCTATCACACATGCCTGCGGCATGCCGAGTCGTTTGTCGACGACAACCTTTATTCTCCAAACGCATCTTTGATCCATTCGGGAGCGCCGTCGTTGTCGATTAAAACGGCGTCGAACCGGCATGCGGGCATGGTACGGCGCCCAGCTAGAAAATGGCGAGCCGCTGCGAGCAGGCGCGCGCGTTTGCGTGGGGTGATGCTTTCCGCGGCGGCACCGAATGAACGGTTGCGACGCATGCGTACTTCCACGAACACGAGCGTTGTGCCATCGTGCATGATGAGATCGATCTCGCCCAGCCGGCAGGTGTAGTTGCGTTCCTCAAGCATGAGTCCCTGGCGGCGCAGGAACCGCAGCGCTTCGTCTTCGGACTGGACGCCGCGACGATTCATTGCGCCTATCTAAAGCGAACCTCGACCATCGGAAGCAGCCAAGACAACGGACGGCTCAGGACATGCGTCTCGCCCTGGCTGAACTGTGCCGGGATGACCTCACGAACATAGCGGTGATCCTTTTCCAGTGTGATGTAGCCGGTAACACCATCGAGCGGAGCCTGGTTCGAGGCAGGCATGAGCAGCTCCTGCGCAATACGATAGGCATCGATGCCCAACGCATAGAAACGCTGGAACTCGAGGCCGAGCTGGTCCTGGCGAATGTATGACAGCACAGCTGGATGGTCGGGTGAGAGCAACCAGGGCATATCGACAAAGTAAATTCCGTTCAGCTCGAAGTTAGCCAACGGCTCCATGCTGGTGTGCACCAAGGAAGTGGCGTAGATCGGCAACGCGGTGCCCAGATAAGAACGCACCAGTTTGGCACGCTCGGCGTCCAGCGCGAGGAAGATCACGTCGCTTACACCGGTGGCGATCGTTTCACGCAGCTTGACCAGACCGGGTGCGCTCGAGTACTGGAACTGATCCTGTATGGTGCCGCCACGCCGGGCGAACTCATCTTCGAAGGCCTGCGCGAGCCGATGCGAAAGGGGGGCCTCGCTGCTGACCACGATAGCATTGCGCCGACCCCGGTCGCGAGCGAGCTGCGCCACCTGCCGCGCCTCGTTCTCGATTTGCAACCCAAACACGTAGAGCTTGGGCGGTATGACTGACTCGTCCTCCGGGGCGTTGAGCGCGAGGGTCGGTACGATGACCAGCGTGGTGCCGGCGAGCGCGGTGACTGCGCTGCGCGTGAGCGGGCCGATGACGAGCTGAGCGCCAGCGCGCACCGCGCTCTCATAATCCTGCACGACGTCGAACGGATCGTCACCAGTGCCCCTTACCACCAGCGGCAGAGTAGTGCCACGATGCACCTTCGCCGCTTCGAGTATCCCGAGGCGAAGCGCTTCCGCCTGCCGGCCGATGGCTGCAGACTTGAGTGGCAGCAGAACCGCGATGTGTGGCCGAGACAGTTGCTCAGTGGTCCTCGAATCCTGCTGCTGCGCGAGCGCCTGATTGGCCAATGCGCAGAGCGCGAAGTATAGTAGCGGTGACAGCAGCAGAGACGAGACCGGTGCACGTTGCATAGCGACGTCAGAACGCGGGCGGAGGCGGCATTATATGTCGTGGCGACGCCGCTGGGTAACTTGCGTGACATCACTTTGCGCGCGCTCGACGTACTTGCTTCGGTCGCAGCGGTGGCGGCTGAAGACACGCGCCGTACGCGGCAGCTGTTGTCCCACTATCAGATTTCCGCCCGGCTGATCGCCTTGCACGAGCATAACGAAGGGCGCGCCGCGCAGGAACTCATCGCATTGATCGGGGACGGCAACTCTGTCGCATACGTGACCGACGCCGGGACGCCGGGGATCAGCGATCCGGGAGCGCTGCTGGTCTCGCGCGTGCGCGCGGCCGACCGGCGCGTAATCCCGATTCCTGGGCCGAGCGCGGTGACCGCAGCGCTCTCCGTCGCCGGGGTTAGCGCTCAGCAATTTCTGTTTTGCGGCTATCTGTCCGCCAAGGCGGTGCATCGCCGCGAGGAGCTGAGAGCCCTCTCTCAGTTGCCATACACCCTGGTGTTCTACGAAGCGCCGCACCGTTTGTCGTCGGCTGTCGACGATATGGAACGTTGCCTGGGGCCGGAGCGAGTCGTCGTGATCGCGCGCGAGATCAGCAAGCTGTTCGAGACCTTCCATCGTTGTAGGCTGGGTGAGGCGCGCGCCTGGCTCGAGGCAGATCCGAACAGGACGCGCGGTGAATTCGTACTCGTCGTTGAACGTGCGAGCGGTGGACGCGTCGATGCGCTAGAGGCGTCGCAGCGAGCACTGGAGGTCCTGCTGGGTGAGCTGCCGCTCAAGCAGGCCGTAGGCCTGGCTGCGGCGATCACCGGCGCGCACAGAAAAGCGATGTACAAGCGCGCCCTGGAACTGAAGGCGCGCGCCGATCGAACGGCGCACCCAGGCGCAACGCAAGGAAAGACAGAATGAACCAGTCAACGCGCATGCTGCGACCGTGATTCGAGCCTCGAGCAGGACATGAATCAGCTGACCATAATAAAACCGGACGACTGGCACCTGCACGTGCGTGACGGAGAGGCCTTGCGTGCGGTGCTGCCGCACAGCGTGAGACGTTTCGCGCGTGCCATCATCATGCCCAATCTGCAGCCACCCATCGCGTCGACGCAATCCGCGCTCGCATATCGCGAGCGCATCCGGGCGGCGTTGCCCCGGGGCGCCCGTTTCGAGCCGCTGATGACCCTGTACCTGACAGAGGAAACGACCCCGGATCAAGTGCGCTCCGCGCGCGCCAGCGGTGCCGTGTACGCCATCAAGTACTACCCGGCGGGCGCGACCACACACTCCGAGTCAGGGGTCACCGATCTGCGCCGGTGTTTCAAGTCGTTGGAGGCCATGGCCGAAACCGGCTTGCCGCTGCTGGTGCATGGAGAAGTGACTGATACGCACGTCGACGTGTTCGATCGCGAGAAAGCGTTCATCGAACACACTCTCGGCCCCCTCGTACAGAGCCTGCCCAGCCTCAAGATCGTGCTGGAACACATCAGCACCGCGGACGCGGTCCAGTTCGTGCTGGCTGCTCCCCCCAACGTTGCCGCCACGATCACCGCGCATCATTTGCTGCTCAATCGCAACGCACTGTTTCAGGGTGGATTACGTCCGCACCACTACTGTTTGCCCTTGCTCAAGCATGAGGAGCATCGCCAAGCGTTGCTTCGGGCTATCGCTTCGGGCGAGCCCAAATTCTTCCTCGGCACCGACAGTGCGCCGCATGCCCGTACCGCCAAAGAAGCGCAGTGCGGATGCGCCGGGGTATACACGGCGCACGCCGCGATCGAGCTGTACGCAGAAGCGTTCGAAGCGGCGGGGGCTCTCGGACGGCTGGAGGGGTTTGCGAGCCTTCACGGCGCCGACTTCTACGGACTGCCGAGAAATAGCGAGCAGCTCACGTTGGTGCGGCGCGAATGGACTGTGCCCGACGAGCTGCCCTACGGCACAAGCACGGTGGTCCCGCTGCGCGCCGGTGAGCGTGTGCGTTGGTCGCTCGCTTGAGGCGCGATGCACGCAAGCCGACAGGTCACTTCCGCTATCATGACGAAGTGAAGCTGGCTGGGCAGTCGCTGTGGGCCGTGTGCCACACAGAGGAAAGTCCGGGCTCCGCAGAGCAGGATGCCGGCTAACGGCCGGGCGCCGCGAGGCGACGGAAAGTGGAACAGAGAGAAGCCTGCCTACGTCCCGCTCGCGGGACCGGCGATGGTGAAACGGTGGGGTAAGAGCCCACCGCGGACCTGGCAACAGGGACGGCACGCCAAACCCCATCCGGAGCAAGGCCAAATAGGGAAGCGATAGCGCGGCTCGCGCTGCTTCCGGGTAGGCCGCTTGAGCCGTCGGGTAACCGGCGGCCCAGAGGAATGATTGCCCAAGGGGTCCGTCCCCTGGACAGAACCCGGCTTATAGGTCAGCTTCACTCCTCGCGCAGCAGATCAGATAGGTACCGAAGTGTCGTCCTCTTCCGACAGACGCGTGCCTGTTAATGCTCGAAGTCACATTCAGTAGTCCTCGTATCGTCCTATTTTCATTGAATCTCTGCAGGTCACCTCCAGACTTTCTCTGGTCTGCATGGTAAGTCATTGTCCGGAATGCAAAATCCAGTAATTTCAGCTTGACCCAGCCCAATCTTTTAACTTATAGTGCCTCTGAAGTGGGAAAAAGTGGGGGATTGTGGGAGATCCCCGATAATCAGGGGGCTATGTGTTCCGAGGCGTCACCTCGCTGACACTGGATAGTAAGGGCCGGCTCGCGGTGCCAGCGAAGTTCCGTGAGGTGCTCCAGCTTCGCGCGGGCGGGAAGCTGGTCATCACTGCCGACTCCACATCTTGTCTCCTGCTCTACCCGGCGCCCGACTGGGAACCCATTCAACAGAAGCTCATGGGCCTGTCGAGCTTCAGTCAACGCACGCGCGACCTGCAGCGTCTTCTTGTAGGCAATGCGTCGGACGTCGATGTTGACGGCGCGGGTCGCATTCTGATTCCGGGTCCGCTGCGCAGATTTGCCGGCCTCGAGAAGGATGTGGCGTTGATCGGCCAGGGTGTGCGCTTCGAACTATGGGACGAGGCGAAGTGGGGGGCGCAAATGGAGAAATCGAGCGTTCTCAGCCAGGACGATGTGCCGCCCGAGCTCGACGGCTTTTCACTCTGAGCCATGCCCCGCTCGAGCCCATCTCGTCTTAGCCCCTGATCTTTGAGTCATGCTCGCGCAAGCGATGCTCGAACGGGAGTTCGAGGTTACGAAGACCGACCAGACTCAGGTGCACTTGCCGGTGCTGCTACGGGAAGCCGTAGACGCGCTGGCGGTCAAAGGAGACGGGATCTACGTCGACTGCACGTTCGGCAGGGGCGGTCATAGCCGCGAAATCCTGCGTCGCCTGGGAGGCGGCGGGCGGCTGGTCGCGTTCGATCGTGACCCGGCTGCGCTGGAATCGGCGCGGGATATCGACGACGCTCGCTTTACACCGCTGCACGAGAGCTTTCGGCGAATGCGCGATGTATTGGCGGAGCAGGGAATCGAACGTGTGGACGGTTGTTTGATGGACTTGGGTACATCCTCACCGCAGCTCGCGGATGGGAAGCGTGGCTTCAGCTTCAGATTGGACGGCCCGCTTGACATGCGGATGGACACGAGCCGCGGCGTTACGGCCGCTGAATGGCTTGCAACGGCACCGGAGAACCACATCGGGGAGGTGATCAGAACCTATGGCGAAGAACGGTTTGCTCGGCAGATTGCAAGAGCGATTGTTGCGGCTCGATCGAGGCGAGCTATCGACTCCACCCGACAGCTTGCCCAGATCGTGGAAGACGTCGTTCGCACGCGCGAGCCAGGCCAAGACCCGGCGACGCGGACATTCCAGGCTATACGGATTTTCATCAATCAAGAGCTTGAGGAACTATCGCTAACGCTGCCGCAGGCGCTCGAGCTGCTGCGCGAGGGTGGCCGCTTGGTTGTGATCAGCTTCCATTCCCTCGAGGACCGTATCGTGAAACGCTTCATGCGCGACAACTCACGGCCCGCACCTGTGCCACGTGGGCTGGCGGTGCGGGAAGACCAGCGCATCCCACCCATGCTCCGTCTCGTCGGTAAACCCGTGCGCCCGGGTTCCGGGGAGCGCGCGGCGAACCCGAGAGCGCGCAGCGCGATCTTGAGGATTGCCGAGAGGCTGTCTGATCGACCAGCCCTGGAACGCCGGCCCAAATGATGAAGCTCAACATCGCGCTCTGCGCGACCCTCCTGCTCTGCGCCCTCGCGCTGGTCACCTCACAGCACAGGGCCCGCAAGCTCTTCTCAGAGCTCACCCAGGAGGAGGAGGTGACGAAGCAGCTCGACGTCGAATGGGGTCAGTTGCAGCTCGAGCAGAGCACGTGGGCCATGCACGCGCGCATCGAGAAGATCGCTAGCGGTCGGCTGCAGATGCGCGTGCCGTCCGGGGCGCGCCTGCGTTTGTTGTCTGTCGGTCCTGCCGGTGGCGACGGGCAGCAGACCGATGCAGCGAGACAGACGCGAGCGAGCGGCTCTGATGCCCAGCGTCCAGGAGGGGAGCGTTGAAGGCCCCGCGCAATCCGGCGCTCCAGCTCCGCTTGCCCCTCGGCCGAGCTCGGGTTGTCGTTGGGTTGCTTCTGCTCTGCTTTGGCGCGCTCACCGCGCGTGCGATGTATCTCCAAGTGTGGCAAAACGATTTCCTCCAGCAGGAGGGCGCCTCGCGATTCACTCGCATCATTGAGCTGCCTGCTCATCGCGGCATGATCACCGACCGCCTCGGCGACCCGCTTGCGATCAGCACGCCGGTCGAATCCGTGTGGGCCACGCCGGCAGATGTGCAGATCACCTCGCCACAGCGCCGCCAGCTCGCTAACCTGCTCGGCCTCGACGAGCTCGAGCTTGCCCGGAAGCTGACGGAGTCCGGCCGGGAGTTCGTTTACCTCAGGCGCCAGCTTGCCCCGGAGTTGGCGGCCAAAGTCGTGCAGCTCGGACTGCCTGGAATCTCACTGCGGCGCGAATATCGCCGCTACTACCCGGCCGGTGAGATAACCGCCCAGCTGATTGGGATCACGGATGTGGATGACCGGGGCCAAGAGGGCATCGAGCTCGAATACCAAGAGTTGCTCGCGGGCAGACCCGGGAGCCGCCGAGTAATCAAGGACAGACTCGGCCGAGTGGTAGAAGACGTCGAGCACCTGCGGGTGCCGGTCGAGGGGCGTGACTTGGCATTGTCCATCGACCGCAAGCTGCAGTACCTGGCATACCGTGAGCTGAAGAGCGCACTGGCGCAGCATCGTGCTAAGGCCGGCGGACTCGTGGCGCTCGATCTCGCGACAGGCGAAGTGCTCGCCCTGGTGAACCTGCCTGCCTTCAATCCGAACAACCGCGCCACGCTGGACGCGCGCCAGGCACGCAACCGTGCCATCACCGACACCTTCGAACCTGGCTCGACGCTCAAACCGTTCACTGTGGCTGCCGCTTTGGAGGCCGGAGTGATCAGGCCCAACACCGTGCTGCAGACCGCGCCCGGTTACTTGACGGTGGGAGACGCGACCATCCACGACGCTCATCCCGAGTCCGAGCTGAGCGTCGCGCAGGTGATTCAGAAGTCGTCTAACGTCGGTGCAGCCAAACTGGCACTCGCGCTGCCGCGCGAGTCCCTATGGCGGATTCTTTCGGGAGCCGGCTTCGGCGTGACGCCAGAGCTGAGGTTTCCCGGTCAGGCTTCTGGCCATTTGCGCCCCTTTCAGCAGTGGCGGCCGATCGAGCAGGCGACACTGTCCTACGGTCACGGCATCTCCGTGAGCCTGCTGCAGCTGGCGCGCGCCTACACCGTCTTCGCGACCGACGGGCAGCTCCAGGCGGTGTCGCTCGTTCGGCAGGATCAGAGGCCCGAGAGCAAGCGCGTGATCTCGCGAGGCACGGCGCTCGCGGTTCGCAGCATGCTCGAACTGGTCGTTCAGGCCGGCGGCACAGCTCCGCGCGCGCGCATTCCGGGCTACCGGGTGGCTGGCAAGACTGGCACCGCTCACAAATTGGACGGTCGCGGATATGCCGCAGACCGCTACGTATCTTCCTTCGTCGGGATGGCGCCCGCCTCCAATCCTCGCTTGCTGGTTGCCGTCATGGTCGATGAGCCGAGCGCTGGCGAGTACTTTGGCGGCGTCGTCGCTGCACCGGTGTTCAGCCGCGTCATGTCAGAGGCGTTGAGCATCTTGTCCATACCGCCCGACGCTCCCATGGTCGACGTTGTTCCCATCGAAGCGCTGCCGGAGGTGCGAGAGGAGGTATGAGCGAGACCGCC
Organism: Burkholderiales bacterium; assembly: GCA_035499005.1. GTDB lineage: Bacteria > Pseudomonadota > Gammaproteobacteria > Burkholderiales > SHXO01 > SHXO01. Next base: position 49,701 of record DATJZQ010000009.1, on the reverse strand, counting down.
GGAAACCAGGGTCTCTCGCCGGGCGCCGACCGCGCTGCGCTCGAGGGTCTCGGTGTGCCAGTCACTCGACTGGTCACGGACAGCCGCCGGGTAGAGCCCGGGGATGTGTTTGTTGCCATGCCTGGCGTTCGCACTGATGGACGCGCCTTCATCGAGCAGGTCATCGCCGCCGGTGCGGCCGCCGTCATCTGGGACGCACAAGACTTTCAGTGGAATTCCGCCTGGCGAGTGCCGAACTTGGCCGTCCCGGGCCTGCGCGAGAGGCTGGGGTTTATCGCGGCCAGCGTGTATGGATACCCGTCTCGCAGCATGTGGGTGGCGGGCGTGACCGGAACCAACGGCAAGACGTCCTGCTCCCACTGGATTGCGCAGAGCCTCACGCACCTGGGTCGGCGTACCGCAGTCATCGGCACGCTCGGGAACGGCTTCCCCGGACGGCTAGCGACCCCTACTCACACCACCCCCGACGCAGTCGCACTTCAATCGCACATGTCCAGCCTGCTGCAGCAGGGGGCGTCGGGAGTGGTCGTGGAAGTCTCCTCCCACGGCCTGGAGCAAGGCCGGGTGAATGGCGTGACCTTCGCGGCTGCGCTGTTCACCAACCTTTCCCGCGATCACTTGGACTACCACGGCAGCATGGAGCGCTACGGCGCTGCCAAAGCGAGGTTGTTCAGCTGGCCTGGGCTGCAGCATGCGGTGATCAACCTGGATGACAGTTTCGGGCTGGAACTGGCGGCCGCGCTCGACCGTTCGCGGATCAACGTGCTCGGCTATGGGCTGGGCAAGGGCGAAATCTCTGGTCACAAGCTCGACTTGTCGAAGCACGGCCTCACCCTGGAGATCGAAACCCCTTGGGGCGCGGGCGTCATTCGCAGCCAGCTGCTGGGGGGCTATAACGCCGCCAACCTGCTCGGCGTCCTCGGAACGTTGTTGGCGGCTGGCGTCAGGCTGGACGATGCAACCACGGCGTTGGAGCGCGTCGAGCCTGTGGCGGGCCGTCTGCAGATGATCCGGCGACAGGGTAAGCCGCTGGTAGTGGTGGATTACGCACATACGCCGGATGCGCTCCAGAAGGTGCTGGAGACCCTGCGCGCAGTCCTGGGAGCCGACGGCCGCCTGATCTGCGTATTCGGCTGCGGCGGGGAGCGCGACGCGGGCAAGCGCCCGCTGATGGGTGAAGTAGCCACGCGCCTAGCGGATCAAGTATTCATCACCAGCGACAACCCGCGCGGCGAGGATCCGCGCGCCATCGTCGACGCGATCATCACTGGCGCACATGCCAATTACCACGTGGAGCTGGACCGTGCCAGCGCCATCCTGCTCGCGTTGCACGAGTCGCGCCCCGAGGACGTGGTTTTGATCGCGGGCAAAGGCCACGAAGCCTACCAGGAGATCGGCGGACGGCGCATGCCGTTCAACGATACCGAGGTGGCCGCCGGCATCCTCGAGGGGCGTCGCTGATGCTTGACCTCGACACAGCCGCTCGCGCCCTCGGCGGTGTTCGTTCAGGCCCGAACGTGACGTTCAGCTCCGTCAACACCGACAGCCGTCAAGGCGAGCCCGGTTCGCTGTTCGTCGCTCTGCGAGGTGAGCGCTTCGATGGACACGCCTTCGTGGCTGCAGCGCTGGCGGCTGGTGCCGCCGCCGTTCTTGTCGAACAGGGGCGGCTGCCGACCAGCGCCGACACGCCGATGATTTCAGTGCCCGACACGGGCCAGGCCCTGGGCACCCTCGCGGCATACTGGCGCAGCCGGTTCGACATTCCGGTGGTCGCAATAACGGGCAGCAACGGCAAGACCACAGTCAAGGACATGCTTGCCCTCGTGCTGAGCGCGGCGGCGGGTGAGGGAGCCGTGCTTGCGACCACCGGGAATCTCAACAACCACATCGGCGTGCCGCTCATGCTGCTGCGCCTGCGGGAGCGGCACCGGTATGCCGCGTTCGAGATGGGCATGAATCATCTCGGCGAGATCAGTTACCTGGCTCGCCTCGCGAGTCCGAGCGTTGCGCTGGTCACGAACGCCGGCGTTGCGCACCTGGGAGAGGTCGGTTCGCGCCAGGACATCGCTCACGCGAAAGGAGAGATCTTCGGTGCTCTGGGTGCAACAGGTGTAGCCGTAATCAACGCCGACGATGAATATGCCCCCTATTGGCGTCAGTTGAATCACGGCCGCAGGATCGTCGATTTCGGTATCGACGCGCCGGCGGCCGTATCGGCTCGCTTCGAGCTAAGCAGGGCGGGTAGCCTTCTCTCGCTGCGTGCGCCGGATTCGAAATACGTCGTCCGGCTGCAGGTGCCTGGATTGCACAACGTACGCAATGCGCTTGCGGCTGCTGCTTGTGCGCATGCGGTGGGCATCGCGCCAGCCGAGATCGCGAGCGGTCTGGCGCGCTATACCGGTACCAAGGGCAGGCTGCAGCGCATGGCCGCGCGCAGCGGCGCCACCCTGATCGATGACACGTACAACGCCAACCCCGACTCCGTCAAAGCGGCTATCGCCGTGCTTGCGGCGGCACCGGGTAAGCGCGTCCTGGTGCTCGGAGACATGGGAGAGCTGGGCCAGGAGGGCGCCGCCCTGCACGCTCAAACCGGGGAACATGCTCGGCGTGCCGGAATCGACCAGTTGCTCACGCTGGGCGACCTGTCCGAGGCGGCGACGCGCGCGTTCGGCGACGGTGCCCAGCATTTCCGCGACCTCGACACACTGCACGCCGCCCTCGATCGACTTCTGAGCGCGGACACGACCGTCCTCGTGAAGGGTTCCCGTTTCATGCGTATGGAGCGTGTGGTGCAGCGCTTGATCAACGGCGAGTCCCAACCGGCTGAGGGAGGGCATTAGTATGCTGCTGATGGTGACGCAATGGCTGGCGCAGGACGTGCGCACCTTCAACGTCTTCACCTACATCACGCTGCGTGCGGTGCTCGCGACCTTGACCGCGCTTGCGATCTCCTTTGTGGTGGGCCCTGCGGTCATCCGCAAGCTGACTGCCTACAAGATCGGGCAGGCGGTACGCGACGACGGACCTCAGACCCACCTGGCCAAGGCCGGAACACCCACGATGGGCGGCGCCTTGATCCTGGTGTCCATCACCATCACGACCATCCTCTGGAGCGATCTGACCAATCGCTTCGTATGGGTCGTGATCGCAGTCACGCTCGGCTTCGGGGTGATCGGATGGGTCGACGACTATCGAAAAGTGGTACATCGCAATCCCAAGGGCCTGCCGGCACGCGCCAAGTTTTTCTGGCAATCGGTGCTCGGGTTGGCCGCCGCCGGCTTCCTGGCATACAGCGGCACGGCTGCACAGACCGAGTTCATCGTCCCGTTCTTCAAACAGATCGCCTATCCGTTGGGCGTGATCGGTTTTGTGATCCTCACCTATTGCGTCATCGTTGGGACCAGTAACGCAGTCAACCTAACCGACGGACTGGACGGGCTCGCCATTCTGCCCACCGTCATGGTGGGGAGCGCGCTCGGCGTATTTGCCTACGTGGCGGGCAACGCCGTGTTCTCCAAGTACCTGGGATTTCCGCACATTCCCGGGGCGGGCGAGCTGACGGTGTATTGCGCCGCACTGGCTGGCGCGGGCCTCGGATTCCTATGGTTCAACGCTTATCCAGCCGAGGTATTCATGGGCGACGTGGGCGCCCTGGGGCTAGGTGCTGCGCTCGGAACGGTTGCCGTCATCGTCCGCCAGGAGATCGTGCTGTTCATCATGGGCGGCGTATTCGTCGTGGAAACACTGTCGGTGATGCTGCAGGTGGCTTCCTTCAAGCTCACCGGTAAGCGCATCTTCCGCATGGCACCACTGCACCATCACTACGAGCTGAAGGGGTGGAAGGAGAATCAGGTGGTGGTGCGATTCTGGATCATCACGATGATGCTGGTGCTGTTCGGACTGTCCACCCTGAAACTGAGGTAAGACGGATCGGTCGCATGGAGCTGGCTGGAAGAAACGCGCTGGTGCTCGGTCTCGGGGTGAGCGGCCTGTCGATGGCGCGCTGGCTCCGCCACAGCGGCGCACGCGTCCGCGTTGCTGACACGCGCGCGGTGCCTCCCTGCGCGTCTCAGCTGCAACGAGAGTCGCCGGATGTACCGGTGGACATCGGGGCTCTGCGACGCGAGAGCTTCGACGGCGCCGAATTGATCGCTATCAGCCCGGGCGTTTCATTGGCCGAGCCTCTGGTGGAGACGGCCGCCGGCCGGGGTGTACCGGTGGTAGGCGACATCGAGCTGTTCGCGCAGGCCCTGCCTGGCATCTGTACAGCGAAAGTGCTCGCGATCACGGGATCCAACGGCAAGAGCACGGTAACCGAGATGACCGGCGCCATGTGTCGGCAAGCCGGGCTGCGAACCGTGGTAGCCGGCAATATCGGGCTGCCGGTGCTTGATGTCCTGCTGGAGCTTGCCACTGCGACCAGTGCGTCGGAACGGGAGCCGGAAGTATTCGTGCTTGAACTCTCGAGCTTTCAGCTCGAGACGACGAAGTCGCTCGATGCGCACGTGGCTGCCTGCCTTAACCTGAGCGAGGATCACCTCGACCGATATCGCACGATGCCGGCCTATGCACAGGCCAAGGCACGCATCTTCCACGGCAACGGCATTCAGGTCCTCAACCGCCAGGACGTGTGGTCGCGGAGCATGGCGCTGGCCGGGCGAACCGTCTTCACCTTCGGGTTGGATGCGCCCTGTGGCGAGCGGGAGTGGGGTTTGGTCGATCGCGCCGGCGACACTTGGTTGGCGCAGGGAGACCAACAACTCATGGCGGTGTCGCAGCTGCGCGTGGTCGGTTTGCACAACGCGGCAAACGCCCTCGCGGCGTTGGCGCTTACGCGCGCGATCGAACTGCCGTACGACGCACTGCTGCTCGCGCTCTCCCGGTTCGAGGGCCTGCCCCACCGGGTGCAAAAGATCGGCGAGATCGACGGCGTTGCCTTCTACGACGATTCCAAGGGCACCAACGTGGGCGCCACGCTCGCCGCGCTCAATGGCATGCGCCAGAAGGTGGTGCTCATCGCCGGCGGCGACGGCAAAGGGCAGGACTTCACTCCGCTCAAGTCGGCAGTTGCGGCCCGAGCGCGCGCCGTCGTGCTGATCGGGCGCGACGGCGACAAGATTGCTAGCAGCATTCAAAGCAGCGGCGTGCCGGTCGCACTCGCCCGCGATATGGACGAGGCCGTGCGCTTGAGCCTGGCGGCGGCGCGCGAAGGCGATGCGGTGCTGCTGTCGCCAGCCTGCGCGAGTTTCGACATGTTTCGCGACTACGAGCACCGCGCTCAGGTTTTCGCGCGCGCTGTTCAAGAATTGAGGGCCGCAAGATGACCTGGGGCGAGGCGTTTGCCCGCCCCGGAAGGCTTACACCTGGCGCGTATGACCATGCCCTGATCTGGACTTGTGCCCTGCTGCTGGGCGCGGGTGTGGTAATGGTGTATTCCGCCTCCATCGCTATCGCAGAGCAGTCCAGGTTTGCCGCCAATCAGCCGACCTTCTTTCTTTGCCGGCAACTGCTTTTTGTGTGCGTGTCGGTGCTGCTCGCAACCCTGATCTTCCAGATCCCGACGCGCCTGTGGCAGGACGCGGCTCCTTACCTGTTTCTCTTCGGTGCGGCACTGCTTTTGCTGGTGCTCATTCCTGGGGTCGGGCGTGAGGTCAACGGCAGCCGGCGCTGGCTTCCACTCCTGATCGCGAACCTGCAGCCCTCTGAGCTGATGAAGCTTTTCGTTGTCCTCTACGCCGCAGACTATACCGTGCGCAAGGCAGCGTGGATGCACAGCGTGCGTAAGGGGTTCCTCCCGATGTTCGCCGTCATGCTGTTCGTGGGCGCACTGCTGCTGCGCGAGCCCGATTTCGGCGCTTTCGCGGTCATCGCCGCCATTGCTATGGGGATCCTGTTCCTCGGTGGAATGAATTGGCGTCTGTTCGCAGGCCTCGTGGTGCTGCTGGTGGCGGGTTTCGTGCTGGTCATCCTCACTTCGCCCTACCGCATGCAACGCATTCTGGGTTTCATGGATCCGTGGGCCGACCCCTATGGCAAGGGCTATCAGCTGTCGCATGCGCTGATCGCGTTCGGGCGCGGCGAGCTGCTCGGTGTGGGCCTCGGGGCGAGCGTCGAAAAACTGTTCTATCTGCCCGAGGCTCACACCGACTTTTTGCTGGCAGTGATCGGCGAGGAGCTCGGCTTCTGCGGCGTGTCGCTCGTGATCGGGCTGTTCGGCTTCCTCACGGTACGAGCCTTCGCGATCGGATCACAGGCGGCCAAACTGGAGCGCTACTTCTCTGCCTTGGCCGCGCAAGGTATCGGGATCTGGCTCGGTGTGCAGGCCATCATCAACATGGGCGTGAACCTGGGTTTGCTTCCGACTAAGGGATTGACTCTGCCTTTTTTGAGTTTCGGCGGCAGTGGATTGCTTGCCAACTGCGCAGCTCTTGCCATGCTGCTGCGCATTGACTGGGAGAGCCGGAACTTGATGCGCGGCACCGCTGATTCGGGGTCGATCGCGAAGTTGGGAGGCAGGCCGCTAGCGTCCACCGCACGGCCGCGCGCCGGGCGTGGCGTCAGAACAGCATGGGTGAGCAGCGCACTGCGTGCGAGGTCGGATTGAGATGGGACTTGACCCTGCTTCGCGCCAGCCGACAAGCACCTCGCCGCAGACACACGCCGCGCGGGCCATTCTGGTTATGGCGGGCGGGACAGGGGGGCATGTGATGCCGGCTCTGGCGGTCGCTGAACAGATGCGCCACGCAGGCTGGCGAGTGGTATGGCTGGGCTCCAAAGATGGGATGGAGGCGACACTGATCCCCAAGCACGGCTACGAGATGGAATGGATCCGCTTCTCCGGTGTGCGTGGGAAAGGATTCATGCGCCTGGCTCTGCTGCCGCTCAGCCTGCTTGTCGCATTCTGGCAGAGCGCGAGGGTGATTTTCCGAGTGCGGCCGGATGTGGTGCTGGGGATGGGTGGATACGTCTCCTTCCCGGGCGGCATGATGGCCTCGCTGCTTGCGCGGCCGCTGGTGGTGCACGAGCAAAACTCCGTCGCGGGTCTGGCCAACCGAGTGCTGGCAGGAGTGGCCGACCGTGTTCTCTCCGGTTTTCCCGGCGTGCTCAAGAAGTCACTGTGGGTAGGCAACCCGGTGCGAGAGTCGATCACACACTTGCCGGAGCCCGAGACTCGCTACGCGAGTCGTCCCGATTCTCTCCAGCTGCTGGTGCTCGGAGGCAGTCTCGGTGCGCAGGCGTTGAACGAAGTGGTGCCAGCGGCGATGAGCCTGGTTCCGGAGGGGCAGCGCCCGCGGATCACTCACCAATCTGGAGCAAAGCATCTAGACCAGCTGCGGCGCAGCTACGAGCAGGCCGGGGTGCGCGCTGAAGCGACGCCTTTCATTGACGACATGGCTGCTCAATACGCACGAGCCGACTTGGTCATCTGCCGAGCGGGCGCGCTGACGGTCTCCGAGCTGGCTGCGGCGGGCGTTGCCAGCATACTCGTGCCCTTCCCTCATGCCGTGGACGACCACCAGACTCACAACGCGCGCTTTCTCGTCGACGCAGGTGCGGCCGTGCTGGTCCAGCAGCGTGAGCTCTCACCGCGTCGCCTGGCGGACTTGCTGCTGGGCTTCACGCGCGAGCAGCTCGCGGAAATGGCCAAGCGCGCACGCGCGCTGGCCAAGCCGCAGGCCGCGGCAACGGTGACGGACATCTGCATGGCGTGTGCCGGATGAGCTCAGAGAAGGAAGACAGCATGCTGCAACCCAAAGTCAACAAACAGGCGAGACGGCGCAGTGACCTGCTGCGGCTGCGCCTTCCAGCGCGCACGGGGCGCATGCCTCGCAGACAGGACCTGGGCGATCTGCGGCTGCAGTTCCTGCTCGAGGCCAGCAGTTTACTGAGGTGAGCGGGCGGGCATGAGGCACAAGGTCAAGCGCGTTCATTTCGTCGGCATCGGCGGCTCTGGGATGAGCGGAATCGCTGAGGTACTGCTCAACCTTGGGTTTCAGGTGAGCGGCTCCGACCTGTCCGATAGCGCCACGACCGATCGCCTGCGCAGCCTCGGCGCGAGCGTATCTAGGGGCCATGACGCCAGCAATGTGGAGGGAGCCGACGTGGTCGTGGTGTCGACTGCGGTCAAGCCCGGTAACCCAGAGGTCGCCGCGGCGCGCGCGCGGCGCGTTCCGGTCGTGCCTCGAGCGCTCATGCTTGCCGAGCTCATGCGGCTGCGACAGGGCATCGCGATCGCCGGCACACATGGCAAGACCACGACCACCAGCCTGGTCGCCAGCGTGCTGGCCGAGGCGGGCATGGATCCGACCTTCGTGATCGGTGGTCGGTTGGAGGCCGCTGGATCCCACGCCAAGCTGGGCAAGGGCGAGTTCATCGTGGTCGAAGCCGACGAGTCGGATGCCTCGTTTTTGCACCTCCAGCCCGTTCTTGCGGTGGTCACCAACATCGACGCCGACCATATGGAGACGTATGGCCACGATTTCGGTCGGCTCCGGCAGGCCTTCCTCGACTTCGTGCAGCGCCTGCCCTTCTATGGGATGGCGGTGCTCTGCGTCGACGACCCGAACGTGCGGGCGATCATGCCATTGGTCACCAAGCCCATCACCACGTACGGTTTATCCGAGCATGCGCAGGTGCGTGCCACCGGCATCCGCCATGAGCAAGGGCGCATGCGCTTCACTGCACACGTCAAGACCAACGGTCTTCCCGGCAAGTCGCTGGAGCTCGCGCTCAATCTTCCCGGCCTGCACAACGTCCAGAATGCGCTCGCAGCGGTGGCCGTCGGCGTCGAATTGCAGGTGCCAGAGGGGGCTATCGCACGTGCGCTGGCTGAGTTCAAGGGTGTGGGCCGCCGCTTCCAGCGCTTCGGCGAGGTAGCGCTGGCCCGAGGCCGGTTCACGCTGGTCGACGACTACGGTCACCACCCGGCCGAGATGGACGCGACGCTGGCTGCCGTGCGAGGTGCGTTCCCAGGTCGTCGAGTGGTGCTGGCCTTCCAGCCGCATCGCTACACGCGCACACGCGACGTGTTCGAGGACTTCGTGCGTGTGCTCTCGTCAGTCGACGTGTTGCTTTTGGCTGAAGTATATCCAGCCGGTGAGGTGCCGATCGTGGCTGCCGATGGACGAGCGCTGGCGCGGGCGGTCCGCGTGGCGGGCAAGGTCGAGCCCATTTTCGTCGAGCAGATCACGGACATGGCGCAGGCCATTCTGGATGTCGTGCGGCCGGGTGACGTGGTGGTCACCATGGGAGCCGGCTCGATCGGTACGGTGGCGGGCGCGCTGGCGTCGAAGGCGAGACCGGGCGGCAATATGCAGGCGGCTGCGCATGGACATGGCTGACGTTGACCGCATGACCCGCGAGGGGCCAGGCGGCGCACTGAGATCGAACGAGCCGATGCGCAAGCACACAAGCTGGCGTGTGGGCGGGGCCGCCGAACGCGCGTATTTCCCGCGTTGCCTGGATGACCTGGTCGCGTTCGTCCGGACGCTTCCGCCGACCGAGCCGCTATACATCGTCGGACTCGGGAGCAATCTCCTGGTTCGAGATGCGGGCTTGCGAGGCACCGTCGTTTTCACGCATGGCGCATTGAACAAGATCCGCCTCGACAGCGATCGGTCGGATATTGAGCTGGTTTATTCGGAAGCGGGTGTCGCGGGTGCCAAAGTAGCGCGATTTAGTGCAACTCACGGTCTGCGCGGTGCGGAGTTCCTTGCCGGGATACCCGGAACCGTGGGCGGTGCGCTGGCGATGAACGCCGGCTGCTACGGATCAGAAACCTGGGACATCGTCGACTCGGTTTTGTGCCTGCGTTTCGACGGGGAGCTGGAGCGCTGCAGCCCGGATCAGTTCGATGTGGGCTATCGCCACGTCGCCTTGCGAGCGGACGCGAGGGACCCGCGCGCGTCAGCCAAGCCGGCCTGCTGCTTTGCCGCCGCCTGGTTCAAGCTGCAGCGCGGCGACCCTGACGACTCGCGTCGTGCAATCCGGGAGTTGTTGGAGCGTCGTATTGCCACGCAACCCCTTGATCGACCAAATGCGGGCTCGGTGTTCCGCAATCCTCCAGGCGACTATGCGGCACGCCTGATCGAGTCGTGCGGCTTGAAGGGCTTTGCGATCGGCGAGGCTGTGGTGTCGACCAAGCACGCCAATTTCATCGTCAACACCGGCAATGCCAGCGCGGCGGACATCGAAGCCTTGATTGACAAAGTGCAGCTGACGGTGTGGGAGCGTTGCGGGGTGCGCCTCGAGCGTGAGGTGCGCATCATCGGGGAGAAAGCGTAAAGCGATGGCTCGGACGCAGACCACAGTGGTGGGCCGCACGTTCGGCAAGGTCGCCGTTCTGCTCGGAGGCAAGTCCGCCGAACGGGAGATCTCACTGATGTCGGGTCAGAACGTGCTGGGGGGATTGCGCAACGCCGGGGTCGACGCCCATGCGTTCGATCCGGCCCAGCGGGAATTGGCTGAGCTCAAGCACGAAGGCTTCCAGCGTGTGTTCATCGCGTTGCATGGCCGCTACGGCGAGGACGGGACGGTACAAGGCGCCCTCGAGATGATGGGCATCCCGTACACGGGCAGCGGTGTCATGGCTTCAGCTTTGTGCATGGATAAGGTGCGCACGAAGCTCATCTGGCTGGCGAGCGGTCTGCCAACGCCGCGTCACGAGGTCATCTCTGCAGACAGTGCCTGGGCAGGGGTAGCGACAAGGCTTGGCTTGCCGCTGATCATCAAGCCCGCGCATGAGGGATCGACCCTCGGGCTGACGAAGGTGGCCAAGGCTCACGAGCTGGCGGCCGCCTATCAGCAAGCGGCGACGTATGACCCACTGGTCCTCGCGGAGGAATTTGTCGAAGGCGAGGAATTGACTGCTGGTTTCGTCGGCGACCAGGCGCTCCCACTCATCCGGATCGAGGCGCCACAGGGTAACTACGACTACCAGAACAAATATTTCAGCGATGAAACCAAATACGTCTGCCCGTGCGGACTGGCGGCCGCCGAGGAACAGCGCATTCAGGATCTCGTCATGCGCTCGGCTCGAGCACTGGGCTGCAGCGGATGGGGCAGGGGTGATCTGATTCGACGCGCGGACGGATCGGTGTCGCTGCTCGAGATGAACACCTCGCCAGGCATGACCAGCCACAGCTTGGTGCCGATGGCGGCAAAGGTTGCCGGGCTTTCCTTCGAGCAGCTCGTCCTGCGCATCCTGGAGCTGGCCCATGTGGGATAACCATCGACATCTGAACCGTTTGGCCACAGGCCTGTACGGGATAGCTGCGCTGCTCCTTGTTTACTGGGCGCTCATCGCCATTGTGCGCCTGCCGATCTTCCCTTTGCGGGAAATGCAAGTCAGCGGGCGAATTGCGCATACCACGCCGGAGCAGGTGCGCGCCGTCATCGATGGGCGGCTGCAGGGCAATTTCTTCACACTCGACCTGGAGGCTGCACGACGCAGTCTGCAGAAGCTGCCGTGGGTGAGACATGTGCTCGTGCGGCGCGAATGGCCTGACCGCCTGGAGATCCAGATCGAGGAGCATGTCGCACTCGCGCGCTGGCGCGAGGACGCGCTGGTCAACACCTACGGTGAGCTGTTCGAGGCGGCCACGAACGAAGCTCTTCCAGTGTTTGGCGCGCCCGATGAAACTGCTGCCGAGGTGACTCGGCGCTATCTGATGTTCAGTAGCTTGTTGCAGCCGCTTGGTAAACGTCCTGTCCAGGTGCTGCTGTCCGAGCGGAGGGCTTGGCAGCTCAAGCTCGACGATGGAACCGTGCTGGAGCTGGGGCGCGGGCAGATAGAAGAAAAGCTGCGGCGGCTCGTGGCCGCCTACCCGCGCGCTTTGGAGCGTCTGGCGGGGCAGCCACAACGCATCGATCTGAGATATTCCAACGGTTTTGCCGTCCACAACGGCGCGCCACACACGCCTGGTGCATGAGGAACGCAAACAACCAATGAACAAACCCAAGGACAGCAGCGATCTCATTGTCGGCCTCGACATCGGGACCTCCAAGATCGTCGCCATGGTGGCGGAGATCAAACCCGAGGGAGGCTTCGACATCATCGGCTACGGCAGCCACCGCTCGCGCGGACTGAAGAAAGGCGTCGTAGTCAACATCGAATCTACCGTCAACGCCATCCAGCGCGCACTGGAGGAGGCAGAGCTGATGGCGGACTGCAAGATTCGCGAAGTGTTCACCGGCATCGCGGGCAGCCACATCAAGAGCTTTAACTCGCACGGCATGGTCGCGATCAAGGAGCGCGAAGTCGGCCAGCTCGATGTCGACCGAGTAATCGAAACAGCCAAGGCGGTCAACATTCCAACCGACCAGCAGATTCTGCACACCCTCAACCAGGAGTTCATCATCGATGGGCAGGAGGACGTCCGCGAACCGCTCGGCATGAACGGCGTGCGGCTGGAAGTGAAGGTGCATATCGTGACCGGGGCCGTGTCCGCCGCGCAGAACATCATGAAGTGCGTGCGCCGTTGCGGCTTGGAGGTGCAGGACTTGATCCTCCAGCCGCTCGCTTCAGCCATGGCTGTGCTATCGGAGGATGAAAAGGACCTGGGGGTTTGCCTGGTTGACATCGGCGGTGGCACCACCGACGTTGCCGTGTTTACGCAGGGAGCGATCCGTCACACCGCCGTGATTCCGATCGCCGGCGATCAGATTACCAACGACATCGCCATGGCGCTGCGCACGCCTACTAAAGACGCCGAGGAAGTGAAGAATCGCTTCGGGTGCGCGCTTCGCGAGCTCGCCGACCCCAATCAGACGGTCGAAGTACCGGGCGTGGGAGAGCGCGCCTCCCGTCAGCTCTCGCGTCAGACCCTGGCGGAGGTCATCGAGCCGCGTGTCGAGGAGTTGTATTCATTGATCCAGGCGGAGCTGCGGCGCAGCGGCTTCGAAGAGCTGCTGTCTTCGGGCATCGTCATCACTGGTGGCAGCAGCGTAATGCAGGGGATGGTGGAGCTGGGCGAAGAGATCTTCCACATGCCCGTGCGCGTGGGGACGCCCAACTATGCGGGGACACTCGCCGAGGTCGTGCGCAATCCGCGCTACTCCACGGTAGTCGGGTTGCTCGTCGCTGGGCTGTCAGTGCATCAGCGCGAGCAGATCGTGCGCATGCACAGCGCGTCCTTCAGGCATGTATTCCAGAGGATGAGGACTTGGGTGCAGGGGAATTTCTAGATGGGCACGCCAGCGCTGAGGCAATTGATCGGATCTAGGCAAACGGAGTTGGTTCCATTCATATGATCGAAGAGGAGACAGGCATGTTCGAGCTCGTGGATGCAGTTCCGCAAGAGGCAGTCATCAAGGTCGTGGGCGTAGGCGGCTGCGGCGGTAACGCCGTCGATCATATGATCGCGATGGGTGTCGAGGGCGTTGAATTCGTCTGCGCAAACACCGATGCGCAGGCGCTCTCCCGCAACCGGGCCAAGACGCTGCTTCAGCTGGGGGCGAGTGTCACAAAGGGACTGGGCGCCGGCGCCAATCCGGAGGTTGGGCGGCAGGCAGCGGTCGAGGATCGGGAACGGATCATCGAATTGATCGAGGGTGCTGACATGCTGTTTCTGACTGCCGGCATGGGCGGGGGGACTGGCACTGGAGCGGCCCCGGTGGTGGCGGAGGTTGCGCGTGAGCTTGGAATTCTCACCGTCGCAGTGGTCACCAAACCTTTCGCGTTCGAGGGCAAGCGTTTGCGTGTCGCCCAGGATGGGCTGGAAGCGCTGACCAAGCACGTGGACTCACTCATCGTGATCCCGAACGAGAAGCTCATGCAGGTACTGGGCGAGGAGGTCAGCATGCTCGACGCTTTCAAAGCTGCGAACGGAGTGCTGCACGGCGCTGTAGCCGGTATCGCGGAGGTCATCAACTGCCCTGGCATGATCAATGTGGATTTCGCCGACGTGCGGACAGTGATGTCGGAGATGGGAATGGCCATGATGGGTTCGGCTATCGCCGCAGGTGCACAGCGTGCGACCGCGGCCGCGCAGCAAGCGGTGGCGAGCCCGCTGCTGGAAGATGTCAACCTCGCCGGTGCACGCGGAGTCCTCGTCAACATCACCGCGAGCGCCAGCCTAAAGATGAAGGAGGTGAATGACGTAATGACAACGGTTCGCGGCTTCACTGCCGAGGATGCCACCGTAATCGTCGGAACGGTGATCGACGAGGAGATGGCGGACAATCTGCGTGTCACAGTTGTGGCTACCGGACTGGGGGGAGGTGCAGCGAGCCGCACTCAGCCGAAGCCGTTGACGGTGGTCAAGACGGGCACGGATCTCAGCGTGGCCGCTCAGGTCGTGGACTACGGCCAGCTCGAAGCCCCGGCCGTCATGCGGCGCAGAAACCGGGAATCTACGGTCGAGGCGATGCGCCAGTCCGGCGTCGAATTGCTGGATATTCCGGCGTTCCTGCGCAAGCAGGCGGACTAGACGGTTACCGCTGTAGCAGCCAAGGTCTTGCTTGTAACCTGCTGCGGCACAACAATGGACGTGAGTTGCGCAGAGACTGCTAAAATGTGTATACTTACAAATCAATCCCTTAGCTTCGAGTTCTAAGCCGGGCCCATGATTCGTCAGCGCACATTGAAAAACGTCGTTCGCGCTACCGGCGTGGGCCTGCATACCGGCCAGAAGGTGTACTTAAGTCTGCGTCCGGCAGCCGTCGACACCGGCATCGTGTTCAGACGCACCGATCTGACGCAGCCGGTTGACATCCCTGCCAATGCGTTGTGCGTGGGCGATACCCGACTCTCCTGTTGCTTGGAGCGCGATGGCGTCCGGGTTGCAACCGTCGAGCATCTCATGTCGGCTTTTTCCGGTCTGGGAGTGGACAACGCTTATGTCGACGTGACGGCCGGCGAGGTTCCGATCATGGACGGCAGCGCAGGACCCTTTGTGTTCCTCATCCAATCGGCTGGGATCGAAGAGCAGAGCGCTCCGAAACGCTTCATCCGCATGCTCGAGACGGTCGAAGTCAGGGATGGAGACAAGTGGGCGCGGTTCGAACCCCATGTTGGCTTTCGCATGGATTTCAGCATCGCATTCCGTCACCCGGTCTTCCAGCAGGCGAGTCAGCGGATCCAAGTCGACTTTGCCACCACCTCCTATGTCAAGGAGATTGCGCGGGCTCGAACCTTCGGGTTCATGCAGGATGTCGAGACGATGCGCGCCCAGGGACTGGGTTTGGGCGGGAGTCTAGACAACGCTGTCGTGATGGACGAATTCCGAGTGCTGAACGCGGATGGTCTGCGTTATGAGGACGAGTTCGTCAAGCACAAGGTGTTGGACGCGATGGGCGACCTCTACCTGCTTGGCCATCCTGTGATAGGCGCGTTCAGCGCGCACAAGTCGGGACACGCGCTCAACAACAAGCTGGCGCGCGCTGTGCTCGCGAAAAAGCCTGCCTGGGAGCTGGTGAGCTTCGAGAACCAGGAGGAAGCGCCGGCGTTCCTCAATGCGCAGTTGCAATACGCCTGAGGCGGACCAGAGTAGCTCCTGGCGTCAGCGGTAACGAGTCGCTTCTTCGCGGTGCGGAATGACAGGCGTCGTCTTTCGGCTCGCCGGTTTTCTGGCTCTGATCGCGGTCGGCGCGTCACTGGCTGTTTATCTTGTCACCCAGGACCGGCGCTGGCTTCGCTTCAGCTGGCAGATCTTGAAGTATGGTTCGATCCTGCTGTTGATCGTCCTCTCGTTCCTCGCCGTCGAACGGTTGGTGCTCGTCGCCTGATCCGCTACCGCGTTGCAGCAGCGTCGCTACGGCGTTGCGCAAGGGGGATGGCGGCAACGCATCGCGTAGCTCCGACCAACTGGAACGCCCGCGCGGTCCAATCCGAGGCAGTCGCCTGAGCCCTCCGTCGTTCTCCCGCGTCACTTGCACTTCGAGTTGGATTGAAGTAACCTCCGGTGCGAATTTAACAATCTTGTCAACAATTCGGGGCGCGAGTTGCTTCAGCTTGGTTGCGACCGCGCTGGTGTCTGCGATGACCACCACGGCTCCCGATCGCTCATAGGCCACTCTGCTCTTCTTGGCCAAATCCCAGGGAACCGCCCCGGCATAGATCTGCTGCAGCGCGATAAGGTGCTTCACCTGCACAAGACTTGCTTGTAGCTCCCTCAAGGAGCAAAGCAGGGAGCCGATAACTGGGCTGTTCACAGGGACAATCCAGGCGTGTCAGGGGGAAACGTGAACATCATTCTAGTTTCCAGCTCATCATCGAAGGCGCGAACGTTCACGCTTGGTGCGCCGCAATTGTCTATGCTGATGATGGGTGCATTTCTCGCGATTATCTCTCTTGCCGTTCTTCTCCACTATTTCTCGCTGCGCTACGCAATCGTCAACGACAGTCCCTACCTGCGCTCTTTGCTCGTGAGCCTTCAGGCCCAGGAAAACGAGCGCATGCAGACCTATTTGCGCGACAGCCTCAACACAATGGCTTCCAAAGTGGGCGAACTACAAGCACGCCTGCTGCGCGTGGATGCTCTGGGAGAGCGCTTGACCAAGGTCGCGCGACTCAAGCCGCAGGACTTCATGTTCGACCGTGTGCCCGGGCGTGGCGGGGCTGAGTCCAGCTTGCCCAGCACTGAGTTGTCGATGAAGGATCTCGGCATCACCCTGGACAAGCTGTCAAAGGATTTGGAGGATCGCACCGACAAGCTGCGTGTGCTCGAGTCCATGCTTACCGAGGACAGTGCCAAACGTCAGCTGATGCCTAGTGGCATGCCGACCGAAGGCGGCTTCTACTCCTCGAATTTTGGCTGGCGCATCGACCCTTTTACCGGATTGAACGCGTTCCACGAGGGGGTCGATTTCATGGCGGAGGAAGGCACACCGGTTCTGGCCGCTGCCGGGGGCGTGGTCATCTTCGCGGGGGTTCACCCGCAGTATGGTAATATGATTGAGATTGATCACGGCAACGACCTGGTGACGCGCTACGCCCACACCTCGAAGCTGCTAGTCAAAGTGGGCGACGTGGTGCTCCGCGGAGGCCGCATCGCGGAGGTCGGCAATACGGGCCGGTCCACAGGGGCCCACCTGCACTTCGAGGTGCGTCACAGGGGAGTAGCGCAGAACCCCGCGCGCTTCCTGCGGATGCCCGGCTAACGCCGCAAAGAATGCCGCGTGAGGGGTGAGAGGCCTCGGCAAGGCCTCTCGCCCCTCTTGCTTTTTGTGCGTCCGGGCCGCAACTCACGATGCGTCGACACGGAGCCCGACTCACGCACAAGCGATGATAGCCACCTTGCTCAGAAAGATCTTTGGCAGCCGCAACGAGCGGTTGATCAAGAGATACATGCACACGGTCCGGGCCATCAGCGCCCTGGAACCGCGCATCGAAGCCCTAAGCGATGCTGAGCTGCGCGCCAAGACCGACGAGCTCAAGCAGCGCCTGGCCAACAGCGAGACGCTCGATCAGATCCTGCCCGAAGCATTCGCCGTAGTACGGGAGGCGGGTAGGCGCACGCTGAACATGCGCCACTTCGACGTGCAGCTCATCGGTGGCATGGCTCTGCACTACGGCAAGATCGCCGAGATGCGCACTGGCGAGGGCAAGACACTGGTGGCGACGCTTCCGGCGTACTTGAATGCGCTGGCCGGCACAGGGGTTCACGTTGTCACCGTGAACGACTATCTGGCCAGCCGCGACGCCGCCTGGATGGGCAATATTTACGGCTTTCTCGGCCTGAGCGTGGGCGTGAATCTGTCCCAGATGGATCACGCCAGCAAACAGCAAGCCTACGCAGCCGACATCACCTACGGCACCAACAACGAGTTTGGCTTTGACTATCTGCGCGACAACATGGTCTACCAAGTTGCGGACCGAGTTCAGCGCAAACTCACCTATGCCATCGTCGACGAGGTGGATTCGATCCTGATCGATGAGGCGCGCACGCCGCTGATCATTTCCGGGCAGGCCGACGACACCACGGACCTGTACTACAAGATCGACGCTCTTGTGCCCAAGCTCACGCGACAGGCGCAGGAGAACGGCCCCGGCGATTTCAGCGTGGACGAAAAAGCGCACCAGGTGCTGCTGACCGAGGCCGGACACGAACACGCCGAAGAAATGCTGACCCGCGCTGGCCTCCTGCCCGAAGGCAGCAGTCTGTATGACGCCGCAAATATCACGCTGATGCATCACCTGTACGCCGCTTTGCGGGCGCACCATCTCTACCACCGCGACCAGCACTACGTGGCACAGAACGACGAAATCATCATAGTCGATGAGTTCACCGGCCGGCTTATGCCCGGGCGCCGCTGGTCGGACGGGCTGCATCAGGCGGTTGAAGCGAAGGAGGGCGTGAAGATCCAGCGCGAGAACCAGACCCTTGCCTCCATCACGTTCCAGAACTATTTCCGCATGTACAAGAAGCTCGCCGGGATGACTGGCACGGCCGACACGGAGGCGTATGAGTTCCAGCAAATCTATAACCTGGAGACGGTAGTCATTCCCACGCACATGAAAATGATCCGTGACGATCGCATGGATCAGGTGTTCAAGACCGCGCGGGAGCGCTATCAGGCCGTAATCCACGACATCAAGGACTGCTTCGAGCGCGGCCAGCCGGTGCTCGTTGGCACCACATCCATCGAGAACTCCGAGCTGCTGTCGGGGCTGCTCACCAAGGAAAAGCTGCCGCACCAAGTACTGAACGCCAAGCAGCACGCACGCGAAGCCGAGATCGTGGTGCAGGCAGGCCAGCCGAAGATGGTCACGATCGCCACAAACATGGCCGGCCGCGGTACGGACATCGTGCTCGGTGGCAATCCCGACCCGGAGATCAATCAGATCAAGGCCGATGCGTCACTGGACGAATCGACCAGGACCAGGCGCATCGCGGAAGCGAGGGAGCGTTGGCAGCGGTTGCATGAACAGGTCGTCTCTGTGGGCGGTCTGCATATCGTCGGCACTGAGCGCCACGAATCTCGTCGGGTGGACAATCAGCTGCGCGGCCGTTCCGGACGCCAGGGCGATCCGGGCTCCAGCCGCTTCTACCTGTCCTTGGAAGACCCACTCCTGCGCATCTTCGCCTCGGACCGGGTCGCTGCGATCATGGACCGGCTCAAGATGCCGGAGGGCGAGGCCATAGAGCATCCCTGGGTCACGCGTGCAATCGAGAACGCGCAGCGCAAGGTCGAGGCACGCAACTTCGACATCCGCAAGCAGCTGCTCGAGTACGATGATGTTGCCAACGACCAGCGACGCGTGATCTATCAGCAGCGCAACGAGCTGCTCGAGAGCAGCGACATCTCGGACACCATCCGCGCGATGCGTGAAGGCACCGTGAACGATCTGGTCAGCCAGTACCTCCCTCCGGGCAGCGTCGAGGAACAGTGGGACATTCCGAGCCTGGTGAAGGCGTTGAACGGAGAGCTTTCGTTCCAGGTTCCGATTCAGCAATGGCTCAAAGACGACGAGTCGCTGGATGAAGAGGACTTGCGCCGCCGAGTGATAGAGGCGGCGCACAGCTACTACGACGACAAGTGGAATCAGGTAGAGCGCGAACAGCTGCATCACCTTGAGCGTGGTGTGATGCTTCAGACTTTGGACACCCATTGGCGCGAGCATTTGGCGGCGCTGGACCACCTGCGCCAGGGCATACACCTGCGTGGCTATGCACAGCGGAATCCCAAGCAGGAATACAAGCGAGAGGCCTTCGAGCTGTTCGCGTTGATGCTAGATTCGGTACGCAACGAAGTGACGCGCATTCTGATGACGGTCCAGATCCGCAGTCAGCGGGACGTGGAGGCGGCCGAGGAACCCGTCGAACTGAAGAACGTCCGCTATCAGCACGTGGACTACGAACCGGGAGAACAAGAAGAAGCCGAGGCAGCAGAATCGGAGACGCAGGTTGCTACGGCGCCCAAGGCCCAGCCTTTCGTGCGACAAGGCGTAAAGGTGGGTCGAAACGATCCCTGTCCATGCGGATCGGGAAGAAAGTACAAGCAGTGCCACGGGCGCCTCGCGGCGTGAGGTACCGAACCGGTCCTGGTTTACTCTCACCCCAGGTAGTTCAAGACACGTAACGCCGGAGATCTGTGGCAGTCAATCTCGCGCCTCCCGACGCTGATCGGCTCCGCCCGGTAGCAGGTGTTTCGCTCGGCGTTGCCGCTGCCGGAATTCGCAAGGCTGATCGCCCTGATCTGCTGTTGATGGTGCTGGGGGAAAACACGCAGGTCGCCGGGTTGTTTACGCGCAACCGTTTTTGTGCGGCGCCGGTGCAGATCGCCCGCCGGCATCTTGAGCATTCCGATCCCATCCGCGCGCTGCTTGTCAACACCGGCAACGCGAATGCGGGAACGGGGGAACGGGGGCTGGCCGATGCCCGGCAAACCTGCGCCGAAACCGCGCACCTGCTTGGACTGGTCCCACAGCAAGTCCTGCCTTTCTCTACCGGTGTGATCATGGAGGCGTTGCCGGTTGATCGGATCTGCTCAGGGCTGCCTCACTGCGTGGCTGCCTTGGGCGCATCAAACTGGCTCGCGGCGGCGCAGGCGATCATGACGACGGATACGGTTCCCAAGGCTTCATCACGCGCGATCGAGATCGACGGCGAGACTGTGACCATTACGGGTATCGCCAAAGGTGCTGGGATGATTCATCCGGACATGGCGACCATGTTGGCCTTCGTTGCCACCGACGCGAACCTTCCCCGAGCGCTCTTGCAGGAGGCCTTGCGCTACGCTGGGGAGCGCTCGTTCAATGCGATCACCGTGGATGGGGACACGTCGACGAACGACGCTTTCATGGTGATGGCGACCGGGCGCAGCCGAGCGGGTGAGATGATCGATGCAAGCGGCCCCGCTTTTCTTCAATTTCGTGATGCTCTAACTCAAGTTGCAGTCGAGCTCGCTCAAGCTATTGTGCGCGATGGCGAGGGTGCAACGAAGTTCATCGCTGTGCGTGTGGAGGGTGGCGCTACTCAAGCCGAGTGCCGCCTGGTAGGGTTTGCCATCGCGCATTCACCCCTCGTGAAGACGGCGTTCTTCGCCTGTGACCCGAATCTCGGACGCATACTGGCAGCGATCGGATATGCGGGGGTCGCGCACCTCGAAGTGGGGCGCGTCGACCTCTACCTCGACGAAGTGCTGGTTGCCCGGGGTGGTGCCAGGCACACAGAATACCGCGAGGCCGACGGCAAACGCGTCATGCAGCGGAGCGAGATCACAGTGCGCGTTGTGCTCAACCGCGGAACCGAGCAGGCCACTGTGTGGACGTGTGACCTGTCTCACGATTATGTCCGCATCAACGCGGATTACAGAACCTAAGTCGCAGTCCAGCGATTCGCCTGCCGATGTCAAAGCGTGAAGCGCGGCGAGCAGAGCCGCACCCAGCTGAGGACGAGTTCAGCAAGTTCTTACTGCGCGCGGAGGCGTTGATAAAGCGCATCGAGGAATGGCTGTCGCCCGACGCCGAACTGCCCGACTTTGCTGGGCACACGGCCTTCCGGTGGCGAAGGCGCAACGCCCGTGGGCACTTTCAACCGGTGACGCAGTTGCATCAGATCCGCCTCCAGGACCTGCAAGGAATAGATCGACAGAAAGCCCTGGTGGAGCGGAACACCTTGCAGTTCGTGCAGGGTCTGATGGCCAACAACGTATTGCTAACCGGTGCTCGCGGGACGGGCAAGTCGTCGCTGGTCAAGGCGTTGCTCAATCAGTACACAGGTGCGGGGCTACGGTTGATCGAGGTGGAAAAGCACGATCTCATGGACCTGCCCGATATCATCGAACCGCTGGCCGGGCTGCGGTTCCGGTTCATCCTGTTCTGCGACGATCTGTCGTTCGGCGCCGACGAGCCAGGCTACACCTCGTTGAAAGCCGTCCTCGACGGCTCCGTGTCGGCGACACCGGACAACGTCCTGATCTACGCGACCTCCAACCGGCGCCATCTCATGCCCGAGTACATGCGCGAGAACCTGGAAACCAAATATCTGGGCGACGAGATCCATCCCGGCGAGAGCGTGGAGGAAAAGATCTCGCTGTCCGAGCGATTCGGCCTGTGGGTGTCGTTCTATCCGTTCGATCAGGACGAGTACTTGTCGATCGTACGCTACTGGCTCGGTCAGCACGGCGTTGCACCGCCCGACGCGGAAGCTGCGCGCCAGGAAGCGATTCAGTGGGCGTTGCAGCGCGGCTCGCGCAGCGGCCGTGTGGCCTCGCAGTTCGCGCGCGATTGGGCCGGACGTCGCCGCCTTGACCCGCGGTGAGCGCCGAGATGGCACCCTCGGCGAGCACGCGGCCGGTCGAGGTGGCAGCAGGGGTGATGCTATCGAGCGAGAGCACGTTTCTGCTGACTCAGCGCCCCGAGGGAAAGCCCTATGCCGGCTACTGGGAGTTCCCGGGTGGCAAGGTGGAGCCTGGCGAGGCAGCCGAAGCCGCGCTCGTGCGCGAGCTGCAGGAAGAACTGGGGATCGAAGTCACTCGCGTGCAGCCGTGGATCGTGCGCCAACATATCTACGCGCACGCTCACGTTCGTCTCAGATTCTTTCGCGTGCTTGGATGGAACGGCAGACCACACTCACGCGAGGCTCAGGCGCTCAGCTGGCAGCGGTTGGACGCGATCAGCGTGGCTCCCGTGCTGCCCGCCAATGGGCCTGTGCTGCGCGCACTGGCGTTGCCGCCGGTGCTCGGCATTACCGACGCCTGGGAACGCGGTGAGCGCGCTGCGCTCGATCGCCTCGACGCCGCGCTCGCCCGCGGCCTGCGCATGGTGATGATCCGAGAGAAGACAATGCCGCAGGACCGTCTGCGTACATTTGTCGGTGAAGTGCAGCGCCGCTGTGCGGGTGCCGGAGCTATTGCGGTGCTCAACGGCGACGAACAGTTGGCGCGTGACTGGGGTATGGACGGCGTCCACCTGCCGTCGGCGCAGCTGCTACGCTGTTCGGGGCGGGCCGACCTGCGATGGTGCGGGGCATCGTGCCACAATGCGCTGGAGCTCGACCGCGCTGCGGCCCTGGGCGTCGACTACGTCGTGCTCGGACCGGTGCAGCACACAACCAGCCATCCTCGTGCAGCGCTTCTGGGCTGGGAAGCCTTCGCGTCGCTGCTGCGAGACTATCCTTTGCCGGTCTACGCCGTAGGGGGGATGACGCTGCGCCACTTGTGCATGGCCTGCCGCGCGGGCGCGCAGGGTGTTGCGATGGTGCGCGGCGCCTGGTGGGCCGACGACCCTCAGCCGTTCCCTTCAGGCTGGTCGGGGTCGGTTTCCGTGGCCGCGATCCGGTAAGCTTCCGTCGCCCACTGTCCCAGGTCGACCATCTTGCAGCGCTCAGAGCAGAACGGTCGATAGGTATTCGACGGATTCCACGGAGTGAGACGGCCGCACTGCGGGCAACTCACCAGCCGCGGATCGGTAGCCCCAGCCATCACAGATTGCAGAAGGTCAGCTCGAACGGGATGTCCGTCTGCGCCACACGCCGCTGATTGTCGCCGGCCAGGGTGAAGCGAATGTTGAGCGCATACTTGTTGGCGCTCACCTCGGGGACACAGTCATACTGGTCGTCGAGACGCAGGCGGATGAGCTGTGCAACGCGCCCGCCCATCATCTGCTGGTAGACGCCCTGCGCCGCAAGCTGCTGGTTGGTGCGCCCGCTCTCGCGCAGGATGCGCAGGATGATGCTGATGCCGTCTTGCATCGGCAGAAACGGCGCCAGCCAGCTCTCAAGGTCGCTACGGCGCGCGTCAGGTCGCTGATGCAGCCAGTAGTGGTAGGAGGGTAGATCGAACTCACACACACCGCCGGGAATGGCCGTGCGCTGCTTGATGCCCATCAGCCAGTCGTTCTCGCGCAACTCCTGGCCCGTCTTACCCGAGGTCTGGAACAGATCCGACACGGCCTTGTCGATGTCCTGCAAGACGCCGCTCAACGCCTGCTCCGAGATCGCTGGGTTGCTGCGCAGCGCCGACAGGGTCTGCTTCTGGCGTTCGAGCTCCTGCATCATTTCGGACTTGAGATCGGCACGGCCCGCTACGTCGAGTATTTCGAACAATGAGAGCAAGGCCGCATGGTGCTCGAGCGGTTGCTCCTTGCTCGTGAAGAAATGCACCCGCTCATAGAGGGCCTCCATGCGCAGCAGGGTGCGGATTCGCTCGTTCAGCGGGAATTCGTAGCTGATCACAGCGCGGGCGGGCGGAAGCGGGACTTATGTGAGTATTGCGCAAATTCGCGCAAAAATAAACCCGCCGTCTTTTCGAGCAAGGCGGTTCACCCAGCGTCCGCGATGGTGCGGTACCGCGTGTCGAGCGCGTCGACTTGCCTGTCAAGCTCTTCCAGGCTGCCGTCGTTTCGGATTACGTCATCCGCCGCGGCCAACCGCTCACCACGCGTCACCTGTGCCCGCATCACCGCACGCACTCCCGCTTCGGTCAACCCGCTGCGCTGCATCGCACGCTGGACTTGGAGGTTTTCGTCACAGTCGACGACCAGCACGCGCTGAACCAGGTCGCGATAGCCGCCAGTTTCTACCAGGAGTGGCACCAACAGGAGCACATAGGGGCCAGTGCTCTTACGCAGACGCTGTTGCACCTCGCGCGTGATCATGGGGTGCAGGATCGCCTCCAGCGTGCTGCGCGCAGTGGGGTTGGCGAAGACATGGTCGCGCAGCTTGGTTCGGTCCAGACTACCGTCCGGTGCGAGGAAGCGCGTCCCAAACGCGGCAGCGATCTGGTCCAAGGCCGATTGCCCGGGTCGGGTCAGGTCGTGCGCTATCGCGTCGGTATCTACCAAGTCGGCGCCACGTTGCTGAAACAGGCGGGCCGCGGTGCTCTTGCCCGATCCGATACCCCCCGTCACACCGACGATCAACCTCATCCGAACACGTAGGCAGCCAGCTGTCGTCCGAAGAACATATAGATTAGCCCGGCCGACGCGAGATAGGGTCCAAACGGGATCGGTTTCTCCCTCGCGTGCTTGCGCAGCAGGATCAGGCTGATGCCGATCAGCGCGCCAACCATGGACGAGATCAGCACGACTGGGAGCAAGCTGACCCACCCAAACCAGGCGCCGATAGCCGCAAGCAGTTTGAAGTCGCCGAATCCCATCCCCTCTTTGCCCGTGGCGAGCTTGAAGATCCAGTACACCGACCACAGCGAAAGATAACCCGCCGCTGCGCCGATGACGGCGTAATCGAGCCGTCCGGGCAGAGGAAGAGGAGACTGAGTGTGAGCGGGAAAGAACAGATCGGGAACTGCGCCTGCGGCGAGGTTAACGAGCAGACCAAGCCATAGCAGCGGCAGCGTAATGTCGTCCGGAAGGTACATCGTGTCGAGGTCGATGAACGTAGCGGCGATCATCGCCCAGCAGAAGACGAGCGCGGCTGCAGTCGCGAGAGAGAAGCCGAAGCGCCAGGCGATGTAGCCGGACAGCAGACCCGTAATCCCTTCCACGACAGGATAGCGTCTGCTGATGGCGGCGCCACAACCTTTGCAGCGGCCGCGCAGCCACAGCCAACTCACTACTGGGATATTCTGCAGCGCCGTGATCTTGTATCCGCAGCGCGGGCACGCTGAGCGCGGCACTCCCAAGTTGAAGCGCGGCGCCTCGCGGAGCAACTGGCGTACATCGCCCAGAGCGTCGGCGGATCGCCGCACCATCCCCGGCGCATCGCCTTCCTGAGCCCACTCATCGATCACGTCCAGCGCTTGCGCTCGCCATTCCCGGCTCAGCATACGCGGCAGGCGATGTACGACAACGTTCAAGAAGCTGCCCACCATCAAACCAAGCAGCAGGGTGAGCCATGGAAACAGGGACGGCGCGCTGACGGTCTCGAGCATGGTCAAGTCCAGCGGGAGGGGTGGCGCCTACAGCTTAGCCACTGTGCGCCGCTGGCGATGAAAAGAACAGGGTGCCCGGAACAGCGGTGCAGGACGCCACCTGGCCACGGCCGGGAGCTTCGACGTCTCGCCGGCGCAGACAGGGGTCCCAAGCGCGCTCTAGACGGCCTGGCCCATCTTGAAGATCGGCAGGTACATGGCGATGACCATCCCGCCGATGAGCGTACCCAGCACCACCATGATCATGGGCTCCATGAGGCTGGAGAGAGCTTCCACCGCATCGTCTACCTCGGCCTCATAGAAGTCCGCGACCTTGCTGAGCATGGCATCCAGCGAGCCCGACTCCTCGCCGATGGCCACCATCTGGACCACCATGCTCGGGAAGACGTTGCTGTTCTGCATGGCCGTGGTCAGGCTGGTGCCTGTGCTCACTTCCTGCTGGATCTTCTTGGTTGCCTGGACGTACACGTAGTTGCCGGACGCGCCCCCGACCGAGTCCAGCGCTTCCACCAGCGGCACGCCGGCAGCGAACATGGTGGCAAGCGTGCGGGTCCAGCGCGCTATGGTTGCTTTGCGGAAGATGTCGCCGAACACGGGCAGCCTCAAGAACATCCGGTCCATCGAGGCTTGCATCTTGACTGAACGTTTCCATGTATAGAAGAAGAACCACAGCCCGAAGCCGAGGCCTCCAAAGATCAGATACCAGTACTTGACGAACCCGTCGGACAGCGCCATCACGAACAGCGTCGGGCCGGGCAGGTCGGCCCCGAAGCTCGAGAACAGGTCCTTGAAGGCGGGAATCACGAAAATCATGATCACCGCGGTGATGATGAAGGCCACCACGATCACGGAGATAGGGTAGAACAGCGCCGACTTGATCTTGCTCTTGATGGCGAGGATCTTCTCCTTATAGGTCGCCAGTCGATCGAGCAGGCCATCCAGAATACCGGCTGCTTCGCCGGCCGCCACGAGGTTGCAGAACAGCGCGTCGAAGTACAGCGGATACTTGCGGAATGCGGTCGCCAGAGCACTGCCGGTTTCCACCTCGGTCTTGACGTCCAGCAAGAGGCGGCCCACGGCTGGATTCGCGTGCCCTTTGCCAACGATATCGAATGCCTGCAGCAGCGGCACACCCGCTTTCATCATCGTCGCCAGCTGGCGGGTGAAGAGCGTGATGTCTTTCTCGGTGATCTTCCCGCCCAGACCGGCGCGCTGCCGTTTGACCTTGAGGACGGAGATCCCCTGGCGGCGCAGCAGGGATTGCACCACCGCCTCGCCGCTGGCGCGCATCTCGCCTTTCAGAATTTTTCCACCGCGGTCGCGACCTTCCCACGAGTAGGTGTACTCCTTGACCTCGCGCCGCACGGAGGTGGTTGCGGTTGCCGTTGCCATATTCGATTTCCTCTCGAGCCTATTCGTTAGTCACCGCTTCCACCTCCTCGAGGGAGGTTACGCCCTGCCTGACCTTGAGCAGGCCGGATTGACGCAGGTCCTTGACGCCCTCGCGCCGGGCCTGTTGCGCGATATCGATTGCATTGCCGTTCTGCATGATGATGCGGTTGATGGCTTCGCTGACGGGCATCACCTGGTATATGCCCATGCGTCCCTTGTATCCCGTGTCGTTACAGGCCTCGCAGCCGCCACGCGTATAAGGCTGCCAGCTGCCGTCCAGTTCGCGCTCGGTAAAGCCGGCGCGCAGCAGGGCCGGCTTGGGTACGTCTGCCGGCCGTTTACAGCTTGGGCACAGGCGGCGGGCCAGGCGTTGGGCCGTGATCAGATTCACCGAAGTCGCGATGTTGAAGGGCGCAATGCCCATGTTCATCATTCGAGTCAGGGTGGTGGGCGCGTCGTTCGTATGCAACGTAGACAGCACCAGATGCCCGGTTTGCGCCGCCTTGATCGCAATCTCACCCGTTTCCAGGTCGCGGATCTCCCCCACCATGATGATGTCCGGGTCCTGACGCAGAAACGCCTTGAGGGCCACCGCAAAAGTCAGGCCAGCCTTCTCATTCATGTTGACCTGGTTGATGCCGGGCAGATTGATTTCAGCAGGATCCTCGGCGGTCGAGATGTTGATCCCGGGCTGATTGAGGATATTCAGGCAGGTGTACAGCGAGACCGTTTTGCCCGACCCGGTGGGACCGGTCACCAGGATCATGCCGTAGGGGCGGCTGATGGCGTGCATCAGGGCGTCTTTCTGCTCCGGTTCGTAGCCCAGAGCCTCGATTCCGAGCGTGGCGCTGGACGCGTCCAAAACGCGCAGCACCAGCTTCTCGCCGAACAGCGTTGGCAGGGTGCTCACCCGGAAGTCGATCGCTCGGTTCTTCGCCATGACCAGTTTCATGCGCCCGTCCTGGGGCACGCGCTTCTCTGATATGTCGAGGCGGGATATCACCTTGATGCGCGATGCGACCTTCTCTTTGATCGCCAGCGGCGGGGTGGCAATCTCGTACAGCTCGCCGTCGATGCGGTAGCGGATGCGGTAGACCTTCTCGTAGGGCTCGAAATGAATGTCGGAGGCGCCGGCCTGGATCGCGTCGAGAAGAATCTTCTGGATATAGCGAACGACGGGCGCGTCGTCGATTTCGACCGTCGGCACTTCCACCAGGGGCTGGTTGTCGGCCTCGGTCAGGTCGGCGGTCATCTCCTCGTCGGCCAGCTCCTTGAGATTGACACCGGCGGCGGTCAGCAGCTTACCGATTACAGCGCCAAGCTTGCTGTCCTCCACGACGACCGGCTCGATGTGGAGCCCCGTCTGGAACTTGATCTGGTCCATCGCCGTCCGGTTGGTGGGGTCGGAGATGGCCACGAACAGGCGATTGCCGCGCTGGTAGAGCGGAAGGGCCCGCCGGCCCTGCAGGGCTTTGGCGTCGATGAACTTGACCGGGAGGTGGTCGGGTTCGAACGCGGCGAGGTCGATCAGAGGGAATCCGAACGTCTGTGCCGCGAACTCTGCGACCTCGGCTTCCCCGAATCGCTTCCCGGACACCAGCTCTTCGACGAAGGTCACCCCGGCTTCGTTGGCCTTAGCCTGTAGCTGCTCCGCCTCGCGTTCCGCCAGCAGACCTTTCTGGACCATGGCACGGCCGAGCCCCGAAAGCTGACTTTGTGTTGCTGCAACAACCATTTAGTGTCGTACCATGGATTGGAGCGGAGGGCCGTCGGGGGCGACTCGGTCCGCGCTCCCGCTAGTTCGCTCGCTTCGGCGGATGGATTCGCGCGGAGCGGACCGCTCGGTCCTGCGTTTGAACAATCTCGATCGGAACGTCGCCGATCTTGAGCATCGTGCCGGGCTCCGGGATGTCCTCTAGGTGCTCCAGAATCAGCCCGTTCAGAGTCTTCGGGCCGTCTAACAGGAAGCCGGTCCCGAGCTTTCGGTTGAGTTCGCGCAGCGGGGTCACGCCTTCGGCCAGGACACTGCCGTCGGGCTGGCGGGTGATGCCACCGGCTTCCAGCGGGGAATGGGTGGTGAACTCGCCGATGATTTCCTCCAGGATATCCTCGAGTGTGATCAATCCCATCAGCTCGCCGTATTCGTCCACAACCAATCCGAGGCGTTCCTCCTCCTCCTGAAAATGCTGCAGCTGGGCGAGCAGCGGTGTGCCAACCGGAATGAAGTACGGGGGCCGCATGATCTGAGTGAGGGTCTCCGAGCGTATGTCGTCAGCGCCGAGATTGAGGACCTTCCTCACATGCAGGATACCGATGATGTTGTCCAGACTCCCTCGGTACACCGGCAGGCGCGTGTGGTTGCTGCTGCTGACCTGGCGTCCGAGTTCCTCGGGAGGTGAGTCGATATCGACCGCCTCGATCTGGCTGCGAGGGGTCATCAAATCATCCACGGTTATCGACTGCAGATCGAAAAGATTGAGCAGGATCTTCTGGTGCTTGGGCGGGAGAAAGCGCCCGCCTTCCAGCACCAACGTGCGCAACTCCTCGAGGCTGAGGACGCTCGCTTCCCCCGCCG
This sequence comes from Burkholderiales bacterium, assembly GCA_035499005.1. Classification (GTDB taxonomy): domain Bacteria; phylum Pseudomonadota; class Gammaproteobacteria; order Burkholderiales; family SHXO01; genus SHXO01. Next base: position 19,961 of record DATJZQ010000009.1, on the reverse strand, counting down.
GCGGCTGCAGGCGAAGCAGCGACAAAAGGCCTTTGACAAACAGATTCACGAACCACACGAGTGGATAGACGAAGCGCAGCAGCGGCGCGAGCACGTATGCGGCCGGGAACGCGATGCGCTCGGGGTAGGAAGCGCCGATCACTTTGGGCGTGACCTCGCTGAATACGACGATGAAGAAGGCCGCCACGCCGGTGGCGATAGCGAGACCGAGCTCGCTTTCCCCCAGCACGCGGAAAGCGATGACGGTGGCGAGCGATGCCGCTGCGGTGTTGACTAGGTTGTTGCCGAGCAGGACCACACCCAGCAGCTTGTCGGTCTGCTGCAGCAACTGCGTCGTCAACCTCGCACCGCGATTGCCGGTGGCGGCAAGGTGCCTCAGCCGATAGCGGTTCAACGCCATCATGCTGGTTTCGGAGATGGAGAAGAACGCGGAAACGATCAGCAGTACGAAGAATGTGACCAGCAGCGACTGCAGCGGGATCTCGTCCAAGGGAGCTCACCTCGCACGGACAAACACAGGCTCACGAGCGGGACGCAACGCGGGGCCGATCACAGGGAGGTCACCGCCGCGACGAGCACGAGGGCGGCAAATCCTGCCAGCGTCCAACGCAGGGCGGCGCGACCGCGCCAGCCGTAGATGCGGCGCCCGGCCAGTAATCCCGCATAGATGCACCACGACAGGATGCCAAACGCCACCTTCTGGTTGAGCTTGAGCGGCTGCCCCACCAGCTCTTCGGAGAACAGCATGCCGCTGCCTAGCGTCAACGTCAGTAGGACAAAGCCCAGCGTGATGATCTTGAACAACAGCCGCTCGATCGTCAGCAGCGGCGGTAGCGACTGCAGATAAGCAGGCAGGCGGGCGCCATGCAGGCGCCGTTCCAGCACCGCCATCATCACCGCCTGCAGAAACGCGATGAAGAACAGGCTGTACGCCAACAGCGCAATCAGCAGATGCGCGCGGAACGCCGGCGCATCGGCGTGCGCAACCGGCGCCAGCGGAGGCAGCACCAACGGCGTCAGGAGCAACACCGCCGCGGCACCGGCGATCATGACCTGTACCCCCTCCAGGCGCTGGATGAATCCGGCGCTCCAGTAGATCAGGACAGTCAGCCAGATGACCATCGAGACCACGTTGCCCGCGCCGAGGAACATCTGCCCGTCGGAAAAAACCGACCGGTAGAGCAGCGCAGTATGCAGGGCGAAAGGCAACGCGATGGCGAGGTGCAGTGCGCGAGGGCCGAGCGCAGTGTGGTGCTCTGGCCGCGACATCGCGCGCGCCAATAGTCCGGCCACCGCGGCATAGAGGGCCGAACAAAGCAGATAAGGTAGAATTCCCGGCATCGGACTCGCGTGGGCGGCAAGCGCACGCGTGTCATGCAAGTCTACACTCATCCGCTATTGCGGTTTTCTCCCTGACAGCGCCGGCCGATGTTCGACAATCTCACGCGTCGCTTCTCTGTAGTGGTCAAGACGCTGCGCGGTCAGGCGCGGCTGACCGAGTCTAATGTTCAGGATGCGCTGCGCGAGGTTCGCGTTGCCCTGCTCGAAGCCGACGCCGCACTGCCGGTGGTAAAAGACTTCGTCGCAAGGGTCAAAGAGCGGGCGCTCGGTCAGCAGGTCATCGGCAGTCTGACGCCGGGTCAAGCCTTGGTCGGTGTCGTGTTCGAAGAGCTGACCGCTCTGCTCGGCGAAGCCAACGCGCCTCTCGATCTGGCGACGGTGCCCCCGGCTGTGATCCTGATGGCTGGCCTGCAGGGTTCTGGCAAGACCACGACCAGCGGCAAACTCGCGCGCCTGCTGCGCGAGGACATGCACAAGAAGGTTCTGCTGGTGAGCTGCGACGTGTATCGTCCCGCCGCGATCGACCAACTGCAGACATTGGCGGCGCAGGTCGGCGTGGACTTCTATCCGGTGAGCACGCAGCGCGAACCAGTCGCGATCGCAGAGGCCGCGCTCGACCACGCGCGCAAGCGCTACTACGACGTCGTCATCGTCGACACCGCAGGACGGCTCGCTGTGGACCAAGCCATGATGCAGGAGATCCGTCAGCTGCATGGCGTCCTGAAACCGGTCGAGACGCTGTTCGTGGTGGACGCCATGCAGGGCCAGGACGCAGTCAACGTCGCGAAAGCGTTTGCGGATGCGTTGCCGCTGACCGGGGTCGTGCTGACGAAGCTGGATGGCGACGCCCGCGGCGGCGCAGCGCTGTCGGTCCGCCAGGTCACGGGCAAACCGATCAAGTTCGCCGGGATCGGGGAGAAGCTCGATGCGCTTGACGCGTTTCACCCCGAACGCATGGCCTCACGCATCCTCGGCATGGGTGATGTGCTGAGCTTGGTCGAGGAGGCGCGTCGCAGCGTCGACCTGGAGGAAGCGGAAAAGCTTGCCAAGAAGGTCAAGGCCGGCAAGGGTTTCGATCTGGAGGACTTCAAGGCGCAAATGCAGCAGATGAGCAAGATGGGGGGGCTCGGCGCGCTGATGGACAAGCTGCCGGCCCAGCTGGGGCAGCTCGCGCAAGGCGCCAACGTAGACGAGAAGGTAATCAACCGCACGATCGGCATTATCAACTCCATGACGCCGGCGGAACGCGCTCGCCCCGAGTTGATCAAAGCCTCGCGCAAGCGGCGTGTAGCGGCGGGCGCCGGTGTGTCGGTGCAGGAGGTGAACCGGCTGCTCAATCAATTCGAGCAGATGCAGAAGATGATGAAGATGATCAGCAAGGGCGGGATGCAGAAAATGATGCGCTCGATGCGCGGCATGCTCCCGGGAATGCGATGAGCCCAAGCGCTGGCTCAGCGATCTGGCCTGCTTGGTCGGAGGCGGCTGCGCGACGAGCAATGCTAGCGCTGCTGTTGTGCCTGCCGGGGCTCGCCTGCAGCCAGGACTACGAACGTGAGCAGCGCTGGGCCGACCAGATTCTGCCGTCTCTGATGATCGGCGATGCGGTTTGGCTCGAGCAGAAGAACGGTCACAAGTTCCTCGGCCTGTACACCGAGGCCAAGGACGCGCGTGGCGCTGCGATCGTCGCGCACGGGCGCGGCTGGAGTCCCGACTACGAATTGTATGGGATGCTGCGCGTCAAGCTGGCGGAGAGCGGCTACACCACTCTGGCTATTCAGCTGCCGGTGCTCGGCGGAGGCGCCAAGATCGGCGACTACCTCCCGACCTACCCGGACGCGCGTGAGCGATTTCAGCTGGCGGTCGACTATCTGAAGGCGAAGGGCTACAAGAACATCGCGATCGTGTCGCACAGCCTCGGCGCCACCATGGCCAATCAGTATCTCATCGACACCAACGACAAGACGGTCAAGGCCTGGGTCTTCATCGGCATCATCAACGGTCTCGAGGAGATGTTTCGCATCAAGATGCCGGTGCTCGATGTATTCGGAAGCAAGGACTGGGAGGTGACCCAGGTCGGTGCCTACGAGCGCCGGCAGCAGATCATGAAGATCAAAGGATCGGATCAGATTGTCGTGCCCGAAGCGCTGCATTTCTTCGAAGGCAAGGAAGACGAGCTCACCAGGATCGTCGTGGGCTTCCTCGACCGCGTCTTCCACGGCGGCAATCCCACCGCAGCCCAGACCCGCTGAAGCGGGTGTTGCGGGGTGCTGCCGCACGCTTGCAAATGCCCGGAAAAGCAGCTTAAAATCGCCGGCTTCGCTTGTGGGGTGAAACATATGGTGGTGATCAGACTTGCGCGTGGGGGGGCCAAGAAGCGGCCGTTTTTCAACGTGGTCGTGGCCGATTCGAGGAGCGCCCGCGATGGCCGCTTCATCGAGCGGGTGGGCTTTTATGACCCCAAAGCGCCGGCAGGGCGGGAATCGCTGCGCATCTCGGTCGAGCGCGTGACCCACTGGCAGAGCCAGGGGGCGAAGCTCAGCGACACAGTCGCCCGGCTGGTCAGGCAAGCGGCCGCCGCGACACAGGGGGCACCCGCGCCGGCCAGCCCGAACCAGTCCTGAGGGTCGCCGTCACGCGTCACACGGCGGAGGGGTGACCGCCCGATGATGATCGTGATGGGGCGTGTGGCGGCCCCGTTCGGGGTAAAGGGCTGGATCAAGATCCGGCCCTTTACGCGGAACGTCGATGCCTTGCTCGAATACCGCGCGTGGTGGGTGGGGCGGGAAGGGCGCTGGGACAACAGCCGGGTGGAGGACGGCGCCGTGCATGGGCGCTCGCTCATTGCCAAGCTGTATGGCTGCGATGATCGCGACGCCGCCGCCCGTCTCAAGGGGATGGAGGTCGCGCTTCCGCGCAGCGCGCTGCCGGCGAATACGGACGGCGAGTACTACTGGGCCGATCTTATCGGTTTGGGGGTGATGAATCGGGAGGGCGTGCCCTTGGGCCGCGTAACCGGGCTGATGGAGACAGGCGCGAGCCACGTGCTTGTGGTGCGAGGTGAGCGCGAACGGCTGATTCCTTTCGCCGAGCCGGTGATCGAATCGGTTGACCTGAGCGGCGGTCGGCTCATCGTGGATTGGTCTGCAGACTTGTGATCTATTTCGACGCGATCACGTTGTTTCCGGAAATGTTCGACGCCATTACTCGCTCGGGCGTGACGCGGCGAGCGTTCGAAGGGCGGCTGTTTGAGCTGGTGCTGTGGAACCCGCGCGACTTCAGCACCAATGCATATCGTTCCGTGGATGACCGGCCGTATGGCGGCGGGCCCGGCATGGTGATGATGGCGGAGCCGCTGGACAAAGCGCTGAAGGCGGCGCGCCAGCGCCAGCGCAGCTGCGGAGTGCAGGAGCCGAAAGTGGTGTACTTCACGCCGCAGGGGCGAGTGCTGGACCACGCCCTGGTGCTCGAGCTGGGCCGCCGCGAAGGGTTGATCCTGCTCGCCGGGCGCTACGAAGGCGTCGACGAGCGCGTGGTGACGCGCGAGGCCGACTACGAGCTGTCGATCGGCGACTATGTGCTGTCCGGAGGGGAGCTGCCGGCGATGGTGCTGATGGATGCGCTGATCCGCCAGATACCGGGGGTGCTCGGCGACGCCGCATCGGCGATGCAGGAATCGTTCGTGCGCGGCCTGCTGGACTGCCCGCACTACACGCGGCCCGAGGTATACGAAGGAATGCCGGTTCCACCCGTCCTTATGTCAGGCAACCACGCCGACATCGAACGCTGGCGCCTCAAGCAGTCGCTGGGTCGCACTTGGGCGCGCCGGCCGGAGCTGCTCGCAAGGATGACGTTGGACGCGGAGCAGCGGGCATTGCTGGATGAATACCGGCGCGAGGCGCACCAGCAGCAAGAGGGCGTGGCCGCGTGCGAGCGGCACTGACATCTTTGGCGTTCGGGAGCACGAAAATGAATCTGATTCAAACCATCGAGCAGGAAGAAATCACCCGCCTTGGCAAGACCGTTCCGGCCTTTGCGCCCGGGGACACCGTGGTGGTGAACCTCAACGTGGTCGAGGGCGATCGCAAGCGCGTACAGGCGTATGAGGGCGTGGTGATCGCCAAGCGCAACCGGGGACTCAACTCTTCGTTCATCGTGCGCAAGATCTCCTCTGGCGAAGGAGTCGAGCGGACGTTTCAAACCTACTCACCGCTCATCGCCAGCATCGAGGTCAAGCGGCGCGGAGATGTGCGGCGCGCCAAGCTGTATTATCTGCGCCAGCGCTCTGGCAAGTCGGCCCGTATCCGCGAGAGGCTGCACAGCGTCGATCGTGGCGGCGAGCAGGACTCTGCTGGCAGCGAGGAATAGGGCAGAGACCGCTGGCACCCCCGCTGATCCGGCTCAGCGATGAAGCGGGCAAGCGCCGTTGCCAGCCGATGGCCGGACGCGATGCTCGAAGGTTACAGCGCAAGATTGAAGGGGCCGTTTGCCGTGCTGGGGATCCGCACGCGCGGCGAGCTGCTGACCGGTATTGAATACCTGCCGCTGGAAGCGGCCACCCTGAACCCGATCGACCGCTTCGCGCGAGAGGTTTGTCGCCAGCTCGCCAGATACCTCGACGATCCGAGCTTTGCCCTTGACCTGCCGTTCGAGTGGCAGGGTACCGCCTACCAGCAACGGGTATGGGAAGCGGTGCGGGCGATTCCGCGCGGCCGCGTTCTGAGTTACCTGGAAGTGGCGCGCCGGATCGGCTCTGCGCCGCGCCCGGTCGGGACAGCGTGCGGCGCGAACCGGATCCCGCTACTCATTCCGTGCCACCGGGTGGTCGGAAGCGCCGGGCTCGGGGGATTCATGCACAGCCGCAGCGGCCAGCCGCTCCAGATCAAGCGCTGGCTGCTGCGTCACGAAGGTGCCGTCGAGTAGCGCGTCCCTGTTGTCCGCGTTGGAGCAGCGCGCGCAGGCGCTGCTCGACGAATTCAGCGATGCGCTGTGGCTGGAAGACGGTCTGGCGCGCAACACCCTCGACAGCTACCGGCGAGACCTGCGTCAGTTCGCAGGCTGGCTGCGCGAAACGCGCTCCCTGGGCCTGCTAGAAGCGGGCCATGCCGATCTGCTCGGCTATCTGGCTGCGCGCTTTCAAGCCAAGGCTCGGGCGAGCTCGACCGCCCGGCTGCACTCGAGCCTCAAGCGCTTCTATCAGTTCGCCGTGCGTCAGGGCAAGCTGCAGGCCGACCCGACCCTCAACATTGACGCGCCCAAGCGCGCACGCGGGCTCCCGAAGACCCTAATGGAGCGCGACGTGGAGCAGCTCTTGGCCGCTCCAGCCGTGAGCGCGCCGCGCGGCTTACGCGACCGCGCGATGCTCGAGGTGCTCTATGCCAGTGGGCTGCGCGTGTCGGAGCTGGTGACGCTCAGCGTGGCGCAGCTTTCCCAGGACATGGGCGTCGTGCGCATCCTCGGCAAGGGCAGCAAGGAGCGGCTGGTCCCAGTGGGCGAGGTCGCACTCGACTGGGTGCGTCGCTACGCGCGCGACGCGCGCCCGGCATTGCTCGGTCAACGGCGCAGCAACGCCCTGTTCGTCACCGCGCGCGGCGAGGCGATGACGCGTCAGGCTTTCTGGCACCTGATCCGGCGTTATGCGGTTCAGGCCGGTATCCGCACCGCGTTGTCCCCGCACACGCTGCGCCACGCGTTCGCCACGCATCTGCTCAACCACGGCGCGGACCTGCGTGTGGTGCAGCTGCTTCTCGGGCACGCAGACATCTCGACGACGCAGATCTACACACACGTCGCGCGCGAGCGGTTGAAGCAGCTGCACGCAAAACACCACCCGAGAGGCTGAGCGAGCATCGAGGCTGCCCGTTGGCAGCGACGGACAGCGTAAGATGCGGCACATGACCTCTCTCATGTGCGTGATCGGCGCGTACCTGATCGGCTCGGTTTCATTTGCCGTGCTCGCGAGCCGCATCTTCGGTCTTCCGGACCCGCGCACCTACGGCTCGGGTAATCCCGGCGCCGCTAATGTGCTGCGCAGCGGCAAGCTGGCGGCCGCGTTGTTCACGCTCCTCGGCGACGCCGCGAAGGGCGTGGCCGCTGTACTGCTGGCTCGCCTCCTTGCGCCAACTCTCGGATTCGGACCCGTTACCGTAGCCCTCTGCGCCCTGGCTGTCGTTTTGGGCCACCTCTATCCGGTGTTCTTCGAGTTCAAAGGCGGCAAGGGAGTCGCTACGTCGTTCGGCGCTCTGCTGGCCCTGAGTCCGTGGGCTGCGCTGGTCGCCGTGGCCGTGTTCCTGCTGGTCGTGATGCTGTCTCGCTACGTCTCTCTGGCCAGCATCCTGGCGGCGGGCGCTGCCGCTGTGATGAGTGCGCTGATGTCGGGTTGGGGCGCACGGACCGCGGCGGTGCTGGCGATAGCGGCGCTGGTCGTCTGGCGCCACCGCGCCAACATCCAGCGCCTGCACCTCGGAACCGAAAGCAAGCTGAACCTGCGTCGCCCCGATGCGCCGCGTGTCGGTTAAGCCGGCGGCGCGAGCTGCTCGAGCTCCCAGCGCGCGCGCACGTTGAACTCCAGGCCGCGATGCGGCGCGTGCAGCAGACGGAGCGCCCCGGCGAAGGCGATCATCGCGCCGTTGTCCGTGCAGAATTCCAGCTCCGGATAGCGTGCCGTAAAGCCTCGCGCGTTTGCTTCCTCGTGGAGTCGTGCACGGAGCTTGGCATTGGCTCCCACCCCGCCCGCGACCACCAGCTGATCCAGTCCGGCTGATTCGAGAGCGGCGACCGCTTTGCTGGCGAGCACGTCGACGATGGCTGCCTCCACGCCAGCGGCAAGGTCCGCGCGCAACTGCGCATCTGCAGGCCCGCGGCGCAGGGCCGTCAGCGCGGCGGTCTTGAGCCCGCTGAAGCTGAAGTTGAGGTCGGACGTGCCCAGCATCGGACGCGGAAGCTTGATCCGCTCCGGGTTGCCGCGCTCGGCCAGACGAGCTATCGCCGGACCGCCCGGGTAGCCGAGCCCGAGCAGCTGCGCGGTCTTGTCGAAGGCCTCTCCAGCGGCGTCGTCCACGGTCTCGCCCAGCAGGACGTAGCGTCCGAAGTCGTCTACCCGCATCAGCTGAGTGTGCCCGCCGGAGACGAGCAGCGCGACGAACGGAAATCGAGGGGGGTCGCCCGAAAGCAGCGGCGAAAGCAGGTGACCTTCTAGATGATGCACCCCGACCACGGGTATGCGCAGGGCATAGGCCATCGCGGTGGCGACTGCGGCTCCAACCAGCAGAGCCCCGGCCAGGCCTGGGCCTTGCGTGAAGGCGATGCCGCCCAGGTCCTCCAGGCTGCGACCGCTCTGCGACAGGACCTGGCGCACCAGGGGGAGGAGCCGAGCGATGTGGTCGCGGGAAGCGAGCTCCGGCACGACCCCGCCGAAATCGGCATGCATCGATACCTGAGAATACAGCGCGTGCGCGAGGAGACCCGGATGTACGCCGTGCGCTGCGTGCCCCGTCTCGTACAGCGCCACCCCGGTCTCGTCGCAGGAGGTTTCGATGCCCAGCACCAGCATGTTTATTCGGTTTGCAGTACGGTGGAACGGCACGCCCGGCCGCTTCTGATATAATGCTCGACTTTGCGAAAAGCCGGGCTGCGTTGGTAGCCGGGCAGCCGAGGGAAACGGGATTATGCCCACCGTGCGGGTGAAGGAGAACGAACCATTCGAAGTCGCGATGCGGCGCTTCAAGCGCACCGTCGAGAAGACCGGCCTGCTGACCGAGCTACGGGCCCGCGAGTTCTACGAGAAACCCACCTCTGAGCGCAAGCGCAAGAAGGCGGCCGCCATCAAGAGGCACTTCAAGCGATTGCGCGGCCAGCAGTTGCCGCCGCGGCTGTATTAGGCCGCATTGCTACACGGAGTCGACCGTGCGCGGCAGGGCAACACCCTGCCGCGCTGCGTTTCAGCCTGTCGACGTTCACTGATAGGTCCGCATGAAACTGAAAGAGCGCATTGTGGAGGACATGAAGGCCGCGCTTCGCGCCAAGGAGACGGCACGACTATCGGCGCTGCGCTTGCTCCTCGCCGCAATCAAGCAGCGTGAGGTAGACGAGCGCGTAGAACTGGGCGATGCTGAGGTGGTCGCCGTGATCGACAAGATGCTCAAGCAGCGGCGCGACTCCATCAGCCAGTTTCAGGCCGCTGGGCGGCAAGACTTGGTGGCTGCGGAGGAGCACGAAGTACAGGTCCTCACCGGCTATCTGCCCGCCCGGCTGAGTCCGGCCGAGATCGAAGCTACAGTGACTCAGGCTATCGCGGCGGCAGGAGCCAAGTCCGCACAGGACATGGGCAAGGTCATGTCGGCGCTGAAGCGTGAGCTGACCGGGCGCGCCGACATGGCGCAGGTGTCGGCGTTGGTTAAGGAAGCCCTGACCAAGTTGGCCGGTTGAGTTTCGGGCAGAGGACGGCTGAGCCACCTATAATGTGACGACGCCGTCGCGGCGTGCCGGGTTGCGCCGCAGGTCGTCTGCGGTGTCCCGCGGGCGCGGCGGCGAAAGCGAGTTGGGGACCAGTTTCTGTCCTCGAGTGAGCCGACCCGGGCCGATGCGATGATTCCCAAAGCCTTCGTTCAAGAGCTCCTGGGGCGAGCCGACATCGTCGACGTCATCGAGTCTTATGTTCCCTTGCGCCGCGCGGGCTCGAATCTGGTCGCCTGCTGCCCCTTCCACGGCGAGAAAACGCCTTCGTTTACCGTCAGCCCTACCAAGCAGTTCTATCACTGCTTCGGCTGCGGCGCGCACGGCAGCGCCATCGGTTTTCTGATGGAGTATGTCGGTATGGGCTTCGTCGAGGCGGTTAAAGACCTCGCCAGCCGTTGCGGGATGAAGGTGCCGGAGGTCGCGCCAAGTCCCCAGGAAGCCGCACGGCAGGTCCAGTCCGAGGAGCTGACTGAGCTACTGCAGCGCGCCGCACAGTTCTACAAGTCGGAGCTCAAGCGTTCCGAAAAAGCCATCGCATACCTTAAGGGCCGCGGGCTGACAGGAGAAATCGCGGCTCGCTTCCAGCTGGGATTCGCGCCTTCGGGCTGGCAGAATCTCGCCGCAGCGTTCTCTGACTATCAGTCTAAGGCCTTGGTGGATGCCGGTTTGGTGATCCAGAGCGAGGACAAGCGCTATGACCGTTTTCGCGACCGGATCATGTTCCCCATCATCAGTCTGCGCGGCCAGGTCATCGGTTTTGGGGGGCGCGTGCTGGACGCCGCGGAGCCCAAGTACCTCAATTCCCCGGAGACGGCGCTGTTCGAGAAGGGGCGTGAGTTGTATGGCCTGTTCCAGGCGCGACAGGCGATCCGGGATACGGGGCGCATTGTCGTCGTGGAAGGCTACATGGATGTCGTCGCCCTGGCCCAGTACGGAATCGGCTATGCGGTGGCGACGCTCGGCACCGCCACAACTGCGTCGCACCTGCAGAAACTGCTTCGCCACACCGACGAAGTGGTGTTCTGCTTCGACGGCGATGCAGCCGGGCGGCGCGCGGCCTGGCGCGCTCTGGAGGGCAGCCTGACGCAGCTGCGAGACGGCAAGCAAATCAAGTTTCTGCTGCTGCCAGAAGCGGACGACCCCGACAGCTTCGTGCGCCGCGAAGGCAAAGCCCCCTTCGAGCGATTGCTGACGGAAACCGCTCTACCGCTGTCGACTTTCGCCTTGAAGGAACTGACCGCGCGCGCCGATATGGGCAGCGCCGAGGGGCGCGCCCGCTTCGTGCAGGAGGCAAAACCGCTTGTCAAACAGATCTCCGCACCCATCTTGGGACTCATGATCCGCAAGCGCGTGGCGGAGCTGGGCGGAATCTCGCAGGCCGAGCTGGAAGAACGTCTCGAATGGAGGCCAACCAGCCCGCCGGTCGCAGCCTCTCAGCGCGCGCCGCGGCGCGCACCGGACGCGTACGCCAGGTTGCTCGAGAGGATTCTCGCCGAGCCCAAATTGATCGCCGAGCTCCTGCCGCTGACCCTGCCGTCTCCGCCGGCCCGGAGCGCAGAGGCCAGTGCCTTGTTCGATCTGATCGAGGAATACCGCACACTCGACGGCGAGCTGACGGTCGCGGGCGCAATCGAGCTGCTGCGTGGCCGCGGACATGGCGTCACTGTGCAGAGCCTGATGTCCGTGGTTCACGAGCTGCAGCGGTTCAGCGCGGAAGAGCTGCTGGTCGAGGTCCGGGGGTCGGTTCGGACCCTCCTGAGCGAGGCCGACGAAGCGCGGCGGGTACAGTTCATGGAGGGCGTTTCCTCCCCAGCGGAGCTGAGCGAGGAGGCACGCACCCTGCTGACGCGGGCACCGGCAGCCAGCAGTACGGTCAAATCACACTGATAGAGCGTGTTTTTAGTAAACTACGCAGTTTTTCGCCCATTTCGTCGATAAGGGTGGCCATGGCAAAGGAACCAAAGGTCAAGGAAATCGAGCGGGAGAAGCTCGAGGCTCTGCCCAATGATGCGGAGGCGCGCCGCACGCGCCTCAAGAATCTGATCGTCCTGGGCAAGGAACGTGGTTTTCTCACCTACGCCGAGATCAACGACCACCTTCCCGACGACATGCTGGATGCGGAGCAGATCGAAAACATCATCAGCATGATCAACGACATGGGCATCCAGGTGTACGACGAGGCGCCGGACACCGAGTCGCTGCTCATGTCCGACTCGACGCCCACGGCCCCCGACGAGGACGCAGTCGAGGAAGCCGAGGCCGCGGTCTCTACGCTGGACTCGGAGTTCGGCCGCACCACCGACCCGGTACGCATGTACATGCGCGAGATGGGCTCGGTCGAGCTCTTGACGCGGGAGGGCGAGATCGAGATCGCCAAGCGTATCGAGGACGGCCTGCGCCACATGATCCAGGCCATCTCCGCCTGCCCGACCACCATCGGCGAGATCCTGCAGCTTGGGGAGAAGGTTGAGCGCGACGAACTGCGCGCCGACGAGGTGGTGGACGGGCTGCTCGACCCCAATGCCGAGGAGATCATCGGCGACGAGATCGCGGACGAGGTGATCGAGGAAGAGCTCGATGCCGAGGAGGGTGAGGACGAGGACGGTGCGGGGGCACAGAGCGCCAGCCTGCTCCAGCTCAAGGCGGCTGCGCTGGAACGCTTCGCCACCATCCGCGGGTTGTACGCGAAGATGATGAAGGCGCTGACCAAGCACGGGCCGCGCGGCAAGCCGTACGTCAAAGCGCAGGAGGAGATTTCGCGCGAGCTGATGATGATCCGCTTTGCCGCGAAGCAGATCGAAGCGCTCTGCGACAGCGTGCGCAAGATGGTGGAGGAGGTGCGCTCCTACGAGCGGGCCATCATGGAGCTGTGCGTGGATAAAGCCATCATGCCGCGCGCCCATTTCATCAAGTTCTTCCCCGGCAACGAGGAGGATCTTGAGTGGGTCCGCCGAGAGGTGGCTTCACGCAAGCCGTATAGCGAGGCGCTCGCCCGCTTCGCCCCGGCCATCCTGGAGCATCAGCAGCGCTTGATCGACCTGCAGAAGCGCGTCGGCATTCCTGTGCGGGACCTGAAAGAGATCAATCGCCAGATGTCCACCGGCGAGGCCAAGGCGCGGCGCGCCAAGCGCGAGATGACAGAAGCCAACCTGCGTCTGGTGATCTCGATCGCGAAGAAGTATACGAACCGCGGCCTGCAGTTCCTGGATCTGATCCAGGAAGGCAATATTGGTCTCATGAAAGCGGTGGACAAGTTCGAGTATCGCCGCGGCTACAAGTTCTCGACCTATGCCACGTGGTGGATCCGGCAGGCGATCACGCGCTCGATCGCGGACCAGGCGCGCACCATCCGCATCCCGGTGCACATGATCGAGACAATCAACAAGATGAACCGCATCTCGCGCCAGATCCTGCAGGAGACCGGACAGGAGCCCGATCCCGCGCTGCTCGCGACCAAGATGGAGATGCCGGAAGAAAAGATCCGCAAGATCCTCAAGATCTCCAAGGAGCCGATCTCGATGGAAACGCCGATCGGCGACGACGACGACTCGCATCTCGGCGATTTCATCGAGGACCAGGGCACCATGGCGCCGGTCGAGGCTGCGGTGTACACGAGCCTGCGCGACGCCACCAAGGAGGTTCTGGACACGCTCACTCCGCGCGAGGCCAAGGTCCTGCGCATGCGCTTCGGCATCGAGATGAACACCGACCACACGCTGGAAGAGGTCGGGAAGCAGTTCGACGTCACGCGCGAACGCATCCGCCAGATCGAGGCGAAAGCCCTGCGCAAGTTGCGTCACCCGTCGCGCTCGGAGCGGCTGCGCAGCTTCCTCGACACGGAGTCTTGACCGGGACGCTCGGCCAGGCGCAAGAGGACGCATTGACAAGCGCCTGACGGACGCGAGACCTAAGACGATAATCCCGCGCACTGGAAACGGTGCGGGGGATTTTTGTTTTATCTCAGTCCGAGGACTTCAGCCCATATTTATTCACGCGATAGCGTAGCGTCTCTCGTGACGTCCCCAGCAGTCGGGCAGCAGCGGTGACGTTGTGGTCTGCGCGCTCCAGCGCTTCGCTCACGATCCTGCGCTCCATCTCCTCCAGGCTCACGCTCCCGTCCAGGGGCAGACGAATCTGAAGTGCGTCCATGACGGCCGACGCTTCGGGCAGCGCCGCGTCGGAAGACGGCCGCAGCTGCAGCCATTCGTCGGCAAAGGTCTGCGCGTCGGCTAGCAGCACGCAGCGCTCCACTACATTGCGCAGCTCGCGAACGTTGCCGGGCCAGTCGTGGGCGCGCAGGGCAGCCCACGCCCGTTCGCGAATAACGCGCACCGATTTGCCCGCTTTTGCGTTGTATTCCGCGATGAACATCGGGACGAGATCATCGAGATCTTCCTTGCGTTCGCGCAAGGTCGGGAGATGGAGCGTGAACACCGTGATGCGGTGGAACAGGTCCCCGCGGAAAGCCCCGGCGCGGACCCGCTCGGACAGCTCACGGTTGCTCGCCGCCACCACCTGGACATCGATCTCGACCTGGCCCGTGCCGCCCAGGCGTCGCAGGCGCCGGTCTTCGATCACCGTGAGCAGCTTCGCTTGCAGGTCTGCGCTCAGCTCTCCGATCTCGTCGAGAAAGATGGTGCCGCCGTGCGCTTGCTCCATCAGCCCCCGCCGCCTTCCCTTGGCTCCGGTGAACGCACCCGGTTCGTGCCCGAAGAGCTCCGATTCGAGCAGATCGTGCGGCAGCGCCGCGCAGTTGACTTCGACCAGGGGGCCTTCGCGGCGGGTGCCGCTGTAGTGCAGGATCCTCGCGGCGAGGCCCTTGCCGGTCCCGGTCTCTCCGGTCAACAGCAGCGAGCTGAAGGGTGCGGGCGTCAGCTTCGCGAGGAGCTCGCGCACCGAGCGCGCTGCTTCGCTGCGTCCGACGAAAGCGGCTGGGCTGTAGCGGCGGTTCTCCGCTGCCGCCTGCTCGCGCAGCTGGCGCTGAGCGCGTGCGCTGCGCAGTGCGCCCGCCACGACCAGGTCGAGCCGGTCCAGCTCGCACGGTTTCTCGAGGAAATCGTACGCGCCGAGGCGCAGCGCACGCACGGAGTCCGCCACGCCACCGTAGCCGGTCAGAAACAGCCACTCCGCCCCCTTCGCCTCAGAGCGGATGGCTTCGAGGAGATCGAGCGCGTTGCCGTCCGGCAGGCTCATGTCGGAGATCACCACCAGCGGCTGCACCTCGTCCTGCACGATCAGCCGTTTGGCTTCAGACAGGGTGCTGGCGGTAAGGACTTCGAAGCCCTCGCGCCGGAAGTGCCGCGTGAGCTCGCCACTCAGCAACGGCTCATCTTCAATCAGCAAGAGCGTGTCGGGCATCCTCTCGGGCACAAGGCAGAGTGAGCGTCACGCAGGCTCCGCGCGGCGGCCGGTTGGCGATGCTCAGCTCACCGCCAAGGTCCCGCGCGAAGCGCCTCACGATGGCGAGCCCCAGCCCCGTCCCGGCTTCGCGGGAGGTGACAAAGGGGCGGATGCCTCCTGCCAGCATCTCCCGTGGGAACCCAGGGCCATCATCCAGCACTTGGACGCACAGCGCTCCGTCGCGATATTCGACATCGATCGTCACCGTGCCGGGACTATCGCCCAGCACTGCGACCGCGTTGAGCACCAGGTTGAGCACGGCTTGTCTGATCCCATCCTCGGGGATTCGGCAACTCAGCTCCTGAGGGGCATGCGTGACGAGCCGGACGTTGGGCGGCAACTGGTAGCGGATCAGCGTGGCGAGCTCCTGCACGAGGCGATGTACGCTCACCATCCGCGGCGGTTCGGGGATATGGCTGGACTTCTTCAGTAATCCATTCAACAGTCGCGTAAGGCGGTGCAGCTCCACGACCGCCATGTCCAGCCGTTCGCCCAGCGCCGCATCCGGGACGTCGCGCCGCAGATTTTCGAGACTGAGCTGAATGCCGGCGATCGGGTTGCGAAGCTCATGCGCCAGAGTGGCCGACACCTCACCCGCCGCAGCGAGGCGCTCTGCGCGGGACAAGCTCTGCTGCTGCTGCAGCAGAGCCTGCGTCGCCGCGCGCACTTCCTGCTCGAGCGATGTGGTGCGCTGGCGATTCGCCTGCTCCAGCAGCTGAAGCCGGTTGACCATCTGGTTGTAGTTCTGGAACAGCGGAATCAGCAGCGGATCGATACGCGTGACGGAGACAGCCCTGAAGTCCCCGTTGGCCAGGCGTGCGAGAAACTCCTTGAGGTCCGCAATGGGGCGGAACACACGCTGACGCAGCGCCCACAGCGTCAGCAATACCATGGCGGGGAAGCCCACCAGCGCGGCCATAGCCAGACGCAACTCCAGGCGGATGTCGGCGTAGACCGTGTCCAGGAGGTCGAACTGGATTCGGTTCTCTCTTTCCAGCATCTCGCCCAGGACAGCGACAGCGGGCCGCACGGCGTTTCCCGGCTGCGTCTCGGCCTGAGTGAGAAGCTGATCGAGCCGGTCCAGGTGCTCTCGCATGTACGTGCCTACCGGGCCGCCCTTTATCGGGATCTGCGCCAGGTGCGAGCGCACGACCTCCAGCTGGATGCGGTCCGGAGAAGGCGCGCCCATGACGACGCGCAGTTGAACGTCCTCCAGGATTCTCCGGCTCTCCTCGAGCAGGAAGGTGCGATTCTCGTGTGAGCGGATCGACTCGATGCGCTTGAAGTCGAGCCAGGTAAACAGAGACAAAGCGCCCAGCGCCAGCGTCAGCACGAGCACCAGCACGAACGCCACCAAGCGAGTCGGCCGTAGCAGCAAGGACTTCATCGAGATCGCGCGTATGTCTGCGTCTCGTAACATTTTAGGCCAAGTTTCTCCGTCAAGCTCTGAAGGGTCGCGAGGACTTCATGCCGACGTCCGCGCGGCGTTTGTGCGAGCTGCCAGCGGCCTTCAGCGGAAGCGGGAAGTGAGCACCTCTCCAGGCAGAGTCTGTGCCAAGACCACCATCTGGTGATGGAGCTCGAACTGCAGCCAGGCTTTGCGCTCTGTGGGGCGTCGCGATGCGTGCGCCCCGCAAGTAGCCGCCACTCGCGACGGACGGTTGAAATCCACCGCCACTTTGGCCGGAACCGGTTCGAATCAACCAGTGGACCTTCGACGCGCTCCAGTCGCGCGCAGTGAGCGAACGGGTGGCCCGCCTCATGCTAAGCGGATGTTCGACACTCTTGCTTCTTGCCTTCGGTGAACGTGAGGTCGTGCGAGAGGATTTGTCGAAAGGCCGGATTCAGGCAGGCGAACTAGAATCGCGTGCAATCGTTACGGATAGACCGAGGAGCTGCCGCAAACAGCAGGGCAGATGCCGGGATGGAAAGCGAAGCGCTGTCAATCGATCCGGTCCACGTCGAGCGTCTGCTCTTCAACATAAGAACGGCAATTGCGATCAAGACGCGCCCGCAGTTCTTCTCGTGGGTGCAGGGCACGTTCCAGGGGTTCCTCGCTCACGAAGTGCTCATCTGCGCACTCGCCTGCCCTCCTTCCGGCGCGTTGAAGTTCGATTGGATCGCCAGCTATCCCATCGCTGAAGACCGATTCAGAGAGCTTTCTAGCCCGGATGAAGGACTGCTTCGCAGCCTAGTGAAGATCTGGGAACAGGGTGGGCACGAGCCCATCCTGTTGGGCGGGCCCGCCGAGCCGGGCGCGCCGCCGGAGGCTGCGTGGATGCTCGGAGAAATCGAGCGCTTCGACCTGCGCAATGTGGTGGCCGACGGGTTTGCGGGGTTGGACGGCAAGCCGTGGTGCTTCTTTGCTTTCTTCAAGCTGTCGGCGCTCGACGGTCCGCACACGCGTCATGCCCTCAGAATGTGGCTGCCGTATCTGTATGCAGCTTGGCTGCACGCAGCATGCGGAGAGCCCAATCCAGTGAATCAAGCGGACCGGATTCACGGTGTACTGACCCCGCGCGAAGTCGAAATCCTGAATTGGGTCGGGAAGGGCAAGACGAACGGTCAGATCGCGCGCCTGCTCGGCATCGGCGAGCCCACCATCGCCACCCATCTCGAGCGAATGTTCCGCAAGCTCGGTGTCAGCACTCGCGCTCAGGCGGTGGCGAAGGGCATGACGCTCAACTTGCAGCAGGGGCGCGGTCCTGGATGGCGCTACTACTGACTCGCAGCCAAGAGTCCGTCCCGACACCCGGGTAAACGTATCTCCAGCAGCGGATGTAGTCACTCGCGGCCGCGCCACGTGACGCCCGTCGCCGCCGCGCGCTGCGCACACAAACCGCGCGCCGAAGCAGACGCGGCGTAAGCAACCTAAACGTCATGTTCTTTCCTGTGCACATACGACACTCGGTGCGCTGCGTTTGTTCGAAATGTCATTCCTCATCCGCACAATCGGTCCTCGACGCCAACGCTGTCGGGGCGAGCATTCTGCGCAAATGCAACGCAGGGTGAGATTTCCGGTGAATGCGACAGCAAACAGCCTCCGCTATCCGGGAGAACTATATGTCGCTAACAACCGTGACCATTTCACTGCGCCGTCAGACCCGCAAGGTGAATCGCTCTGTGCTCATCGTGCTTGTCGCCGCGTCAATTGCGGTGTCCAGTGGGCCGCTACTGGCACAGCAAAACGCCAACGAAGATCTTCTCGATACACTTCGCGAGAACGGTACCATCACTCAAGAGCAATACGAGGCACTGAAGAAGAAATCCGAGCAGCAGGGAGCCGCGGCCACGCCGACAGAAGGGGCGAAGCCAGAACCGAAGGCCGGCGAAGAAAAGACCGAAGGCATCAAGCTCAAGCCCGGGGGTTTCATCGAAGGCGCGTTTATCTACCGCAGCCGAAATGAAACCGCGGACATTGGATCGCAATACAACGGTGCGCCCAACGCCCAAGCCACGTTCCCATACCCGAGCAACCCCAACTATAAGATTCCCGAGTTCCGTGGCAGCGCGCGGCAGAGCCGGTTGAGCCTGCTGGCGACAGGTGACCCCAATGCAAATACCGCGCTGGCCGCTTACTTCGAACTGGACTTTCTGGGGTCGGGCACGACTTCCAACTCGGTCGAGAGCAACAGCTATGTGCCGCGCCTGCGCCAGGCCTATGCGACCTACGCGCGCAGCGATTGGGGTGCGTATTTTCTCTTCGGCCAGGCCTGGAGTCTGGTAACCCAGGGTAAGAAAGACATCACGCCGCGAGAGGAAAACATTCCGCTGACGATCGATGCGCAGTACACGGTCGGATTCAACTGGTCCCGCAATATGCAGCTGCGTGCGGTGAAGGAATGGGAAAACGGCCTCTCGCTGGGTCTCTCCTTCGAAAGCCCACAAGCGATCGTAGCTGCGGATGCAACCCCGTTCCCCAACTGCACCACTGCCCTCTGCTTCAACAACCCGGGCGGTTCTCTGCTCAACAGCGGTGCGACCTATACGACTGACCTAGCGCCTGACACGATATTGAAAGCCACATTGGATCCGGGCTACGGTCATTATGAGCTTTACGGAATCATGCGATTCTTTAACGACAACTTGAGCGGGGCCAACTATACGATCACGAGCGGCGGGGTGGGCGGCTCCACGATCTTGCCTTTGGTTGGCAACAGGAAACTCGACTTTCAGGCGAGCTTCTTGTGGGGCACGGGCATCGGGCGCTACGGCTCTGCGCAGCTGCCCGACGTGACGATCCTTCCGAACGGACAGCTGCAGGCCGTGCCCGAGCTCGATTGGCTGGTCGGGCTGGTCGCGCGCCCGGATACAAAATGGGATCTCTACCTGTACGGCGGCCAGGAGAAACTCGTGAATGCGGCCGCGTACGGTCGGTTTGGTTATGGCAACCCGATCGTCGACACCAGGGATTGCTTCGCAGGCGGTGTCTTCACCAATTGCAGAGCCGATACTCAGAGCGTCTGGCAGGTCCAGACGGGCGCATGGCTCAAGTTCTATCAAGGCAAAGCGGGAATGATGGAAGTCGGCGCGTCTTACTCCTATCTGCACAAGACCGCTTTTGCCGGTAATGCGGGCGCTCCCACCACCAACGACAACATCGTGATGCTGAGCTTTCGTTACTACCCGTTCCAGCCCACACCTGCTTCGTATCTGCGGCCTTGATGGATTTGCCTCGCCGTCCAGCGGCCATGGCGTATCAACTAAGAGTCTCGTTCCCGGTTTAAATCCACCGGGCTAGTCTGTCGGCTGGTTTGAATCAACCA
>DATJZQ010000008.1:0-11181 GCA_035499005.1 Burkholderiales bacterium | reverse complement strand
GGAATTTTGGTGGCGAATCAGGGATTCGAACCCCGGACCAAAGGATTATGATTCCTCTGCTCTAACCGCTGAGCTAATTCGCCACGGCCGAAAGCGACAGGGGGCGAAAGCCTACTCAAGCTGGCCGGGTTGTGTCAAGGCGCCGGCGCGAAGCCCATAGCCCGTGCCAAATCAAAACGTTATAGCGTCCAGAGATTCCCGTCCAATGGATTCCTCCGAGTTCGATCTGACTATCGTGGGAGGGGGCCTGGTGGGGCTGTCTCTGGCTCGTGCCCTCGGGCGAAGCGGTTTGCGGCTGGCCCTCGTGGAACGCAGCGACCTTTTGGCAGAGGCTGAAACCGAGCCCGAGGCTTGGGATGCACGCGTGTACGCGATCAGCCCCGCGAGCGAGGCGTTCCTGCGTGAGCTGCACGCCTGGCCCGCCGTTGCAGATCGCCTGGCGCCCGTTACGCAAATGCGCATCTACGGCGACCAGCGTGGAAGCGAGCTCGCTTTCAGCGCTTACGATGCCCACGTATCGAAGCTGGCGACGATCGTCGAGAACGCTGCCCTCATGGCGGGCCTGCGAGGAACCTTGCGTCGTCAGCCCGATCTCACGCTGTTTAGTCCAGCCCGTTGCGCCGAGGTGTTATGGGAAGGCGACCACGCAACGCTGCAGCTCGAGGATGGAGCAGCATTGCGCTCGAAGCTCCTGGTCGCAGCCGACGGGGCGGATTCGTGGCTGCGTCGCCATGCAGGACTGGCGGTACAAGAAACCGAGTATGGCCAGACGGCGGTAGTGGCAAACTTTGCCGCGGCGCTGCCGCATCGCGGAGCGGCCTTCCAATGGTTCAGACCCGATGGCGTGCTGGCGCTGCTCCCGTTACCGGGCAATCGCGCGTCGATGGTCTGGTCCGCGCGCAAGGACATGGCTGACGATCTGTTAGGGCTGGCACCCAACGCCTTGTGCGCGGCGGTCGAACGGGCGTGCGACGCGGCGCTCGGGCACCTCACGCTGATCACGAAGCCCGCCGGGTTTGCGCTGAGGTTGATCAGAGTGCCGCGGCTGATCGGTCCGCGCCTTGCGCTGGTGGGGGACGCCGCGCATAATCTGCACCCGCTCGCCGGTCAGGGTGTGAATCTCGGCTTTCAGGACGCGCGCGAACTGACTGCCGTCCTCGCTGCGCGTGGCCACGAATCGGACGTCGGCAGCCGCGCGCTGCTGCGCTGCTACGAGAGGGCGAGACGAGAAGACATCGTGGCCATGACCGCCGTCACGCACGGACTTCAGCGGCTGTTCAACAACTCGGCCGCGCCGCTGGCGTGGCTGCGCAACCTGGGTCTGAGCCTCACCGATCACGTGCTTCCGCTGAAGGCGCTGCTGATCAAACACGCGCTGGGCTGAAGACGAGCCATCACCACCGCAAAGGACGCTCATGCTGAAACCAATTGTCATCCTGGCCGCTGTGCTGTTGCTGCTCGCCGGTTCAGGCGCGCGCGCGGACGAAGCGGCCATCCGCAAGGGCCTGCAGTCCAAGTTCCCGCAGGCCGAGGTCCAGAGCGTGACCAAGCTGCCTTACATGGGGCTGTACGAAGTCGTGATCAGCAACGAGATTCTGTACGCCGACGAGAACTTCGACTACATCATCTACGACGGCAACATCATCGAGACCAAGACCGACCGCAATCTGACGTCCGAGCGCAAGCGCAAGATCGCGATGATCCCGTTCAATGACCTGCCGCTCGATCTCGCGTTCAAGCGCGTGAAGGGCAAAGGCGAGCGCAAGATGGCGATATTCTCCGACCCGGACTGCCCGTACTGCCGGCGCATCGAGGGCGATCTGGCTAAGCTCGACAACGTCACGATCTACACTTTCCTGTTCCCGATCGACAGCCTGCACCCGCAGGCGAGCGACAAGGCAAAGCGCATCTGGTGCTCCACCGACAAGGTCAAGGCCTGGGACGATTACCTGACAAAGGGAGTCGCGCCCAGCGCCGCTCCCACGTGCGACAACCCGGTCGACAAGCTGGTCGAGTTCGGCACCAAGCGCGGGATCAACGCGACGCCGACACTGGTGTTCGCCAACGGCGAGCGCGTGCCGGGCGCGATCTCCGCGCAGCAGATCGAAAAGCTGCTGTCGGGCGCAAAGGCTAACTGAAGGTGCCGCTAGCGCCGGCGCAATGTTGAGATAGGTTCTGACATGGGGCGCGACGCCGCGTTGAGATTGCTGCTCGCGCTGGCGCTGTCCGCCGCGCTGCACGTGTCCCTGATCTACGGCGTCGCGGTAGGCCGATCCGAATCCAGACCTGCGAATGTGATCGTCGCGCGCCTGCAGCCTGCCGAGGACGTGCGGCAGGTTGCGCACGTCGCCACAGCGCACCCACCCGCACCACGTCGCTTCGTCGACACGATGCCCGAGGCGCACAGCGCCGCTTCGTCCTCCCCGGCACCGCCCGAATCTCCACCTGCGCAAGCCGTTGCTTCCGTCCGCGATGACAGTCGCGCACCCACGCTCGAGGTGCCCGTCCTGGTGGATTCCACGTGGTACACGGCAAAAGATCTCGATCTGTATCCCCAAGCCCTGGCCCCGGTCGATCCTCCCTATCCTGCGTCGGTTTCCGATGTCACCGGTGAGGTGACTGTGCTGCTCGCGATCGACGAATTTGGCGTGGTGCAGGACTCGTCAGTGGTGACAGCGCAACCGCCTGGGTATTTCGAGGAGTCCACGCTGCGCGCCTTCAAGATGGCCCGCTTTGCACCCGCCCAACGCGATGGCAGACCGGTGCGCAGCCGCATCGTGGTGAAGGTGCGGTTTGCGCCGCAGCCGGGGTGATTCGCTCGCGGCGCGAGGGACTGAGCTGTCAGTCAGGGGCTGGATGTCGCCGCGACGAGCGGAAAGCCGTTCGGCAGCAGTACCCACATGCGTCCGCTCTGGCGCATGCGCCCCGCCTGCGCTCCCGCATCTTCGCCGCTGCCCCAGAACAGATCGGCGCGCACTGCGCCTTTTATCGCTCCCCCCGTGTCCTGCGCCATCGTGAGCCGGTTGAGCGCGAGCGTAGAGTTGGGCCAGGTCGTGCTGAGGTATACCGGCGCCCCGAGCGGAACCGCGCGCGGGTCGACGGCCACGCTGCGTCCGGCAGTGAGGGGCACTCCCAGCGCGCCTGCAGGCCCGTTTTCGCTGACGGGCTGCTCTCGAAAGAACACGTAGCTTGCGTTGCTGTTGAGCAGCTCAGGCAACTTATCGGGATTGCGCGTGCCCCAAGCCTTGATGCCCTGCATCGACGCCTGATCGAGCGTGAGCTCGCCCCGCTCCACCAGCAAGCGCCCCACGGAGCGGTAGGGGTAACCGTTCTGATCCGCGTAGCTCACGCGCACCAGTTCGCCCGTGTCGAGCGCGACCTTGCCCGAGCCCTGGATTTGAAGAAAGAACAGATCGACCGCGTCGTCCACCCAGAGGATCTCGCGGCCGGCCGCACCGCCCTTGCCGGCCTCGATCTCGGAGCGGCTGTAGTAAGGCACTACGCGCCGACCGTCGATGCGCCCGCGCAGGCGCATGTTCTTGAGCTCCGGATACACATCTCCCAGGTCGAGCACGAGGAGATCTTCCGGCACGGCGAACAGGGCGTAGCGATATTGCGCGGTGGGCTTGCGGCTGCCGTGCAGCAGCGGCTCGTAGTAACCGGTGATCGTGCCCTCGGTCGAGCCGTCTGGATTGACCACTGAGTAAGGCGTGAAGCTCGCCTCGAAGAAGCGGCGTAGTGCGCCGCTGTCGCGGTTCGCGACATTGGCTGCATCCGAACAAACCGCCAGCCACTCGGGCTTGTTCTTCAGCGTTGCGCAGCTGCGGAGAAACGCCAGGAAGGCATCCGCAGCGGAGTCGTCTGCCCACCCTGGCAGATCGGTCCACGCGGCAGGTTTGAGATTGTTGGCCGGGGAAAGCGGTGCCAGCGGGGGCGGCACCACGGGCGTCGCGACCGCCGCCGGCTCGGGGCACGCTTTCGCCGTGGCTGGCGGCGGTGCAGGCGCTTTCGGTACACTCGCGCATGCGCTGAGCGTAAACAGGAGCAACGCGAAGGTGCGCTGTATCGTCGTCATGAAGTCGACTGGGAGGCAGCTATTGGCGGGGATGCCAGACGCAGCAAGCGTCGTCGCGCCTCGACGCCTCTGCGCAATGCGACAATCACGAGCATGATCTGGTTCCTGATCGAATCGGGTGTCGCCCTCCTGCTGCTGATCTTCATCGTGTGGTGGACGGTCCCGCGGCGCAAGCGGCGCAGAGACCGCGGCGACTCGAAGCCGGGGCCGGAACGCTGACAGGTTGAAGCACTCGGCGGCGCTCGCCGCGCGTGGGTCGGCTTCAGTGCAGCACGCGCGGCACGCTGAGCGTGAACTCGGGAATCAGCGCGTCGAACGATGTGCCGTCGTCTGCGATCATCTGATATGTCCCCCGCATGGTGCCCACCGGCGTTGCGATCGCCGTGCCGCTTGTGTACTCGAAGCTCTCTTGCGGCTGCAGCGTCGGCTGCTCGCCAACAACGCCCATGCCACGTACCTCCTGTACCCGGCTGTCGGAGTCGGTGATGATCCAATGGCGGCTCACCAGACGCGCGGCGACCGTGCCGGTGTTGGTGATCGTGATGGTATAAGCGAAGACGAAGCGCCCGCCGTCTTCGTCCGACTGTTCGGGAACGTAGGTCGAGCGCGCGCGGACCGAAATGTCGTATCGCTTGCCTGGCACCGCGGCATTGCACACGATTTCGCGCGCGCTGGCAAGGCGTGGCCGCCGATTGCGGATACAATCTCTCAGCTCGAAGCCGCTCGTCTCCCGTCCATGCCGAATCAACGCGCATTTCGCATCGCCGCCAGCATCCTGTCCGCCGACTTCGCGCGGCTCGGTGCAGAAGTGCAGCAGGTAGTCGCGGCCGGAGCCGATCTCGTGCATTTCGACGTGATGGATAACCATTACGTGCCGAACCTCACGATCGGGCCATTGGTGTGCAAGGCACTGCGCCCTTTGACGGACGCCGTGATCGACGTGCATCTGATGGTGAAGCCCGTGGACCGCATCGTGCCGGACTTCGCCGAAGCGGGCGCGAGCCTCATCAGCTTCCACCCTGAGGCTTCCGAGCACATCGACCGCACCATCCGGCTGATCAAGGATTGCGGCTGCCGTGCCGGGCTGGTGTTGAATCCGGCCACGCCGCTCGCGTACCTCGACCACGTGCTCTCCGAGCTCGACCTGGTCCTGGTCATGTCGGTCAACCCCGGTTTCGGCGGGCAGAAGTTCATCCCCTATGCGCTGGACAAGCTGCGTGCGGTGCGCAGCCGCATCGACCGGCTTGGGCAAGATATCTGGCTCGAGGTGGACGGCGGCGTGAAAGTGGACAACATCGCCGATGCAGCGCGCGCCGGTGCCGACACCTTCGTATCCGGCTCGGGCATTTTCTCCACTCCCGACTACGCCGCGACCATCGCCACGATGCGCGCAGAACTGGCCAGCGTCTGATCGCCGCGCATGCGCTTTCCGCTCGCGGTGAGGGCCGTCGCGTTCGATCTCGATGGCACGCTGCTCGACACGCTCCCCGACATCGCCGCCGCGGCCGATCTGATGCTGGCTGACCTGGGGCGTCCCCCGGCTGGCGCGGACACGGTGCGCCGCTACGTGGGCGACGGGATAGGGCGTCTCACCAAGCGCCTGCTGACCTCAGACATGGAAGCGGAGCCGCCGGCCGACACATTCGCGCGCGCGCGCGAACTGTTCGAGTCGCACTATCGCACAACGTTCACGGTGCGCACCGTGCCCTTCCCGGGGGTGGAGGAGGGGCTGCGGCGCCTCGCGCAACAAGGACTCAAGCTGGCCTGCGTGACCAACAAAGCCGAGTCGTTCACTGTGCCCCTGCTCCAAGCAACCGGGTTGGACGCTTATTTCGACCTGGTGCTGAGCGGAGACAGCCTGCCTCGGCAAAAGCCCGATCCCCTGCCGCTGCTGCATTGCGCACGCCGGTTCGGGGCACTTCCCGGCGAGCTTCTGATGATCGGGGACTCGGCCAACGACACGCGCGCCGCGCGTGCTGCCGGCTGTCCCGCGTTCTGCGTACCCTATGGCTACGGCGCACAGGACGTGCGGGAACTCGACTGCGATGCTATAGTTGGCGATCTCATCCAGGCCTCCAGGCTGATTACCGCGCTACGGTCGTGATCCACGGAACTGTGAAGGAAAACGCGATCTGGACGCTCGCGGCGGGGAGCTGGCGCTATTGGCGCCCGCTATCCGCTTCGCGTGCAGTCTAGGTTCGTCTTTTCCGTTTCACGCCGTTCCGTGGAGTCGTCATGACCGAGTCTGAATTCAGGCAGCTCGCCGCCCAGGGGTTCAACCGCATTCCCCTGGTCCTGGAAACGTTCGCCGACCTCGACACACCGCTGTCGGTCTATCTCAAGCTCGCCAACCGTCCCTGGTCCTACCTGCTCGAATCGGTGCAGGGCGGCGAGCGCTTCGGGCGCTATTCGTTCATCGGGCTGCCCGCCGAGACGCGGTTCGAGGTCCGCGGGCATCACTGCGCCGAATACCGCAACAACCAGCTGCTGCAGTCATCCGAGCACAAGGACCCACTCGAATTCGTGCGCGCCTGCCAGGCGCGCTTCAAGGCAGCGCTGCGTCCGGGGCTGCCGCGCTTCTGCGGGGGGCTGGTCGGTTTCTTCGGCTACGACACGGTCCGCTACATCGAAGGAAAGCTCGCGCGCACCACGCGGCCCGACGTTCTTGAGACACCCGATATCCTGCTGCTGCTGTCGGAGCAGCTGGCGGTGGTCGACAACCTGTCCGGCAAGCTGTTCCTCGTGGTCTATCAGGACCCGCGCGAGCCCGGCGCGTATGACAAAGCGCAGGCGCGCCTCACGCAGCTGGCGGTGCAGCTGCGGCAAACCGTCCCGGTGCCCGAGGAGAAACCGACCCGGCCTGGAGCCGTGCAGCACGAATTCAGCGAGGACGCTTTCGTGGAAGCGGTGGAGCGGGCCAAGCGCTACATCTTCGATGGCGACATCATGCAGGTGGTGCTGTCGCAACGCATCAGCCACGCCTACTCCGCCTCTCCGTTGTCCTTGTATCGGGCGCTGCGCGCGCTGAATCCTTCGCCCTACATGTTCTACTTCGACATGGACGCTTTTCATGTCGTGGGGGCATCGCCAGAAATTCTGGTGCGCCTCGAGGGCGAGGTCGTGACGCTGCGGCCGATCGCGGGGACGCGCCCGCGCGGAGCGACTCGCGAGCAAGACGAAGCCTACGAGCGGGATCTGCTGTCCGATCCCAAGGAGCGGGCCGAGCACGTCATGCTCATGGATCTCGGGCGCAACGACGTCGGGCGGGTGGCGAGGACCGGCAGCGTGCGCGTGACCGAGAACATGGTCATCGAGCGTTACTCGCACGTCATGCACATCGTTTCCAACGTGGAAGGCCGCCTCAAGCCTGGCCTGGACGCGCTTTCGGTGCTGCGCGCGGCGTTTCCTGCCGGTACGGTAACCGGGGCGCCCAAGGTCCGGGCGATGGAGATCATCGATGAGCTGGAGCCCACCAGGCGCGGCATCTATGCCGGCGCCGCAGGCTACCTCGGCTTCAACGGCGACATGGATCTGGCCATCGCCATACGCACCGCCGTCATCAAGGCCGGCCGCTTGTACGTGCAGGCCGGTGCGGGCATCGTGGCTGATTCCGTGCCGAGCAGCGAGTGGACGGAGACCCAGAACAAGGCGCGCGCAGTGCTGCGGGCGGCCGAGATGGCGCAAGCCGGCCTCAACTCGGGAAAGCCGGTCTGATCCAACCCAACTCTCGAGCGAGGTGCAACCATGCTGGTCATGATCGATAACTACGATTCGTTTACCTACAACCTGGTGCAGTATCTCGGTGAGCTCGAACAGGACGTGGTCGTGTTTCGCAACGACGAGGTGTCTCTGGACGAGATCGCAGCACTCGACCCGGCGCACATCGTCATCTCGCCTGGTCCGTGCACACCGAGCGAAGCCGGCGTCTCGGTGCCTCTGATCCGCCGCTTTGCAGGCGAGGTGCCGATCCTCGGTGTGTGTCTCGGGCACCAGAGCATCGGCCAGGCGTTCGGCGGCAGGATCGTGCATGCCAAGCGGGTCATGCACGGAAAGATCTCCCTGATCCATCACCGCGGCGAAGGCGTGTTCCGGGGACTCACCGACGCGTTCGAAGCTACGCGCTACCATTCGCTCGTCATCGAGCGTGAATCGCTGCCGGACGCGTTGGCGGTCACCGCCTGGACCGATGACGGGGAGATCATGGGGGTGCGGCACAAGAGCTTCGCAGTACACGGCGTGCAGTTCCACCCCGAGTCGATTCTGAGTCAGTTCGGCCACGATCTGCTGAGCAATTTCTTGAGGGCTCAGTAACGCGGTCGGTGCACAGGAGGAGACATGACGCCACAGCAGGCGCTCGTGCGCGTGATCGAGCACCGCGAGATCTTTCACGAAGAGATGCTCGCGCTCATGCGTCAGATCATGAGTGGGGAAATCTCGCCGACGCTGATCGCCGCGATCACGATCGGGCTGCGCGTGAAGAAGGAGACCATCGGCGAGATCGCGGCAGCGGCGCAAGTGATGCGCGAGTTCGCGACCAAAGTTGACGTCCCCGATCATGCGCACCTGCTGGATACCTGCGGTACGGGAGGTGACAGCGCGCACACGTTCAACATCTCGACCGCGGCAGCGCTGGTCGCGGCAGCGGCCGGCGCCAAGGTGGCCAAGCACGGCGGCCGCTCCGTGTCGAGCAAGTCGGGCAGCGCCGACGTGCTGGAGGCGCTGGGCGTGAACATCGCCCTCACACCCGAGCAGGTCGCTCGTTCCATCACCGAAGTGGGGCTGGGTTTCATGTTCGCGCCGAGCCACCATGCGGCGATGAAGCACGCTGCGCCGGTGCGGCGCGAGCTCGGCGTGCGCACCCTCTTCAACATTCTCGGGCCGCTCACCAATCCGGCAGGCGCCCGCAACCAGATCATGGGCGTGTTCCACCCCGATCTGGTCGGCATACAGGCGCGTGTGCTGCAGCGCCTCGGCAGCCGTCACGTGATGGTGGTCTATGGCCTGGAGGGACTGGACGAAATCTCGATCTCCGGTGAGACCATGGTGGGCGAGCTGAAGGATGGAGAGGTGCGCGAATACACCGTCCATCCCCGGCAGTTCGGCATGTCGGTCAGCGCGCTGCGCGAAATACAAGTCTCGGACCAGACCCAGTCGCGGGACATGTTGCTCGCCGCGCTGGCGAACGAACGCAATCCGGCGCGCGACATTGTCGCGGCGAACGCCGGCGCAGCGATCTACGTCAGTGGCCTCGCCGTCTCGTTGGAGGCGGGGGTTGAGCGCGCGCGCGCGGTGCTCGCGAGCGGGGCCGCCCGGCGCAAGCTGGACGAGCTGGCCGAGTTCTCCGGCCGGTTTAGAACCCTGAATCCATAGGGGAGCGGTTTTGCCGCAGGTGCCGATGGCCCAATCCAACATCCTGGAGCGCATCCTGGCGGTCAAGCGTGAGGAGATTGCCGTGGCAAGCCGCGCGAAGCCGTTGGCGTCGATCCGGCGCGAGGCCGAGGCAACTCCCCGGCCGATGGATTTCGCGGGGGCGCTACGAGCCAAGATCGCTTCCGGGCTGCCCGCAGTTATCGCGGAGATCAAGAAAGCGAGCCCGAGCAAGGGTCTTCTCAGGGAGCGCTTCGACCCCGCCGAAATCGCGGTGAGCTATGCCCGGCACGGCGCAGCGTGTCTGTCGGTGCTGACCGATGTGCAGTTCTTTCAGGGTCGGCCCGAGCACCTCGCGCAGGCCCGTCTGGCCGGCCGTCTGCCGACCCTGCGGAAGGATTTCGTTGTCGACGCTTATCAGGTTTACGAAGCGCGCGCGCTCGGCGCGGATTGCATCCTGCTGATAGCCGCGGCCCTCGATGCGGCGCGCATGGCGGAGCTCGAAGCCGTCAGTACCTCACTCGGGCTGGGCGTGTTGGTGGAGGTGCACGACGCGGCCGAGTTGGAGCTCGCCCTGGGGTTGCGAACGCCGCTGGTTGGGGTCAACAACCGCGACCTGCGGACTTTCAAGACGAGCCTCGAAACGACGCTTGAGCTGCTCGATCGCATCCCAGGCGACCGCATCGTCATCACCGAATCGGGAATCCTGACGCGCGACGACGTCGCGTTGATGCGCGGTCATGGGGTCGGCGCATTTCTGGTGGGTGAAGCATTCATGCGGGCGAGCGACCCGGGAGCGCAATTGGAGGCGCTTTTTGGGGCCTAAAAGCCCCTAAAAAATTTTAGATTCGTTGTTGTAGAAAAACAACATAACTAGCCAAAATACGCTCAGGCAATGGAGTTTTATTGCCGTTAAGTGTCGCACTTTGGCAGAATCGCCTCACCTCCCCCGCGCCAGCGGGAGCAGGAAAGGAAGCGGGCACCTTGGAGGGGAGGGTTGCCAAAGCCCGCATCCGGAATGCAAACCGAACGCCTCAACCAAGGAGATGGTATGAAGAGAACTCTGATCGCGTTAGCCGTCGGATCCGCGTTCGCGGCGCCCGCGGCTTACGCTGACGTAACTCTCAGCGGCAGCATCAACGCCGGTCCGGCGTACGTCCGCTCCGGCGACGGAAGCGCAGGTGTCACAAACGCTCTCTTCTCAACGGGCACCGTGGCACAGCCAGGCACTAGCGTTTCCGCCATCAACACCAACTATTCCAACATCACCATCGGCTCGCTGGAGGATCTGGGCGGCGGCCTCAAGCTGGACTTCGCGTATCAGCTTACGGCCAACTTCAACAATCTGCAGGCGGCCACGAACCGCAACAGCCACATCGGCCTGGTGGGCGACAGCTGGGGCGGCATCTGGTACGGCACGAATGAAATGTTGTACGAGTCGTACTACTACACCGTTGATCCGTTGGACGGCGCGGCCGGCCTTGGCGGCAATCTCCAGGTCCTAGGGACTCCGGGTTATGGGCGTGTGTTTGACGCGCCTGCCTCTGACCCGAGCGCGTGCGGTGGCGTCGCCGGCAGCGGCTGTGCTGGGTTCTATCGGCGCGACTCGAACGCCATCTGGTATAACAGCCCGAACTTCAA
Source organism: Burkholderiales bacterium (assembly GCA_035499005.1). GTDB lineage: Bacteria > Pseudomonadota > Gammaproteobacteria > Burkholderiales > SHXO01 > SHXO01. Next base: position 98 of record DATJZQ010000008.1, on the reverse strand, counting down.
CGGGTTCAGCGGCGGCGCGTACGCGACTCTTCCGTTGTCCGCCAGGTCGACTGGCGCGGGGGGTGGCGACATCAACCCGTACCTGTGGGGTATCGGCG
>DATJZQ010000007.1:0-15408 GCA_035499005.1 Burkholderiales bacterium | reverse complement strand
CGGCGCCCCGGCCTGATCGGCAGCCGCCCGCGCCAATATTGAATCAGCAGGTAGCCGCCGGCCATCCCGCCCAGGTGTGCGAAGTGCGCCACACCCGCCTGCGTTCCCGTAACGCCGAGCAGGAGCTCCAAGCCCCCATACAGCGTGACAAGCAGCCACGCCGGCATGGGAATCGGGGGGAACAGAAGCATGACCATGCGGCGCGGGAACATCATGCCGAAGGCGAGCAGCACTCCGAAGACGCCGCCCGACGCTCCGATCGTAGGGTAGGCCGGGCCGCTGGACATCTGGGCGACCAGGAGCTGCGCGGCCGCCGCGGACACCACGCATACAAAATAGTAAATCAGGAAGCGGCGAGGGCCCCACACCCGCTCGATGTCAGTCCCAAACATCCACAACGCCAGCATGTTGAAGAACAGGTGGGTCGTGCCGCCATGAAGGAACGAGTACGTGATGGGCTGCCAAGGCTCAAAGGGTGGAACCTCCATCGGCATCCCTGGAGAACCGCCGCTACCGAATGAAGACCACAACGCGAAAGGGATGAGCAGCGCATCTCCGGTGGCGAGCTGGAGCAGATAGACCACAACGTTGATGATGATCAGCGCTTGAATGGTTGGGGGGATAGCGAACATAGTTCCTTCAGTGGCGACAATCAGAATGGTCTAAGCGAGCGCCCCCACCCAATCCGGGAACGGCGATGGATACTCGGCAGGTAGCAATAGCCGAATGATACCTGTTGCGCGCCGCCCGACTGAGCAAGAGCGCCTATAGCGTTACAATTACGTGCGTGCATCGCTGTGCCACGCGGCGCGCACCGAGCCCCCGTCTACCCCGAATGAAACCACGAGACATCAATCTGTCGGACCGCGCGCGCGCCGCCGTGCACATTCAAGGCGCGCGGCAGAACAACCTCAAGGCGCTCGACCTCGCCATCCCGCTGAACCAGCTCGTGGTGGTAACCGGCGTGTCGGGATCCGGCAAGTCCTCTCTGGTGTTCGACACGCTCTACGCGGAGGGCCAGCGGCGCTACGTGGAGACTTTCTCGCCCTATGCGCGCCAGTTTCTCGACCGCATGGACAAGCCGCAGGTTGACCGCATCGACGGCATCCCGCCCGCGATCGCGATCGACCAGACCAATCCCGTCCGTACCTCGCGCTCCACCGTGGGCACGATGACCGAGCTCAACGACCACGTGAAGCTGCTGTTCGCGCGCGCCGCCCAGCTCTACTGCCGCGGCTGCGGCCAGCCGGTGCGGCGCGATATGCCCGACACGATCTTTGCCGAGGTCACCCGGCGCGCTCAGGTTGCGGACGACCCGCGACTCGTGATCGCCTTCCCCGTGCCTGTGCCGGAGAACTTCTCCGAAGGCGAAGTGCGACGGCTGCTGGAGCAGCAGGGCTACACGCGCATCGAATCGCTCGGCAAGGGCCAGCTCGAAGTGATCCAGGACCGCTTCCGCATCTCCAACGTCGAGCGTGCGCGAGTGATCGAGGCGCTCGAGGCTGCTCTGCGCGTGGGTCAAGGGCGGGTCAACGTACGCGTGCTGGCGGAGGAAAATCCCTTCGCCCCTGACCCCTCTCCCGGGGGGAGAGAGGAAGCAAAGCCCTGGCGCTTCTCGTCCGACCTGCACTGCGCCGACTGCGACATCCACTATCACGAGCCCACGCCCAGCCTGTTCTCGTTCAATTCGCCGATCGGCGCGTGCGAGGCCTGCCGCGGCTTCGGCCGGATCATCGGCATCGATTTCGGGCTGGTCATCCCCGACGAGTCGAAGACGTTGCGCGACGGCGCGATCAGGCCGTGGCAGACCCCGAGCTTTAAGGAGTGCCAGGACGATCTCGCCAAGTACGCCCCCAAGCGCGGGGTGCCGATGGACAGGCCGTGGCGCGAGATGTCGCAGGAGCAGAGAAACTGGGTATTGGAAGGCGACACGGGCTGGATCAGCTGGAGGAAATCGTGGCCCGGCAAATGGTACGGCGTGCGCCGTTTTTTTCAGTGGCTCGAGAGCAAGAGCTACAAGATGCACATCCGCGTGCTGCTCTCGAAATACCGCGCCTACACCGCGTGCACTGTCTGCGGCGGCGCGCGGCTCAAACCGGACGCGCTGTTGTGGCGCCTCGGCACCAAGCAGGACGCCGACACCGTACTGGCGCCGGATAAGCGCTTCCGCCCGCACGGGTTGACGCTGTCCGACGCCGACCTGCAATCGCTGCCGGGATTGACCGTGCACGACGTCATGCTGCTGCCGATCGATCGCTGCCGGGAGTTCTTCACGCTGGCCCACCTCCCAGCCCCAATGGATGAAGCCACCGAGCTGCTGGTGACCGAGATTCGGGCGCGCTTCGGCTACCTCAATCAGGTGGGGTTAGGTTATCTCACGCTGGACCGACAGTCGCGCACCTTGTCCGGCGGTGAAGTGCAGCGCATCAACCTCACCACCGCACTCGGTACTTCGCTCGTCAACACGCTGTTCGTCCTGGACGAGCCCTCCATCGGTCTGCATCCGCGAGACATGGGGCGCGTCATCGACGTGATGAAGCGTTTGCGCGACGCGGGCAATTCACTCGTGGTGGTGGAGCACGACCCGCAGATCATGCTGGAAGCCGATCGCATCCTGGACATGGGGCCCGGCCCAGGCGAGCGCGGCGGCCGGATCGTCTTCAGCGGCACTCCGGCCGAGCTCGTGCGAGCGCCAACGTTGACGGGCGATTACCTGGCTGGCCGGAAGCGCGCGGAGCCGAGCGCTCCTTCGCGGCGCACGTCGCGGCTGGCGGAATCGCACACTCGCGTTTTGCAGGTCCTCGGCGCGGCCGAGCACAACCTGAAGCACATCGACGTCTCGATTCCGCTCGGAGGGCTGGTCTGCATCACGGGTGTGAGTGGATCCGGCAAGTCCACGCTGGTCCAGGACGTGCTGTACGCCGCGCTGCGCAAGCACAAGGGTAAACCGACCGAGGCGCCGGGGGCGCACCGGGCCGTGCTCGGGCACGAACAGATCGCGGACGTGGTGATGGTGGATCAAACGCCCATCGGCCGGACCACGCGCTCCAACCCTGCGAGCTACGTGGGGGCGTTCGATGCGATCCGGCAGCTTTTCGCCAAGGAACCATTAGCCAAAGAGCGCGGCTACACCGCAGGTACCTTCAGCTTCAACTCGGGTAAGGGGCGCTGCCCGACCTGCGGCGGCAACGGCTTCGAGCACGTCGAGATGCAGTTCCTGTCGGACGTGTACCTGCGCTGTCCGGATTGCAATGGCAAGCGCTATCGCGACGAAGTGCTCGAGGTCCGGCTGACGGGCGGCAGCGGCGTAGCATCCGTGTCCATCGCTGACGCGCTCGAGATGACGGTGTCGGAGGCCGTTACCTTCTTTGCCGATCGCCCCGAAGTCCTCAATGCGCTCAAACCGCTCGCTGACGTCGGTCTCGAATACGTGAAGCTCGGCCAGCCGGTGCCTACCTTGTCCGGGGGAGAGGCGCAGCGGCTGAAACTCGCAGGCCACCTCGCGGGCGCGGCGCGAGTCAGCAGCGCCGGCGGCAATCTGTTTCTCTTCGACGAACCGACGACCGGACTGCACTTCGACGATATCGCCAAGCTGCTGAGCGCTTTCCGGCAGCTCATCGCGGCCGGCCATTCGCTCATGGTGATCGAGCACAACCTGGACGTGATTCGCGCAGCGGACTGGATCATCGACCTCGGGCCCGAGGGTGGTGACGCGGGCGGGAAGCTGGTCTGCGCGGGCTCGCCGGAGCAGGTGGCGGCCGATGAACGCTCTCACACCGGCGCAGCGCTGAAGCAGTACGAGGCGGCGCTGCGCGGGCTGGCGGCGCTTCCGCTTCCGCAGGTTGCGGGATCTCCCCTCCCGCTCCCTCCCCCGCAAGCGGGGGAGGGTTGGGGTGGGGGTGCTATAAGAATCCACAACGCGCGCGAGCACAACCTCAGAAGCGTCAACGTCGATATCCCGCGCGAGAAGTTCACCGTCATTACCGGCGTATCGGGGAGCGGCAAGAGCACGCTTGCCTTCGATATTCTTTTCGCCGAGGGCCAGCGGCGTTACCTCGAATCGCTCAACGCCTACGCCCGCCAGTTCGTGCAGCCTGCTTCGCGCCCCGACGTGGACCATATCTTCGGCATCCCGCCCACGGTCGCCATCGAGCAGCGCACCAGCCGAGGCGGCCGGAAGAGCACTGTCGCCACGCTGACCGAGCTCTACCATTTCCTGCGCCTGTTGTACGTAAAGCTCGGAACCCAATACTGCCCCGATTGCGACGTCGCGATTCAACCGCAGAGCTTCGATGCGATCGCGGCGCGGCTGATGCGCGACTACCGCGGCACGCACATCGGGTTGCTGGCGCCGCTGGTGACCGCGCGCAAGGGGTACTACACCGACCTCGCGAAATGGGCGGCCGCCAAGGGCTTCACTCACCTGCGCGTCGACGGCGCGTTCCTGCCCACGGCGAAGTGGCCGCGGCTGTCCCGTTTCCAGGAGCACAACATCGAACTGCCCGTCGCCGACCTCGACGTCGATCCCGCGAATGAATCCGCACTGCGCTCGGCCCTGCAGCGCGCGCTCGACTTCGGAAAAGGTGTGGTGCACGCCATTGCGCCGCTGGATGGCCTGATGGAGGGCAGCGCCCGGCTGAGCGAGATAACCTTCTCGACCAAGCGCGCTTGTCCGTCCTGCGGCAAGAGCTTTCCCGAACTCGATCCACGCTTGTTCTCCTTCAACTCCAAGCACGGCTGGTGCGAGACCTGTTTCGGCACGGGGTTGAAGCTGAGCGACATCGGCTGGGACGAGGAGCGCGAAAAGACCGGCACCGAGGATCACGTCCTCGACTCGTGGCTGGAGTGGCTGGAAGTCGAGGAAGCGTGTCCGTCATGCGAGGGCAAGCGCCTCAATCCTACAGCGCTGCACGTGCGCTTTCGCGGCCGGTCGATCGCCGACCTGACGGCGCTGTCGGTGGCGTCGGTCGAACGCTTCTTTCAGGGGCTGCGCGTAGACGGACGCGAAGCCGATATCGCGCGAGACATCCTTGCGGAGCTCGGCGCGCGGCTCGCCTTCCTGCGCGAAGTGGGGCTCGCCTATTTGTCGCTGGGCCGCTCGGCGCCCACTTTGTCGGGCGGCGAAGCGCAGCGCATCCGCCTCGCCTCGCAACTCGGGTCCAATCTGCGCGGGGTGTGCTACATCCTGGACGAACCGACCATCGGTCTGCACCCGCGCGACAACCGCGTCCTGCTCGACACGCTGGCCAAGCTCGAGGCGAAGGGGAACACTCTGGTCGTGGTGGAGCACGACGAGGACACCATCCGCCACGCGGAACATGTGATCGACCTCGGACCGGGAGCTGGAACGTTGGGCGGGCGCGTTGTAGCGCAGGGCACAGCCGAAGCGCTGACGCAGCAACCCGACTCGATCACCGGCCGGTTTCTGTCGCAGCCGCTGCGCCATCCGCTAAACCCACGTCGCGCGGTCGAGCGGGATACGCCGGAGCTCGAAGTCGTGGGCGCGCGGCTGCACAACCTCGATGACGCCGATGTGCGCGTTCCCCTCGGGCGCCTCACGGTGGTTACGGGTGTATCCGGCAGCGGCAAGAGCACGCTCGCGCGCGATGTGCTGCACGATAACCTGGTGCAGCTGCTCGGCAACGCCCGGCGCCGGGGCAATGGCGCCCTGCACGGTTGCCGCGACATCCGCGGCTGGCAGCAGGTTGGGCGTGTGCTCGAGGTGGACCAGACGCCGATCGGCAAGACACCCCGGTCCTGCCCGGCCACTTACGTTGGCTTCTGGGACGCTATCCGGAAGATGTTCGCCGACACAACCGAAGCACGCATGCGCGGCTACGGCCCCGGGCGCTTCTCCTTCAACACGGCAGGCGGACGCTGCGACTCGTGCGAGGGACAGGGACTGAAGACGATCGAGATGAGCTTCCTGCCCGACGTGAAAGTCTTGTGCGAGGCGTGCGGCGGCGCCCGCTTCTCACCCGAGACGCTGACGGTGCGATTCAAGGGGAAGAGCATCGGCGACGTGCTGGCCATGAGCGTGGACGACGCGGAGCCGTTCTTCTCGGCACATCGCTCCATTCACCACGCGCTCAAGCTGCTGCAGGATGTGGGGCTGGGCTACATCACGCTGGGGCAGCAGAGCCCGACGCTGTCGGGCGGAGAGGCGCAGCGCATCAAGCTTGTTACGGAACTGGCGAAAGCGACGGGCCAGCGGCCCGTCGTCCTGGGCCGCGCGCAGCGCCGACCCGGGATCCAGGCAACCAACGGCTCGTCGTCTACGCTTTACATCCTCGACGAGCCCACGGTCGGGCTGCACATGGCCGACGTGGAGAAGCTCCTGCGAGTCCTGCACCGTCTGGTGGACGCCGGGAACACCGCAGTGGTGATCGAGCACAACCTCGATGTCATGGCGGACGCCGACTGGCTCATCGATCTCGGACCCGAGGGCGGCGATGCAGGCGGGCGCGTTGTGGCGCAGGGTTCGCCGGAGGAAGTAGCGAAGGCCTCGGACCGCTCGCACACGGCGCGCGTCCTGAAGACATTCCTCGCGCAGCGCGGACGCTAGAGCCTATCTCAATAGTCCGCACGAGTGCGACGGCGGCGATTTGGGATGCAGTTCTAGACGGCGGACACCGCCGTGTACTTGACGTACACAAGGGGGCCGACGGCGACGAAATGCGCCCAAATCGCCCCGTCCCGAAGGGTTGCCGCCAAAACGGGCGTCTGCTGTGTTGCTCGTCCTCGCCGTGGGGCCTGCCACTGCCGAGCCCGAGCGCCTTGCATCCATCCCGTTTTGGCGACAACGCATCACGCGCGGCCTATTGAGATAGGCTCTAGCCGGCGTGTCGGCAAAGAATGCCGGCGCCTGCGTCAAGTTCGCGAGTCGGCTCGCTTGCACAATTCGCTACCATGCAAGCGACCTCTCTAGCCCTCGATCATCTCCTCTGCGCAGTCGGCGATCCCGTCGCGGAAGTGAGTGCCATCGGCCCCGGTCACCCGGAGTTCGGCCGGGCGCAGATCATCCGTGCCGGAGCCGGCGTCCTCGCCAAGAGCGCTGACGCCCTGCCCGCGATTGCGCAGGTGCTCCGAACCGCGTCCGGAGCTCCGATGTCGACGCAAACGCGCGTGCACCTCGCCGCTGCGGACGCCTGGGTGTCTGGCAACCCGGTGCTCGCCGCCGAGCGCTATGCGTCCATTCTCGCCAAATGGCCTCACGACCTGCTCGCGCTGCGGCTGGCGCTGTCGTCCTACTTCTTCCTCGGTTGGCATGAGCAGCTGCGAGAAGTTGTCGATGGGGCCATGCTGGCATGGAGGCGCGATCGGCCGGGCTTCCAATTCGTCCTTGCGATGGCGTCCTTCGCGCACGCCGAGAGCGGCAACGCCGCGTACGCCGAGACGCTGGGACGACAAGCCCTGGCGAGCAACCCCGCCTGCCCGCTGGGCGTACACGCCGTGGCACACGCCCTCGCCGCGTCGGGCCGGCACGATAAAGGCGCACAGTGGATGCGCGATCAGCGCACACACTGGGCCACTGCAAGCCGCATGTGCACGCACAACGCGTGGCACCTCTCCATGTTCGAAGCCGAGGAAGGGAACGTCGAGCCGGCGCTGGCGATTCTCGATGCGTGGTTACTTCCCGCCGGCTCCCGGTCGGCGCTCGACGCGTGCGACGCCACGGCGTTGCTGTGGCGTCTGACGAGCGACGGCGTCGACGACGCTGGCCGCTGGAGCAAGCTCTCCGATGCGTTCGAACAGATACTGACACCAGGATTCTGGCCGTATGTCGACCTGCATGCGGCTCTTGCGCACTTGACGGCAGGAAAGCAAGAGCGCGTGCAGAAGCTCGCGCAGGCAATCGAGCAATGCGCGAAAGGTGACAGCTACGCAGCGTTGCGCGCGCGGCACGTTACTCAGCCGGGCTTGCGGGCCCTTCGCGCTCAAGCCGAAGGCCGCTATGACGAGGCCGCCACGGCCTTCGCTGGCCTGCAACCATTTCTCGGATGCGCGGGTGGAAGCCGTGTCCAGCTTGAAGTCTTCCAGGGCATCGAGCGCGAGGCCGTTCAGCTGCGCTCGCGGCACCGCCAACCTCAACCTTCACCAGCATTTCAGCCTTGATCGGAGATTCCCATGTCGACCGCTGCAGCCCCTTCCGTACAGAGTCCCGCCTCCCGACCCCTAGCCGCCTCCGCTAAAGAGGTTGTAGAACAGCACCTAAAATGTTTTGGCGAAGGCGACCTCGAGGGCATCCTTTCTGACTACGCGCCGGGTGTCGTCTTCTTCACGCCGGACGGTACGCTCAGGGGAGTCGACGAGATTCGACCGTTGTTCGAGGCAATGATTGCGGAGTTTCAAAAACCTGGCGCCGTGTTCAAGATGAACCGCCAATTCGTCAAGGGTGACTATGCTTACATTCTATGGACCGCAGAAACTGCAGACAACGTGTACGAGCTTGGCACAGACACGTTCGTTGTCCGGGATGGCAAGATCGTGGCCCAGTCATTCACTTCCAGGATTACGCCCAAGCTCTGAAAAACACGCGCGGGTCAAGGACGGATTGCCGAAGCTCAAGGACACGCTGAAGGAAATGGGAAGCTAGGCATCGCCCTTGCCGAATGATGGCGCGGCGTCGGCGCGCACCTGCCGCTTTGCCCGCTTACGCCAGGCTGCCGGCGGCAAGCCGAATTCCCGTTTGAATGCCCGGTTGAACGCTGCCTCGGACTCATAGCCAACCTCCTCGGCAACCCGGACGATCGGAGCATTGCTCTCGCGCAACTGCGTCGCGGCGAGCGATGTGCGCCAGCGGGCGAGATAGTGCATGGGCGGTGCGCCGATCAGTGCGGTGAAGCGCTCGCCTAGCGCGGAGCGAGAGAGTCCCACTTTTCTGGCGAGCTTGTCCACCGTCCAGGGGTACGCAGGCTGCTCATGCAGCAGCGCAAGCGTCCGGCCCACGTGACGATCCTTCAGGCCCGCGAGCCAGCCGGACTTGCGGGACGGCAAATCATCCATGTATTGACGAATCGCCTCGGCAAAGAGCACTTCGGACAGCCTCGCAAGCACGGCGGCCGAGCCCGGGCGGGCAGACGCGCTTTCTGCAACCGAGTAGCGGATCGAGCTCTGGACCCAGGCAGCGGTGCCGTCATCCTGCATGCTGACCTTGAGCAGGCGCGGCAGGCTTGTGAGAATGGGTTCGGCCAGGCGCTTGTCGCACGCGAGGTACCCGCAGACGACGCGCGTCGCTTCCCCGGCACCTCCCTTCTTGAACGCGGCGACGTCGCCCCGCTTCAGACGCTCCAGGCTTTCACCCGAAAGGTCAAGCGGTTTGAGACGCAGCGCCGGCTCGCTGGCGGCTGCAAGCACATGCCGGTCACCCATCGGGAAGAGAATCACATCGCCGGCGCGGAGCTCCACCGGGTCTCCATCAGGCAGCCGCGCATAGCAGGTGCCGTGCGTCACTAGGTGAAACGGAATCACATGATCCGCGTCCGGCATCAGTACGTCGGCGATCTTCCGCGCGGGCGCAGTGAGGTAGGACCAGTGTCCGTGCACCTCCATTTCGAGAAACACGGCACCTGTGAGACGTATCGCCGCCAGCACCTCGGACAGCGCATCCATGGAGACTCCGCCTAGAGCGCGGACACGATCACGCTCTGCGGGCTCTCCGGGACAGCATGCAATGTGTTGCGCGAGAACCCGGCGTTGCGCAACATCGACTCGTATTCGTTGAACGTATACGCGTCGCCCGTCGCGGTGGTGGCCAGCATGGTGAGCGCAAAGGTCGCGGCCGGCGGCGGGGTGACCCGGTCTTCATTCGGCACGAACTCGAGCGTCACCGCCGTGCCGCCGGGCTTGAGGCAGCGTGCCACTCGCTGAAGCAGCCGCTCGCAGGTCGGCACATCGAAGTGATGCAGGAAATTGGTAAGCAGCACCACGTCACGCCCGGTCCCGAAGTCCACTTCAAAGGCATCGCCCGGCAGCAAGCGATAGCGATCGCCGACGGAGACCTGCCGCGCATGCTCCTGAGCGACCTCAAGCACGGGCGCCCAGTCCTGCGCCGTGACTTGCGCGATGGAGTTACGCTGTGCAAACGCGATCCCGAACAAACCGTGGCCTGCGGCGATGTCGAGCACGTCGAGCGGGCGATCCCCTTTCGGGTCCGTCAACTCGGCGATGAAGGGCGCGGAACGTGCGATGACCGGCCCCATAACGCGGGCAAACTTGACCCAAACCGGATGCTGCGTCTCCATCGTCCCACGCGCCGAGACTGTGGTCCCGCCGCGCCGCACGCAGCCGGTGAGGTCGGCAAAGCCTTGCACCAGATCGGGCGACAGCAGGAATTCCAGCGATCCGCCCAGATAAGCAGGCGAGCCTTTGACCAGGAACGGCGCGGTCTCACCCGCGAGCGCGTAGCGAGCGCCGGTCTTCGTGAGAAACCCCTGGATCACCAGAAAATCGCACAGGATGCGGACACCACGCTCGCTCGCCGTGCAGCGCGCCGCGATCTCCGGCAGCACCCCCTTGGTTTCCGCAATCGCAGTGAAGAGATCGAGCGACAACGCGGCGCGTATGGCCTCGGTCTTCTGGTAGGCGCTCACGGCCTCGAAGAACGGAATGGGCGAAGGACCTGCCATGCTCTTGCCTCTGATTATGAAGAATAGTCGAGGTGCTGCGTCTAGCGATCGGCGGCCAGCACCACGACCGGATAGGCGTAGTGGATGCGATTCGCCTCGCGGCGGACAGGAATGCCGAGGCGGTCGTCGGTCGCCGCTGCGGCGAAGATCTCGCGGATCTTCACATCGTCGCCCGGATTGGGAAACGAGCGGCGCAGAAGGTTGTCCAGCTCGTCGCGCAGCTCGTAGCCAGCCACGCGCGGCGATCGCAGGCCCGCATCACCGAATAGCGCTTTCAGCTCGGCTATCGGCATGGCGCGCACGTGCGAGGGATCGCGCAGCTTTTCCATGCGGTTGAACTCGGCCGCTTTGGCCGGATCGTCCGCGGCCTGCACATCGGCAACCACAATCCTTCCGCCCGGTGCGCACACGCGAGCCATTTCTCTCAGCACCGCGAGGGGTTGGAGAAAATGATGGAAGGTGAAACGCGAAACGACGATGGTGAAGCTCGCGTCGGGGTAAGGCAGGGATTGCACGTCGCCCTGGTCCCACGACACGTTCGCGAGCGCCTTCTCCTGGGCCAGCGCCCGTGCGCGCTCGAGCATCGCGGGCGTCACGTCGATCCCGGTTGCGTGGCGCACGGAAGGCGCAAAAGCACACACCACCAGTCCACCTCCGCACGCAACGTCCAGAACCGTGTCGTCCGCTCCGGCCTTGCTGACATCCACCAGCACGCGCAGCGCCTTTTCGTCGGCGATGGTCTTGGCGGTTGAAAACGGCGCAGCCTGGCGCGTGAACTGATCGAGGATGAGGTCTCGATGTGCGGTGGGCGGTGCAGACACGAGCGCTCCGGTGCCTTTATGCGACGCGCGACTCGTGACGCAGCGAAGTGCCAGCCTCGTGCGGTGCGAGGCCGAACGCGTAGGCGTCCATCGCTAGCGCACCGTACGTTATTTCATCGTTGATCCGGCGCGCCGAGTCGGAATCGCCGGCCGCACCCAGCGCGACGAACAGCGGCAACAGATGCTCGTCGGTCGGATGGGCTCGCGCAGCTTGCGGTGCGCGGCGCCGGTAATCGAGCAGCGCCGCAACGTCGTTGGCGCCGACGGCGTTGTAGACCCAGTCTTGAAACTCGACCGCATAGGGCTCCGGCCTGGCGCCGCTCATGTGCAACTCGCGAAGGTTGTGAGTGAGACTGCCGGAGCCCACGATCAACACACCAGCCCTGCGCAAGGGCCGCAACGCCTCACCAAGCCGGTAGTGGTGCGCGGGCGTAAGGCGCGGCTGGATCGAAAGCTGAGTGACCGGAATGTCCGCCGCAGGATAAAGAAAGCGCAAAGGTACCCACGCGCCATGGTCGAGACCGCGGCCGGCATCCAGATCGGCGCCGATCCCCGCGGCATCCAGCAGATCCTTCGCCTGGCGTGCGACATCCGGGGCGCCGGGTGCGGGGTACGTCATACGATACAGTTCATCCGGAAACCCGACGAAATCGTGGATCGTTTCCGGGTGCGCGGCGATGCTCGCCGCCGGACGGGCCGTTTCCCAATGGGCCGACGCGACCAGAATCGCCTGGGGCCGCGGCAGATCGCGGCCGAGCGCGGTCAACGCAGCGCCCGACCGGCCCGGCTCGAGGGCCAGCGTTGGCGCACCATGGGAGATGAACAGCGAAGGCAACGAGGTCACTATGCTTGCTCCAGAAGTCGCAGTTTATCGAAGGCCCGGAAGGATCGCCGAACCGCCCGGATTTCGCAACTGGTACCTGAACGGCCGCAATCTATCAGCAGTATCATTGCAGCTGCTTGTTTCGTTCACGTCGCATCCGCGGTTTCGATGAAGCTCAACGACACCCTTCTTTCTCTTCCGGCACAGCAGGTCGGCGTCGACGTGCTCCTGGAGAAATACGCCAAAGGCGACGAGAAGACGATCGAAGACGTGCGCCGCCGGGTGGCGCGGGCGCTCGCCACAGTCGAGTCCGACCCGACGAAGTGGGAGCCCGTTTTCTACGAAGCCCTGGAAAACGGCTTCATCCCGGGTGGGCGCATCAACTCGGCGGCTGGAACTGAGCTGCAGGCCACACTGATCAACTGCTTCGTCCAGCCAGTGGGCGATTCGGTATCGCAGACAGTAGACGGCAAGCCGGGGATCTACGTTGCCCTGCTCGAGGCGGCCGAGACCATGCGCAGGGGCGGAGGCGTGGGCTACGACTTCTCGTCCATCCGCCCGAAGGGGGCGCTGGTGCGCGGGACGAACAGCAGCGCGAGCGGGCCCGTTTCCTACATGCGCGTGTTCGACCAGAGCTGCGAGACGGTGGAGTCGGCGGGCGCACGCCGCGGCGCTCAGATGGGAATCCTGCGCTGCGACCATCCCGATATCGAGGAATTCATCCACGCCAAAGACCGCGGCGAGCTGCGCAATTTCAATGTCAGCGTTGCGGTCACCGACGCTTTCATGCGCGCCGTCGAGAATGATGCCGCTTGGCAGCTCATGCACAAGTGTGCGCCTGGGCCAGATTGGCACGACGGCCAGCCACGTCAGCGCAGCGATGGACTGTGGGTCTATCGCGAAGTCAAAGCGCGCGAGCTGTGGCAGCAGATCATGACGTCGACTTACGATCACGCCGAGCCGGGTGTGTTCTTCATCGATCGCGTAAACGCAGACAACAACCTCTCGCATCTCGAGGTACTCGCGTCTACGAACCCCTGCGTAACTGGGGACACTTGGGTCCTGACGTCGGAGGGTCCAAGACAGGTCCTGGAACTGGTAGGGAAACCGTTCGTCGCCGTCGTAAATGGAAAAGAACATCCGACCACTTCCGTCGGCTTTTTCAACACGGGAAGAAAGCCCGTCTTGAAACTGAAGACGCGAGAAGGATCCTCTCTGAGGGTCACCTCTGACCACTTAGTGCTACGGGTCCAGCGTCGGACACCCTTTCGAGTAGACACAGCATGGACGAAGGTAGGCGACGTCTCTCCTGGCGATTCGCTTATCGTCCATGACCATCGGCAAGTCAGAGGCTGGCCTGGAGCGCACTCAGAAGACGAGGGATACCTGGTCGGCCTGCTGATTGGGGACGGCTTACTCAAAGAAGAAAAGGCCGTTCTTTCCGTGTGGGACGTGTATGCCCGAAGGGAAGCTAATGGAGGCTGGCTTCTTTCCTCCGGAGCATCAAGCGTGATGGAGGCGGCGGAACGCGCAGCGCGATTCCTTCCTCACCGAAGTGACTTTCGGGGCTGGGCGTGGGTTGGGGCTGGCAGGAATGAGTTTCGCCTCTCGTCGACCCCGCTGCGCAATTTGGCCATGTCCTTGGGTATGCGTCCCGGTTCGAAGCGGCTCACGGACCAGATCGAACGCGCCTCATCGGACTTTACCCGAGGCGCGCTCAGAGGACTGTTTGATTCGGACGGCTCTGTGCAAGGCTCCCAAGTGAAAGGCGTGAGCGTGCGCCTCACCCAAGTCGACGTGGAGAACCTTGTCCGAGCACAGCGCATGCTGCTTAGGCTCGGCATCGCCTCAACAATTTATCGCGACAGAAAGCCACCTGGACAGAACTTGTTGCCGAATGGCAAGGGCGGGATTGCGTGGTATACCGCCCAAGCTGTTCATGAGCTCGTGATCAGCGCCGAGAATTTGTTGCGTTTCGAGGAAGTGATTGGCTTTGCTCATGCGGACAAGGCCGACAAGTTAAGAAGGCTTTTGGCTTCGTACAGGCGCCGGTTGAATCGCGAGCCGTTTACGGTAACTGTCGAGACGATCGAAAGCGAAGGCATCGAAGATGTTTTCGATGTCAGTATTGCGGGGGTGAATGCGTTCGACGCCAACAGCCTATACGTTCACAACTGCGGGGAGCAGCCGCTGCCCGCTTACGGCTGCTGCTGCCTGGGTAGCATCAACTTGACGCTGTTCGTCGCGGATCCGTTTACACCCAAAGCGCGTTTCGATTTCGACTCCTTCGCCAAGGTCGTGCACCCGGCGGTGCGCATGCTCGACAACGTGCTCGACGTCACCGAGTGGCCGCTTCCGCAGCAACGCGCGGAGGCCATGAACAAGCGACGCATCGGATTAGGGTTCACTGGCCTGGGCGACGCGCTGATCATGCTGGGCCTGCGCTACGACACCGAAGCCGCGCGCGCCGTGGCGGCGAGAATCGCACAGATGCTGCGCGACGAAGCCTACGATGCGTCCGTCGATGTCGCAAAAGAGAAAGGCGCATTCCCGCTGCTCGACAAAAACCAGTACGTCGCCGCGCCGCGCTTCGCTTCGCGGCTGCCGCAGAAGCTGAAGGATGCGATCCGCAAGCACGGCATCCGCAATAGCCATGTACTCTCGATCGCGCCGACCGGCACGATTTCGCTCGCTTTCGCCGACAACGCGAGCAACGGCATCGAGCCGCCCTACTCCTGGACCTATCAGCGCCGCAAGCGCGAATCAGATGGTTCGCACAAGGTATACGACGTGGAGGATCACGCCTGGCGCCTGTACCGTCATCTGGATGGCGGTACCGACCACCTGCCCGAGCAGTTCGTGACCGCGCTCGACATATCCGCGCTCGATCACATGCGCATGGTGGCCGCTGTGACTCCGTTCGTGGATTCCGCGATCAGCAAGACAGTCAACGTCGCGGTGGATTATCCGTACGAGGAGTTCAAGGATCTATACGTCGAAGCCTGGAGAGCGGGGCTGAAAGGCATCACGACTTACCGGCCCAATCCGGTGCTGGGCAGCGTGCTTTCGGTCGAGGCCAAGAAAGCGGAACAGCCCAATGATCTCGACATCAGCGACGTCGATCGCCGCATCCGTC
>DATJZQ010000006.1:0-10428 GCA_035499005.1 Burkholderiales bacterium | reverse complement strand
TCCGGCGCGCATTCTGGAGAGCTACGTGATGTGGCGGCTCGAATACGACGTGCTCGGAATCGACGCAGCGCAGGGCATGGCGGAGGCCGCGGAGGCGCTTTTCCGGGAGACTTTCAAGCCGGGTCTGCAGACCAAGCTCGATGCCCTGATGTTCGGGGTTCGCGATTGCCGCTCGACCGCCGAGGTGCATGCGCTTGCGTGCGGCATCGGCGCGATGCTCGAGGAGGAAGCGCGCGAGAAGGAGGCGCCGCAGCCGAAAGAAGAAGAGGCGCATCCGGAGCAGCAAACCAGTGGTGCAAATCCGCTGCGCCAGGCCCTCGATGCTGCGCCGGAAGATCACGTCAGCGGGATTGGTGAGCTGGCACAGGCGGCGATCACTGCCAAGGCGGGTGAAGCGCCGGAGCTCAATCTGCCAATGCTGCGTGGAAAGTCGAGCGCTGTTGGGTCGACCAGCGCTGAAGGAGCTGTATTCTCGACGGAAGTGAAGGCGGCAACCAACGCACTGCGGCAGCGACTCGCCGGGTTGCTACAGGCGCAGACGCTCTGTCGGCGTTATCCCGCAGTCGTAGGCAAGCGCATCGACACGCGACGTCTCTGCCGATTCGAGGCAGGAGATCCGCGGGTCTTCGTGCGCGAGACCGTGGGATTGCAAACCGACACAGCGGTCCAGATTCTTGTCGACCGCTCGGGATCGATGGGCTCTTCCCGCACGAGAAAGAAGAGCGCCACGGCGCGTCCCATCGAGGTGGCGCGGGCTGCATGCTACGCCACCGCGCTGGCGCTGCAACAGATCCCCGGCGTCGCCGTTGCAGCGGCGGCGTTCCCCGGCGACGCGGACCACGACGTGATCGTGATGGGCCAGTTCGCGCGGCGCATCGACCGTCAGGCGGGCCGGTTTGCGGCGCTGGAGGCCGGCGGCGGGACGCCCATGGCGGAGGCGATGCTCTGGGGTGCGGGTGAACTCCTCGCGCAGCGCAATTCGCGTCGGCTGCTGCTTCTCGCCACGGACGGAGCATACGACGAGGATCTCGGACGGGCGATGGCGCTAAGGCTCGAGCACGCAGGTATCGAGGCGCTGGGTATCGGCATCCACTGCGATGTCTCGCATCTCTTCGCGCGATCGCGGCAGATCTCGGTGGTCGCAGAACTGCCTGGTGCCATGTTCGAGTTGTTGCTGGAGGCGATCGAGCACCCGTCGACCGTCAGCAGCCGGGAGAATAGACCCAGGTCTTGATGCAGAAGCAAGTCAATGATCCGATCCCTCGCCGGTTACGGCGAGGGATTCTTTTTTGTCTGGAACGACGTCCGACGGTTGGGCAGGCTCCAGGTGCAAATCACCCCGCGCGCACTACCCCTCCCTAAGCGCTTGGAATGGGGAGCACGGGCATGATCTCGACGGAATCGCCAGGGAAAATGGAAAAGCGCGGATGCCTATTTGGGTGCGCTCTGGCGGCTGGCGGCGCTCGTTGATCAGCACAGTCATCGTGTCTCTAAGCTTTGTGACAGCTGCAACACGGCGACCCTCCCCTGTCACAGTCCGGCCATGCGTCAATTGAATACTGGACTTAAGACCGAGCCGGAGGAACACGATGACCGACGGCATTCCTCATCACCGGCGCATCTTCCTCAAGCAGGTTGCCACGGCTGTCGGCGCAGTGCCATTGGCTCTTGGTGCATCGGTGGTAGCAGGCGGCGCTGCTGCAGCCGAGACAGGCACTGCCGCCGCGGCCGCGACAGCAGGCGCGAGCGGGCAGGCTCCGGTACCCGTCGTGACGGCCTGGCTCTTCTTCGACGGCAACGAGGGTAGGGCGGCCGAGGCAGCGGTCGCACGACTCATTCCAGCGGACGACACCGGTCCCGGCGCGAAAGAGGCCGGCGTCGCGGTGTTCATCGACCGCCAGCTCGCCGGCGCGTGGGGCAGCGGTGACCACTTGTATCGCCACGCGCCCTTTCTCGCCGGCACGCCGCAGCAGGGTTATCAGCTCGCGTTTACGCCGGCGGAGATGTTCCGCCTGGGTTTCGCCAAGCTCGACGAAGCGGCGCGCAAGGCTCACGCCGGGGCCTTCGCCGATCTGACGCCGGAGCAGCAGGACGCGTTGCTCGGGGAAGCTGAGCACGGGAAGCTCGATTTCGGCGCGCTCCCGTCCGCAGCTTTTTTTGGCGCATTGCTCGACGCCACCATGGAAGGATTCTTCAGCGATCCGATCTACGGCGGCAACCGCGACAAGATCGGCTGGAAGCTGGTGGGATTTCCCGGTGTGCACGCGAGCTATGCCAACGACATCGAGCGGCACGGCGTCGCGTGGACACGCCCGCCGGCCTCGATCGCCGACGCCGACAACGGAGGATAACGTCAATGAGCAAGATCATGCCCGCGGTTGACGTCGTCCTCGTCGGCGGCGGCTGGACCGGCTCGGTGATCGGCAAGGAGCTCGCGGCAACCGGGCAACGCGTCGTCGTGCTCGAGCGTGGGCAGCCGCGGTGGACATCGCCCGACTTCCAGGCCCCGGGTGTCCGCGACGAGCTCAAGTACACGCGCCGGAACGAGCTGCACCAGAACGCCGCGACGGAGACTTACACGTTCCGCAATCGCGTGGACGAGACGGCGTTGCCGATGCGGCGCTGGCAATTCGCTTACCCGGCAAATCATCTCGGCGGCGCCGGCGTGCATTGGTCGGGTGCGTACTATCGCTGGGACCCGGTCGAATTCAGGCTCCGAAGCCATTACACGCAGCGCTACGGCGCGCGGATCTTCGAAGACGGCATTACCGCGCAAGACTGGCCGCTCACCTACGATGAGCTCGAGCCGTTCTACGACCGCTTCGATCGCCTGGTAGGCGCATCGGGGTTCGCAGGCAATCTGAAGGGCGTCATCCAGCCCGGCGGAAATCCTTTCGAGCCATGGCGCTCGCGGCCGTACCCCAATCCGCCGATGCGGGTTCCGCATGCGCCAGCGCTCTTCGGCGAGGCGGCGGCGAAGCTCGGATATCACCCCTACATACAGCCCTCGGCACTTTCCACCCGTCCCTACGTGAACAGCGAGGGACTGCACATGAACGAGTGCGTCTATTGCGGCTTCTGCTCGAACTTCGGCTGCGAGCAATTCGCGAAGGCCTCGCCGCAGGTTTGTATCCTGCCTGTGGCGCTCAAGCTCCCCACCTTCGAGCTGCGCACCAATGCGCACGTGTTGCGTGTCGAGCTCGACAAAGACCGCAAGAGCGCACGCGGTGTGACTTACGTGGACGCGGCCGGCGTCGAGACGTTTCAGCCTGCGCAGATCGTTACCCTGTGCGCCTTCGCGATCAACAACACGAGGCTCCTGCTGCTTTCCGGCATCGGCCGGCCGTACGATCCGGCAACGGGCGACGGTGTCGTGGGGCGCAACTACACGCACCAGACGTCCTCCGGCGTGAGTCTCTTCTTCGATGAATCGGTGAAGATCAACCCGTTCATGGCCGCGGGCGCGGTCGCCGTGACGATGGACGACTTCTGCTCGGACAATTTCGACCACGGTCCGCTCGGTTTCGTCGGCGGGGGCTACATCCAGATCCAGGTCGTGTCGGGGGCGCCGATCGGCAATCGGCCAACGCCGCCCGGCACGCCGGGCTGGGGCAGCGCGTGGAAGAAGGCGGTGAAGCGCTACTACAACCACTCGATCCCGATCACCATCACCGGCTCCGCGCTGCCGGTGCGCGGAGGTTACCTCAGCCTCGATCCGACCTACAGGGACGCCTGGGGCCAGCCGCTGTTGCGCATCACCTACGATTTCCCCGACAACGATATCAAGCTCTCCGCCTTTCTCACGGAGAAAGGCACCGAGATAGGGCACGCCATGCGAGGGGTCACCCTCGCGCAGGGAAATCCGCGCACGAAGCCGTACGGCGCGACCGGGTATCAGTCGTCGCATATCAACGGCGGTGCCGCGATGGGATCCGATCCGGCGACAAGTGTCGTCAATCGTTATGGCCAATGCTGGGATGTGCCGAACGTATTCGTGACCGGGGCGGCGCTCTTTCCCCAGAACTCGTGCTACAACCCGACCGGCACGATAGGGGCGCTCGCCTATTGGACGGCCGACGCGATCAAGCGCGATTACCTGAAGGCGCCGGGAAAGTTGATCGCATCATGAAGCACGCGATCGCTGCGGCAGCCTTGGGCCTCTTCGCTGCGCTCGCGGCGCTGGCACAGTCGCCGGACTTCGCGCGCAAACCTCCTGCATGGCAGGTCGCGCTCGAAGCATCGAAGGAGGTCGCCGCGGGCGAGGCAATCGCGACGAAGGGCAAAGGCGCCGCGCTCGCCTGCGCAGGCTGTCACGGCGCGAAGGGCGTGCCTGCGGCGGGCGCGCCGTTTCCGCGGCTCGCAGGTCTCCCAGTCGAGTATTTCGCCAAGCAGCTGTTCGACTATCGCGACGGAATACGAGCCAATGCGATCATGGGACCCATCGGCAAGGCGCTCGCGGACGCGGAGATCGCCTCGCTAGCGTGGTATTACGCCTCGCTGGAAGTGTCTGCACCAAGGGCGACGGCGTCGGCGGATCAGCCGCAACGGGGCTGGCAGCTCGCGCGATACGGAGACAACGCGCTCGCCCTTCCGGCGTGCGTCGACTGCCACGGCGGCGACGTGACCGGTGGTGGCCCGGTTCTGCCCGGGCTCGCGCAACCCGCGGCGTATACGGCGGCGCAACTCTCTGCATTCCGTGACGGTGAACGCAAGAACGACGGCGACGGCATCATGCAAGCCATCGCCAAGCGCTTGTCGGACGCCGACGTCAAGGCGCTCGCCGACTACTACGCCGAACGATGACGATGACAAGGATCTTTCTCCATGCGCTCCGATAACTCTTCGACGATTCCCGCCCTGCCGTCCGACGCCGCAGTGCAAGCTGACCGCCGCAAGCTGCTCGCACTGTTGCTCGCTACGCCTTGTCTGGCGAAGTCTTTTCTCGCTGCGGCGGCGGAAGCCGTGGCCGGCGAGACCACAACCGCCGCGGTGGGCGGGAAATTCATGGCGCTGTCGGAGTTCGCGACGGGTCGTTCAAAGCTCGATCCCGAGGTTGGCGCGGCGCTGCTCGCAGCGCTGCGCGAATCGGACGCTTCACTCTCCACTGCGCTCGACGACCTCGCGGCGGATGCCTCGTCCGGAAAGTACTCCGACGTCGAAGGCCTCGAAGCTGCCGTGCGCGGCACGCCAAAGCATGCCGCGCTGCTCGCGCTGGTGTCGGCTTGGTACACCGGGTCGGTTCCGGTCAACGGCAAGGAGCGATTCATCACGCTCCAGGAAGCGCTCCTTTATCAGCCGATCGCGGACGGCAGCCACATCCCAGGCAACTGCGAGGGAGCGACCAACTCGTGGGCAGACCTGCCGCTGCCGGCGCTCGCCCCCATGCCCACCGAACGATAGGAACGACGACGATGGCGAATTTGACTTCAGCCGACGTGGTGGTGATCGGTTCTGGCGTATGCGGGGCGATGGTCGCGCACCAGGCCGTGCAGGCGGGGCTGTCCGTCCTGATGCTCGAGGCCGGGCCGCGCGGCGAGCGCAGCGACTACTGGCAGCGCTTCATGAATCTTCCCGTTACCAACCGCGCGCGCGGCGACATGCAGAGCCCCTTTCCGCAGTCGCCTTACGCGCCGTTTCCGATGTTCGGCAATGACGACTACCTGATCCTGAAAGGCCGCGATGCCGGAGCGTTCCGCCAGGCCTACTTGCGTGCGGTCGGCGGCACGACCTGGCATTGGTCGGGCCTGTGCTGGCGCCACCTGCCGGTGGATCTTCGGTTGAAGAGCACCTACGGCGTCGGGCGCGATTGGCCGTTCCCTTACGAAGAGCTCGAACCCTATTATGTGAAAGCCGAGGCCGAGATGGGCGTCTCCGGCCCGTCGAACCCGGCCGAACATTCGCCCGCGCAGCGCTCGGCTCCCTATGTCATGGAATCGATCGCTTACGGGTGGGCCGACCGCCGCTTCGCCGAAGTGGCGGCGCGCGGAGGCTACAAGTGCGTGCATATCCCGCAGGCGAAGAACAGCCGGCCCTTCGACGGTCGGCCTGGCTGCTGCGGCAGCAACAGCTGCATGCCGATCTGCCCGATCGGCGCGCTGTACAACGGGATGGTGCATGTCGACAAGGCGATCGCCGGCGGCGCGCAGCTCATCGATCAGGCGGTGGTCTACCGGATCGATACGGATTCGAAGAACCGCGTGACGGCCGTCCATTACTACGACCGCAACAAGCAATCGCAGCGCGTGACGGGGCGCGCGTTCGTGATCGCGGCGAACGGGATCGAGACGCCCCGGCTGCTGCTCTACGCAGCGAACGATCGCAATCCGCGCGGGATTGCGAACAGCTCCGACCAGGTGGGCCGCAACATGATGGACCACCCCGGGTTGCACATGGGATGCGTCACGAAGGACCCGATGTGGACCGGACATGGGCCGGTCCAGCAGAGCTCGATTGTGGATTTACGCGATGGCAAGTTCCGCTCCGAGTATTGCGCCAATCGGATCATGATGAACAACCAGTCGATGGCGACCTCGGCCGGCGTGACCGCCGTGTCGATGGGCCTGGTGGGCAAGAAACTCGATGCCGAGATCCGGCGCCGCGCGGCCTGCACCCTGGATTTCTCGATTGGCTTCGAGGTTCTTCCCGATCCCGAAAACCGCCTCAGGTTGAGCGCCGATCGCAAGGATGCGTTGGGCATTCCGCATCCCGAAGTCACATACGACGTGGGTGACTACGTCCGCAAGGGCGCCGACGCCGTCCGGCCTACGTTGCTGAATCTTGCGAAGCTGCTCGATGCGACCGAGGTGAAGATCACCGACAGCTTCAACGCCAACAACCATGTGATGGGCGGCGCCATCATGGGACGCAATCCGAACGACTCGGTCGTCGACGCCGACTGTCGAGCGCACGACCATGACAACCTCTATATCGCCGGCGGCGCCACGATGCCGTCAGCGAGCTGCATCAATTCCACTCTGTCGATGGTCGCGGTCTCGCTCAGGATGGCGGATCGACTCAAGCAGGCGATGAAAACCTGATATTCGCACTGACGCCTTACCCAGCAGGCAGTTGCAAGACGCGGAAGCGCGCCGGCGTCCTTGTATCACATCTGCGCAAAACGCCGCGCCTTGCCGGCCAGCAATACGGCTACCTTGTGCAGGCCCTGAACGACTACCGCAAGGGGGCACGGGACAACCCGGTGATGAGCGCGATGGCCAAGCCGCTCACCGAGAAAGAATCAGCGATCTGGCCGAGTATTTCTCGAGGCGGCCGGGGCTCACCACGAAGCCCTAGCTTTGTGTCATCTGTCATACAGCAATCCATTCGTGTGACGGTGCGGTCACGCGATCTGGTTTGAATAGGCCCGCAGGCAGCCGCCCATCCGTTTCCGACAACTCTCAATTCGGAGCTCGAACATGAACAACACACCCAAGCTGAATGCTAAAGTTTTCGCAATCGCCGCCGCGGCGTGCACGCTGCTCTCGGCACCCGCAGTCGGCGTGGCGGCCACTGATGCAAGCGCGCTGGCAGCCAAGTACAACTGCACGGCATGCCATGCGACCGACAAGAAGCTCGTGGGACCGTCCTACAAGGAAGTCGCCGCGAAGTACGCCGGCGACGCCGGCGCGGCCGCGAAGCTTGAGCAAAAGGTCAAGACTGGCGGCAGCGGGGTCTGGGGTGCGGTTCCCATGCCCCCGAACAATGTTCCCGACGCGGATCTGAAGGCGCTGGTGGCGTGGGTGCTCGCGACCAAGTAGGTGCATTTGGATGACGACTCCGCAGGGTCCGCCCATGGCCGGTTCGCTCGCCACGCACCCGAGGATTCCGGAGCACGCGCAGAAGTAGCGATCCGGAGAGGGATACGCAGGTACAGCCTGCGGATCGTGAGCCGGGACCCGGGATCGGTCCGGCGTGCCGCTCTTATTGTGCTTCGCGTTGTCGGCTGGATCGCCTGGGTGGTCGGGATACTCATCCTGATCGGTCGTCTCGACTGGGCCGTGCAGGTGGTCGGAAACGTGGTCGACACCAAGTTACACATCGGCGTCGCGACCAACTCGGCGGCGGCGATCTTCGCCGGTTTCGCGGTGCTGGCAGGCACGTACGTGCTGGTGAAGATGCTACGCGTGCTCCTCGAGATCGAGCTGTTACCGCGGCTTTCTCTCGATCACGGCGTTTCCTTCGCGGTCTCCACCGTGGTCCGCTATTGCTTGATCATCGCGGGCGTGCTGCTCGCGATGGCGGCGAATATCGCCCGCATCTGCCTAACAGTTGATGGAAGCTCCATGCGTCGTTACAGGGGCAGTGTGAGTTCCAACGTCGCAAATCGGCGCTCCGCTCGCGTGTTGCGCTCCAATTCAGGACGATCTGCAGTGGATAATGTCGCACCCTCGCGCGCGACGTTCACGTTCACGCCCAAGCTGCGCAAGGGCGCGACGATCCACGCCATCGTGGTTGTCGGGTCCGTCTGGGGCTCGAACAGGACGCGATAGACGTGGTGATCGAGTTTCTTTCCACTCCGTAGAAACACGACCCGCGCGCTCATCTGGTTGCGGTTTCCCGTGAACGCGACAGACGCTGCAAGCTCATGCGCGCCGATTCCTTGAGCGGCCAGCGCCGCCACGACGTCGGCCAACCGGTAGCGTTGGTATACGCGCAGTCCGTGCCAGAGAGATCTGTAGAAGCACCCGTCGTAAATCACAGCGATGTCCTGCGCATCGCTTAGGCTCACACGCACGACGCCCCGCACGCAATTGGCAAAGCGAAGGCGTTGGTTGCGCTCCAGCATTGCTTCGCTCCCGATCTGGTACCCCATCAGGTAACGCAGGAAGGTCGCGCACCGCCGTTGCGCGGATGCGATCGGAGGAAAACGGAGAGTGATGTTGCCGTTGGCGGCGGCGCCTGCGGTGCTGGCCATGATCGTGAGCTGCCGGACGTCGCTAAGGGACAATCTCGACAGATCGTCGAAGGCCCAGGCGTGCGGCCAAATGAATGAGCGCGCACGATGATGGCCACCGCATTCCTGCGCACGGGCAAGCAGGGATCCGGTGTCGAGTATCGGTGCAAGATAGTCCCCGAATTCTCGCTCCGTCAGCGGTTCGGCGAACCGAACGACGATCGCGATCGAGAACAATCTCGCCTGGCGCTCCCTGCCGTTGCTGCTCGTCGATACCGTTTCGCAGGCCGCTTCTGCGGCTTGCCGGATCGCTCGCGCGATCTTCAGGTCCGGCGCCAGCTCGATTGCCCTCAGCACTGGCGCGTCGCCGTGCGTTCGAATTACTTCCGCGGCGGCGTGTGCGAATGCCGATCGATGCAACCTTGATTGCGGATGGTCCCGAACCTGCGCGGCCATCGCCAGCAGCTCCGATGTGCTGGCCGACCTCCCCCGCACCGTTGCGCTCCCTGCGCCCCTCACGTCAACGCTCCGTCTTCCTTCGCCCGATAACCTCCTTTCTTGGCGGCTTGTTGATCGCGGTTCGAGCCGATTACACCGATTGGAATATTAGGAACAACAATCTCTCGCGCCACCTTTCTTTTGGCTTAGGCCGAAAGCCCAATGGACGGGCCACCTCATGGCGTGCTATGTGCGCGCATGAATTTCCGAATGGGCAGCACGCGTGCGCGATCGGTGCCGTTTGGATTGTCGTCCTCCTCGTGTGCCGCCGCGGCTCGACGAATCTTTCGGGCCGCATGGAGTTTCGCGCTCAAGTACTCCGCGTGAACATCATCGGGCACCTCGATGAGCCCGGTGGCGATCGCCCTCGCGACGGCCTGGTAGCGGTTCAAGGCGCCCATCTTGCTCAACGTCGTCGCGACGTGCATGTCGACCGTGATCTTGGCGATGCCGAGTGTCGCGGCAATCGCCTTCGAGGACTTGCCGGCGGCGGCCAGTGCGAGAATCTCTCGCTCGCGTAAGTTGAGCTTCATGCGAGGTGCCGGGAAAAGCAATTCCTGCTCGCTCAGGAACCGACGCACGGTGCGGCTTAGCACCTTGCCGAGGATCGAGGCCTGCGCGGCGATGAGCAAGCGCTCGGCCGCGCTCCACTGATCGAGGACGGGGCGAGCGCGGTTGAGCGCGAGCATCGCATAAGAGGGCGGATCGCGCGTGCACAGACCGATGACCAGCCCCGACTCGATGCCGTAGACGGCCGATTCTCTGAGGAACAGCCGATGTCGCGCGTCGAAGTTGAACTGCCTCGCCTCCCAGAACGCGTAGCCCGGTTCGGCCGCGAGCTCCACCCGCGGATCGAACTCGAGGAACGCGCGATGGTCATAGCGGCGGATCCAGGCTTCGGCCTGGTTGGTCATGACGTAGGTGCGCGATTCCGCATCGGGCCTGCGATCGTTCGCCACGATCCCGAAGACGAAGCTGTCGAAGCCGAGCGCGGCGGTCGCGAAGCCGAGCGCCTCCTGCACCGATCCAGCACGCGC
>DATJZQ010000005.1:0-35395 GCA_035499005.1 Burkholderiales bacterium | reverse complement strand
ACAGGACAGCCACCAAACCCCGGGCACGGGGAACGGCTACACTATTGCCCCGTTGCGAGGCGGATAGCGCATGGCTTTGTTTCAGAAGACCGACGGCTCGGGTATGCTGGTGCTGGCTGCCGGCGACAATATCGCGGTGGCTACCAGCGAGCTCCCCGCGGGCACGGCACGCGAGATCGCTGGACGCAGGGTCGTGCTGACTGCGCGAGTGGAGGTGGGCCACAAATTCGCGCTGCGGGCGATCGAAGCCGGCACCCGCATCGTGAAGTACGGTGCGCCGATCGGCGTCGCCACACGTGATATCCAGCCGGGCGAGTACGTTCACACGCACAACATGACGAGCGCCTATCTGCCCACCTACACGCTCGAAGAAGGACATGAGTTCGTGAAGGAAGCCAAATGACGGTTACCGGGTACTTGCGCAGCGATCAGCGCAAGGGCATCCGCAACAACATCGCGGTCGCCTATCTGGTCGAATGCGCGCATCACGTGGCGCGCGAAATCGTGCATCCGTTCCGCGAGAGGGGCGTGAACCTGATCGGCTTCTCGGGCTGCTATCCCAACGCCTACTCGCACAAGATGATGGAGCGGCTGTGCACGCACCCCAACACGGGCGCCGCGCTGCTCGTGTCGCTGGGTTGCGAAGGATTCAACAAAGGCGCGCTGCTCGATACCATCCGCCGCTCGGGGCGTCCGGCGCACCTGGTCGTCATTCAGGATGCGGGCGGCACGCGCAGCAGCATCGCTCAAGGGCAGGCGTGGATCGAGCGCACGCTCGTCGACCTGCAAGCCACGCCGCGGGTAAGCATGGCGCTGAGCGAGCTGATCGTCGGCACGAAATGCGGCGGCTCCGATGCGACCTCTGGGCTGACCGCCAACCCGGCCATGGGCCGCGCCTTCGATCATCTGGTGCAGCAGAAAGCGGCCTGTATCTTCGAGGAAACCGGTGAGCTGATCGGCATGGAGAACTGGATGGCCGAGCGCGCCTCGACGCCCGAGCTCGGGCAAGAGATCGTCAAGACAGTGGCGAAGGCGGCGCGCTACTACGCCACTTTGGGCCACGCGAGCTTCGCGCCCGGCAATGCGGACGGCGGGCTCACCACCATCGAGGAGAAATCGCTCGGCGCCTATGCCAAGAGCGGCCAGTCGCGCATCAGCGGCATCATCAAGCCGGGCGACGTGCCACTCGCGGGCGGCCTGTACCTGATGGACATGATCCCGGACGGCGAGGTGCGCTTCGGTTTCCCCAACATCAACGACAACGTCGAGGTAGCTGAGATGATCGCATGCGGAGCGCACCTGGTGATGTTCTCCACCGGGCGCGGCTCGGTGGTGGGGTCGGCGATCTCTCCGATCATCAAGGTCTGCGCCAATCCGAAGACCTACAAGCGCATGTCCGACGACATGGACGTGGACGCCGGGCGCATCCTGGAGGGTCGGGCCACGCTGGATGAAGTGGGTCGAGAGATCTACGATCTGGTCGTCGAGGTGGCAGGTGGCAAGAAGACCAAGTCCGAAGCGCTCGGCCACCAGGAGTTCGTCCTGACATACAAGAGCTTCGAGCCACTCGGACCGGCCTGCTTTCCATCGGCTGCATAACGCCTATGCGCCGCCTCGATTTCGCCTCTGTCCTGCTCGCCGCTATCGCGCTGCTGTCGTTCTGCGCATGGGGCCCGGCGCAAGCGCAGGATGCACCCCGCTTCGCGGTCGATCCGTACTGGCCCAAGCCGCTGCCGCACAAATGGATTCTCGGCCAGATCGGCGGCATCGCGGTCGATTCGCACGATCACATCTGGGTGTATCAGCGCCCCCGCACACTGACCGACGACGAGCGCGGCGCAGCGCTGAAGCCGCCGGTGTCGAAGTGCTGCCTCCCGGCGCCGCCCGTGCTGGAGTTCGACCAGCAGGGCAATCTGCTGCAAGCCTGGGGAGGTCCCGGCGCGGGCTTCGAGTGGCCCGAAAACGAGCACGGCATCTTCGTCGACGCTCAGGACAACGTGTGGCTGGGAGGAAACGGGAAGTCGGATCACCAGGTCCTCAAGTTCACCCGCGACGGCAAGTTCCTGCTGCAGATCGGGCGCTCGGGCCAGACCGGCGACAGCAACAGCACGACCGAGCTCGGCCGCCCCGCTCTCGCCATCGTCGATCAGGCGGCGGGCGAGGTGTACATCGCCGACGGCTACAAGAACCGGCGCATCCTGGTGATGGACGCGCAGTCCGGCGGCTACAAGCGCCACTGGGGAGCCTTTGGCGCGCGGCCGGACGACGCGGACCTCGGCGCGTATGAGCCGGGCGCGCCGGAAGCCAAGCAGTTCCGCACTCCGGTCCACTGCGTGCGCATCGCCAGAGATGGATTGGTGTATGTCTGCGACCGGGTCAACGACCGCGTGCAGGTGTTCAACAAGGACGGCAGCTTCGTCACCGAGTTTATTCTCGAGCCATCCACCCGCGGCGCGGGTTCGGTCTGGGACATCGCGCTGTCCGAGGACACCGGACAGAAGTACCTCTACGTCGCCGACGGCACCAACAACGAGGTGCATGTCCTGGAGCGGGCGAACGGCAAGGAGGTCAGCGCGTTCGGCCGGCCAGGGCGCTACGCCGGTGAGTTTCACTGGGTGCATGCGATCGCGATCGACTCGCAGGGCAACCTGTACACGGGCGACGTCGACACCGGTAAACGCGTGCAGAAGTTCGTCCGTCAGCGGTGAGCCCGGACGAGCGCGGGCCAGCAAACGGCACCACGCGCCTGTACCTTCAGGATGACCATTGCTTCGAGGCCGAGGCGAATGTCATCGCCATGCGGGACAATTGCCTCGCGTTCGACCGGACGTGCTTCTATCCCGGCGGTGGCGGCCAGCCGCCCGACCGGGGCTGGGTGAAGATCCGCGGCGGCGCGACTCTCGAGATCGTTTCGGTTCACACGGATGGGACCGATACGATCTGGCATTTGCTCAAGGCAGCGCCGTCGGGCGAAATTCTCGGATCACCGGCCACGCTGCTGCTGGATCAGCCACATCGGCTTGCGCATGCGCGCTACCACACCGTGCTGCACGTGCTGAACACCATCGCACTGCGGGAATACGGCGGATGGATCACCGGCGTGCAGATCGCGGTCGACTACTCCAGGATAGACTTCAAGCTGGACGCCTTTTCCGCGGCGCTGTGCGCCGAATTGGAGAGGAAGGTGAACGCCATCCTGGAGCGCGGGTCTGTGCTCAAGTCGTACTATCTCACCGAAGACGAGTTCCGTGAGCGCAACGACCTGCTGAGAACGCTGGAGGCGAAGCCGCCGGTGGTGCAAGGCCAGGTCCGGGTGGTGGAAATCGAAGGTTTCGACGCGCAGGCCTGCGGCGGAACCCATGTGCGCAGCACGAGCGAAGTGGGTAGGTTCTCGGTGCTGCGCACCGAGAACAAAGGAAAGATCAACAAACGCCTCTATGTCCGGCTCGATCCATGAGGCTGGTTGGAGGCGTTGATGGACCTGACTGCAAGCATGCAGGAGAAGTTCAAGGACGGGCTTCCGGGCCTGCTCGGCATCCGGCTCATCGAGGTGACGCGCGAGAAGGTCGTCGCAGAGCTCACCGTGCGCTCCGACCTGTGCACGCTCGGGCAGGTCCTGCACGGGGGAGCCATCATGGCCTTCGCGGACACGCTGGGCGCGATTGGCACGATCGCGAACTTGCCTGAAGGTGCGCGCACAACGACCATCGAGTCGAAGACGAATTTCCTGAGCGCCGCCGCGGAGGGCTCGCGCGTGCTGGGAACGTCGACACCGGTGCATCGCGGCCGGACCACCATGGTCTGGCAGACGCGCGTTGAGAGCGAGGTCGGTCGGCTGGTGGCTCTGGTGACGCAGACGCAGATGGTCCTGCCCGCCTCCCGAGAAGGATGACCCAGGGTGTCATTCCGGGCGCCGCAACGCGGCGACCCGGAATCCAGACAGGCGGTGCGTGAGGCCGCTCCGCGCGCACCTGGATTCCGGATCACCCTCTAGGTGTCCGGAATGACGCCGGCGGTTCAATCGGCGCGAAACTCCCACTCGAGCTTCACGATCCGCTCGTCGCGCAGATAGATGCGCGCCGTGCCAATGCCCATGGAATGGAAGTACTCGAGAAACCCGTCCTGCTCGCCGTCGGGCTGGCCGAGCTTGTCCTCGATGCTCGCGCGCGTGGCTCCAAGATTCAGCCCGTATTTCGCCCGCCAGCGCGGATCCGTGATCTCGACCTCCTGCAGCAGGTAGGCTTTGTGCTGCCGCCCTGGGAACAGCGCCTTCACGTATAGCCCCGGCAGGAAGAATTCACGGATCTCATCGGTACGGCCGTCGACGTGCGGGTTCTGCACCAGCGTGACTTTTTCGCGCTTGATCTGGCCCAGATCGCGGATGGTGTTGATTCCCCGCTGGCCGAGGCGCGACGCCCAGCCCTGCTCAGTAAACACGTTCACCCGGCGTTGCTGCTCGGGCGACCGCGCCGCGAGCGAGAGCATCTGGTTGCGGCCCAGGAAACTCATCACCCAGGGCCAGCTCTCCTCCAACTCATCGGGCGTGAATCCGTGCCGCGCGCCGGGCACGAGACGCAGCTCCGACTGGCGGCCCAAGCCTTGCAAAGCATCGTGCATCAGTCTGCTTTGCTCGGCCGGGACCCTGTCGTCTTCTTCGCCGTGGATCAGGAGTACCGGCGCGCTGATGGTCGCAGCGTGCAGGAAGGGCGAAACGCTGCTCGGCGCTTGCTGCTGGCAGACTCGTGCGACGTAGTCGCGCACGCCCTGGTAGATGGTGCCTTCGCTCCAGCGGGTAACGTCGGTGACGGGAAAGTAGGCAACCACCGCCTTGGCCAGCGAGCTGCGCGCTGCGGCCAAGAGCGCGACCTGAGCGCCCTGGCCGAAGCCGAGGATGCCCAGGCGGCTGCGGTCTACGCCCGGCTGGCGCGCCAGCCAGTAGAGCGCCTCGACCGCGTCGTCCGCCTGCCGCGCGCCGCAATCGTCTTCCCCCTCGGAACCGGGGAATCCCCGCATGCTGAGCGCCAGGGCAACGTACCCACGCTCGGCCAGGTTGCGAGCAACGCTCTCCACGTCCTCCGCGCTGCCGGGGTTGTCGTGCAGCACGAGCAAAGCGGGCATCGGCGGTCTGCGCACCGGCGGTTGGAACAGGTACCCGCCCTGGATCACACCGACTCCAGGCACCGCGACGCTGGCGGCGCCGGCGATCTCCGGCAGCGCTCCGACCTGGGCGGGGGCAGCCGCGGGCGCGACGGCGAGCGCGAGCACGGCCAAGACCCACAGCAGGCGATCCATGCGCCCGCTACTCGTGGTCGACTTGCAACGCTTCCAGGACGCGCGACACGAGGTTGTAACCGCCGATGGTTGCGGTGAGCTCGACCATCTGGCGCGGCCCGAACCAGTGCGCCACCGCCTGGAACACCGCGTCTGCGACATGCACTTCGCGTGTCATGGCTTCGGCGTACGCGAGGACGGCGCGGTCGCGGGCATCGAACACGGTCGCGTCGCGCCAGCGCGGCAGCGCATCGAGCTGCGCCTGCGTCAGCCCGGCCGCGAGCGCGATCGGCGCGTGATGGCTGTACTCGTAGTCGGCGCCGTTCATCACGGCGATGGCCATGATCACCAGCTCGCGCTCGCGGGAGGGCAGCTCGCATTGCTGACGGATCACCGTAAACAGCTGGCGCCATGCGTCCGCCAGCTGCGGGTTGTTCAGCAGCGCCCGGTACAGGTTGAGCAGCTGCCCGCCACGCTCAGCGCGGATCCGATCCGCGATCGGCTTGAGCTCGGGGTTGCCCGCGTCGTCTACGTACGGTACTCGTGCCATGGTAAGGTCCGTGGTTCGTGATCGTGATCGGCTGTTGGACGCTCGTGATACCTCAGACGTTCCTTCTTCCGAGTGCGGGCCCTTCACGCGTCGCGGCTGTTCTAGTCGTTGTGCAACCGTGCTGCGAAGCCCGAGCGGGCCAGGGCCTCGATGATCTGCCGCACGTGCTCGTGGCTGCGCGTTTCGAGCACGAAATCGACCTCAGCCGTGCGCACCGGCAGATGCGTGAATGCGCGCTGATGGTGAACCTCTTCGATGTTGGCGTTCGCCTCGGCCAGGCAGGCGGTGACCTGCGCCAGCGACCCCGGCAGATCGCGCAGCTCGACCTGCAGCCGCGTCAGCCGCCCCGAGCGCACCATCCCGCGCTCGATGATGTCGGACAGCGTGAGCGGGTCGATGTTTCCTCCGCACAGCACCAGCCCGACTCGGCGCCCGGCAAAGCGCTGCGGGTAGCGCAGCAGGCATGCGAGGCCTACGGCACCCGCCCCCTCCACCACGGTCTTCTCGATTTCCAGCAACAGGACGATGGCCTGCTCGATGTCGCCCTCATCGACCAGCAGTACATCGCTCACCAGCTCCCGCACCACGGG
Organism: Burkholderiales bacterium; assembly: GCA_035499005.1. Lineage (GTDB taxonomy): Bacteria > Pseudomonadota > Gammaproteobacteria > Burkholderiales > SHXO01 > SHXO01. Next base: position 28,984 of record DATJZQ010000005.1, on the reverse strand, counting down.
CAGAGTCAGCCGGCCCGGTTCTTTGACGGCGATCCCGTCGGCGATCGTGGTAGCGCCGAATTTCGGCTCTGTACCGTGCAGCGCGCAATACATCGACGGAAAGCGCTCGGTCTGCGCGCCGACGACTTCGATCGCCGACTTGAGTCTCTTGGCTGCCACCGCCATGCCCGAAATCAAACCGCCGCCGCCGATCGGGACGATGAACACCTCCAACTCGGGATGCGCCGCGAGCATCTCCAGGGCGACGGTGCCCTGCCCCGCCATCACTTTCTCGTCGTCGTACGGATGCACCATGGTGAGCGCACGCTGCTCGGCCAACGCCGCGGCATGCGCTTTAGCGTCGTCGAACAGAGCCCCCTCGAGCACCACCTCGGCACCGAACGCGCGCGTTTGCTCGACTTTCACCGCGGGCGTGTAGCGCGGCATGACGATCACCGCTGGGATGCCCAGGCGTTTCGCATGGTAGGCCACGCCCTGCGCGTGATTGCCGGCCGACGCCGCGATCACACCTCGCGCGCGCTGCTCCCGTGAGAGCGACTTGAGCTTCACCAGCGCACCCCGCTCCTTGAATGAGGCGGTGAACTGGTGATTCTCGAATTTGACGAAAACCTGCGCGCCGGTGATCTCCGACAGGGTCCGCGACAGCATGCAAGGCGTCTCCACCACCGCACCGGCGATTTCAGCGGCGGCGGCTCGGACATCTTCAAGCGAGATCGACATGGAGCGGAAAAATGCGGGAAGCGAGTTGAGCGGGGAAGCGCCGATCAAGTCTCGCACAAAAAGCAAAGGCCCGCCGAAGCGGGCCCTTGCCGAGGTACTAGAAGAGGTTCAGGCAGGCTGGATGTTAGAAGCCTGCTTGCCCTTGGGGCCGGTGGTTACCTCGAAGCTCACGCGCTGACCTTCCTTGAGCGTCTTGAACCCGCTCATGTTGATCGCCGAGAAATGCGCGAACAAATCTTCGCCTTTCTCGTCCGGCGTAATGAAGCCGTAACCCTTGGCCTCGTTGAACCATTTGACCGTACCAGTTGCCATTGCTGTTTCCTATCTAAGATTGAAGATGCGGGCCTTGACCCGTTGCGAAGCCCTCATGCATTTGGGCTAGGATGTTTGGGCTGCAAGACCGCGTACGGCATAACCGGTACAGACGAACGCTTGAACTCAAACATGGGCGCGCATGATACGCCTTTTTGAGAAAAGTCAACAGGCCCCTGTCCCTCGCGCCGGGGACGCCCGACAGCGCTTCGGGCCATGATCGAACACCCCGCCTCGCCTCAGTTGCGGCGTGCAATTCCGGCCAGCGGCGAACAGATCCCCGTCATCGGGCTGGGCACGTACCAAGCTTTCGATGTCGGAAGCCGCGCGCTCGATGGCGCAGCGCTCAAGGCGGTGGTGCAAGGCTTCGTGGATACGGGCGGCAGCGTAGTGGACAGCTCCCCGATGTACGGACGGGCCGAAGAGGTGGTCGGCGCTCTCGGCTCCGAGCTCGCGCTGCGCCCTTCGCTGTTTCTGGCCACGAAGGTGTGGACGAGCGGCCAAGAGGCAGGTGTGCGACAGATGGAGCAATCGCTCCACTTGCTGGGGAGCAGCACGATCGACCTCATGCAGATTCACAACCTGGTCGACTGGAAAACGCACACGGCTACACTCAAAGAGTGGAAGGAGCAAGGGCGCGTGCGCTACATCGGCATCACGCACTATCACGAAGGTGCGTACGACCAGCTCAAGCGTCTGATCAAGACGCGGGAGTACGATTTCGTCCAGTTGAATTACAGCATCGCGGAGCGCGAGGCAGAGCGCAGCGTGCTGCCGGTGGCACAGCAGGCCGGGGTCGCCGTCATCGCCAATCGCCCTCTCGCAAAAGCCGGCCTGTTCTCGCGCGTGCACGGCAAACCGCTGCCGCAGTGGGCGAGCGAGTTCGATTGCATGTCATGGACGCAATTCTTCCTCAAATACGTCGTGTCCAACCCGGCCGTGACCTGCGCCATCCCCGCGACCAGCAACGCCGAACACTTGAAGGACAATATGCTGGCGGGAGTTGGCCGGATGCCCGACGCCGAGACGCGGCGAAAGATGGCTGAGTACTTCGGCAATCTGTAGCCCAGACCCACTTGAACCACGGAGAGCAGAGAGAAAAGCAGAGCCGCAGAGGACGCAGAGAAAGACCGGAGCGAAGAGCCCAGTGAACTGCAGGTTGCGGCAACCTAATTTCGTTGATCGCTTTTCTCCGCACGCTCCGCGTCTCTGCGGTTCAAGATCGTGAAGCTGATTTTCTCCGTGTGCTCTGTGTCTCCGTGGTAAGAACTGTCTTCCCTAGATCAACCCGCGCGCGCTCAAATTTCGCATCAGCTCGCCAGCCCCGAAGGTCCATGGCGCGATCTTGTCGCAGTAGTTCACGCGATTGGACAGAGCGCCGAGGGTCGGCGAGCGAACCGTGACCACGTCGCCGGGCTTGTGGGTGAAGCCCCGCCCGGGCTCATCACGGTCGCGTACCGGCGCGAACGCTGTGCCCATGAACAGCACGAGTCCGTCGGGATACTGATGCTCGCGGTTGAGCGCCTGCGCTGCAAGGTCGAGCGGGTCACGGCTGATCTGCGTCAGATCGTAGCTTCCCTGCAGGCGGAAAGCGTCGTCGCCGGCGACCTCCACGCTGATCTGCGTCCGGCGCAACTCGCTCACGCCATAGTGCCGGTCCAACAGGCGGATAAAGGGGCCAAGCGCGCAGCTTGCGTTGTTGTCCTTGGCGCGGCCGAGGAGCAGCGCGCTGCGTCCCTCGTAGTCGCGCAGGTTGACGTCGTTGCCGAGCGCGGCCCCGACCACCTTGCCGGTTTGGTTGACGATCAGCACCAGCTCGGGTTCGGGATTGTTCCACGACGATGACGTGAGGATGCCGATGTCTGCGCCAGTGCCCACAGCGGACAGCGGCTGCGCTTTGGTGAAGATCTCCGCGTCCGGACCGATACCGACCTCGAGATACTGCGACCACATACCGCGGCGCACGAGCGAGTCCTTCAGACGCATGGCTTCGGGCGAGCCCGGCTTGGTCGAGCGCAGTTCGCCGCCGATCTCTTCGCCCAGACTCTTGCGGATGGACTCCGCGGCCGACGGGTCGCCCTTGGCCTGCTCTTCGATGACGCGCTCGAGCATGCTCGCGATGAAAGTCACGCCGCACGCGCGCACGGCCTGCAGGTCGACAGGAGACAGAAAGTGCGCACGACTCGGGTCGCGTCGATCAGCCGCGGAGTTGGCCAGAAGCTCTGCCGCTCGTCCGATGAAATTGGCGCGCCCGCTCTTGACCGCGGCGGCCACCAGCGCACCCGGCTCGTCGCGGTTCATCAAGTCGGAGCAGGTCGGCACCACCTGCGACAGGTCGTATACCCTGGCGTCGGAGACGAGCACTGGGCTCGGCCCGGCCAGCGGCCCCGGCACCCAGGCCCGTCCGACCAGGGTCGCACGAGCGTGATCGTCCGGCAACGCGATGCGCTCCTCCAGTGCGAGCCGTGGCGACGCGCTCATCGCTGCCTCCCGTAATAACGCGCAATGAACATGATCTCCTCCGAATCCGGGTTCTCGATTTCTTCTTCTCGCGCGCAGCGCGTCGATTATACATTCTCGCGCCGATATGAAATGATGCGGGCCTTGCCTCTCATGTTCGACACCCCGCTCGTCTTCCTCGATCTCGAAACCACCGGCGCCAGCGCCGACCGCGACCGCATCACGGAGATCGGGTTGATCGAGGTGGCCGGGGGCCATCTGGTGCAGGAGTGGTCGACTCTGGTCGACCCGGGGCGCGCGATCCCGCCGGTCGTCGTATCTCTGACCGGCATCACCGATCACATGGTCGCGCAGGCACCGACCTTCTCCGATATCGGCGCCGAACTGCTGGAACGTTTGGAAGGACGTCTGCTGGTCGCGCACAACGCGCGCTTCGACTACGCATTTCTGCGCGCCGAGTTCCGGCGGATAGGCACCCGCTATCGCTCGCGCACGCTGTGCACCGTGCGCCTGTCGCGCGCGCTGTTCCCGGAACACCGTCATCACAACCTGGACTCCGTGATCGAGCGCTTCGCGCTCTCGTGCAGCGCACGCCATCGGGCGCTGGGCGACGCGCAGGCGGTGTGGGCGTTCGCCCGCGAGCTCGAGCGCAGCGTCGACCCTCAGCGCTTGGCGCAGGCAGTAGCCGACGCGACCCAGGTCCCTTGGCTGCCGCCCGGCCTCGACCTCGAGCGCGTCGATGACCTTCCGGAGGCACCGGGCGTTTATGCGTTCTACGCCTCCGACGGCAAGCCTCTGTATGTGGGCAGCGCCCTCAATCTCCGTTCGCGCGTGCTCGCTCACTTTACAAGCGGTGGCAAGCTCGAGCGAGCACAGGCGCTGGCGCTGCAAACCGCGTCCCTCGAGTGGACCGAGACGGCGGGAGGACTGGGCGCGGCGCTCAGAGAAATCGCGTTGCTGCGCGACCTGACACCGCTGTACAACCGGCGTCGCGCCGCTGCGCCGGCTTGGACGCTGCGCTGGGAGCCGGGCTGCCAGGTAGAGCCCGTACCGCTCGACAGCGAACAAGACGCCACGTCCGCCTCGCTCTACGGAGTGTTCCGCAGCCGCGCCGACGCATGGACCGCGCTGCGCGGAGTGGCGCAGAGCGAGGCGCTGTGTGGCACGCTTCTCGGCGTGGAGACGGGACCCGGCCCCTGCTCCACCTTCGCGCGCGGTGCCTGCCGCGGCGCCTGCGTTGGGCGAGAGACGGCCGCGCAGCACATGATGCGCTTGGCGAGCGCGCTGGCGCGCTTGCGGGTGAGGCGCTGGCCTTTCAGCGGGCGAGTCGCCTTGCGCGAAGCCGATCCTTACCGGAGCATGAGCGAGATCCACGTGCTGGACGAGTGGCGTTACCTGGGCTCGGCGCGCACTGACGATGAGCTCGCGGCGTTGCTCGAGCAGCGCAACCTTCCGCCCTTCGATGTCGATCAATATCGGCTGCTAAACCGGCATCTCGCCGACACGCGGCGAGCGAGTGAGCTGATCGACCTCGCGTGTCCCGTTCCAGCTACCTACATCGGGTAGCGCTCACGCTCATCGCCGACGCGATGAAGCGCGCATACCGCCTCGCGCTACAATCCCCACCCAGATTGCGCCCACTTCAGAGCCGAGCCATGGCCAGACCCGAAGACCGCAGCCCGATTCCGAAAGCGCCCTTCTGGCTGAGCGCGGGTGCGCTGGTTCCCTTCGTCGTGATCGTCGGCGCGATGTGGGCGCTGCCAGCAGCGTACACCCCTCCGCTCTTGTTCTGGCTCACTTCCTATGCCGCGGTGACCTTGAGCTTCGCGGGTGCGCTGCACTGGGGAATATCCATGCTGCACCCCGACATGACCGAACACGATCGCGGCGTGTTCATGGCCTGGAGCGTCGTGCCGGCGCTGGTGGGCTGGATCTCTTTACTGCTGCCGGTCAAGACCGGTCTGCTGCTGCTGGCGGCCACGTTCGTGATTCAGCACGCGGCCGACCGCCAGCTGGCGCAGCGCTTCCGGCTGGCGGCCTGGCATCTTCGCCTGCGCGCCGGGCTCACTGCGGTAGCGGTGCTGTGCCTGGTGCTGGCGCTGACGCACTTGGCGCGAGTCTGAGAATCAGGCCGTTAGCTTTTCACCCGGTCGAGAAAGCCGAGCAAGGCGGCGTTGAAAGCGCCAGGCTGCTCGAGATTCGAGAGATGGGAAGCATCGGGAACAATGACCAGCTCGGAACCGGAAATCGCCTGGTGGATCGTCTGCGACATCGCGACCGGCGTGCCGACGTCCTTCTCCCCGACGATGATCTGCACCGGGCACGTGATCTCGCCGAGCCGGTCGGTGACGTTGAGCTTCGAGATGGCGTGGCAGCATCCCGAATAGCCCTGTGAAGGCGTGTGACGTATCAGATCGGCGACCCGCTCTACCACCTTGCTGCGGCGAGCGAGAAACGGCTCGGTGAACCAGCGCTTGAGCGTCGACTCCACCAGAGGCTCCATGCCCTGCTCGGTCGCGGTCTTGATTCGCTCGTTCCACACCGGCTGAGCCTCGGGCGGTATGCGGCTCGACGTGTCGCACAGCACCAGGCTCTTGAACGCACCGGGATGTTCGAGCGCGTAGGTCATGCCGATCATGCCGCCCATCGACAGCCCCACGAAATGCGGAGAATCGATGCGCAGCGCGGTGAGCAGGCCATGCAGGTCATCGGCCAGCATCTTCTGCGTGTAGGCGCCGCCCGGGGCATCGGAAGCACCGTGACCGCGTGTGTCGAAGCGCAGCACCTTGTACCTGCGCTTGAGCGCCTCGGCCTGCTCGTCCCACATCGATATCGCGCACGCCAGTGAATGACTCATCACGACCCAGGGGCCGTCGCCTTCGATCGTGTAGTTCATATGAATTGCGCCGGCGTTGATCTTCATGAGCTGCTCCCCAAAGAGGATGAGCAGTATAGCGCCGGGCGGCTGGAACCTAGACTTGACCGGCGCCGACCTTCGTTTCATCCTGTGCCGTTCTGCCGCATACCGCGATGCGGCTCACACTCGATCAGGGAGAGGGGATGAGACTGTTACAGTTTCTCGATCGCGACAAGGCGCGCAAGGTCGCGGCGGTATCCGACGACGGCAAGAGTGTGCGCGTGCTGCGCCAGGTGCAGCGGGTGTACGACCTGGCGCTGGAGGCGGGTCGGCGCAGGCTCGCCCTCGCCTCGCTGGTGCAGGATCGGTTAGGGTCCGAGTCGCTGACCTACGATGAAGTCGTAGCCGATCGGCGCTTGCTGCCGCCTTTGGATCATGCCGACCCGGCCCGCTGCCTCGTTACCGGCACGGGGCTGTCGCACCTGGGCAGTGCCGCTGCGCGCGATTCGATGCACGCCAAACTGAAACAGGACGAGAGTCAGCTCACCGACTCGATGAAGATGTTCAAGTGGGGGCTGGAGGGGGGCAAGCCGGCAGCCTCGGCCATCGGGGTCCAGCCCGAGTGGTTCTACAAGGGGGATGGGACCTGCGTGGTCGCGCCAGAGCAGCCGCTGCAGCTGCCCGCGTTTGCTCTCGACGGCGGTGAGGAGGTCGAGGTGGTGGGCTGCTATGTGATCGGCGAGAACGGTGACCCGCTGCGAGTCGGCTTTGCGCTTGGCAACGAGTATTCAGACCACGTGATGGAACGGCAAAACTACCTCTACCTCGCGCACTCCAAGCTGCGCCAGTGCTGCTTCGGGCCGGAGCTGTTGTTGGGCGAGCTGCCGGCCAACGTGTCGGGCGAGGCGAAACTGCTGCGCAAAGGCCAGGCCGTGTGGAGCGACAGCTGGCTGTCCGGGGAAAACAACATGGCGCACTCCATCGCCAACCTCGAGCATCACCACTTCAAGTACCGGGAGTTCCGCCGTCCGGGCGACGTGCACATCCACTTCTTCGGCGCGGCCACGGGCAGCTTCACCAAGAACGTCAAGGCCGAGATCGGCGACATATTCGAGATTGCCGCGCCCGCGTTCGGCCGTCCCCTGCGCAATCCGCTCGGAGCGTCGAGCGAGCCGTACACGTTCGTGACCGTGCGGCCTCTATAGATCCTAACTCTACGAGACAGGTTGCGCGTGGCAGGTGAGCTTCACGTCGTGTTCGGCGCCGGGCCGTTGGGGATCGCAGTCGTGCGCGCCCTGCAGGCGCGCGGCCTGCGCTCGCGGTTGGTGACACGCGGCGGGCGGCGCGCGATCGGGTCTGCGCAGCCGTCCGAATGGGTGGAGGCAGACGCGATGGATGCAAGCAGTGCACAGCGCGCGTGCGTGGGCGCATCCGTGGTCTATCACTGCGCCGGCGCTCCCTACCAGCGCTGGGCCGAGCTCCTGCCCCGTATGATGGACGGCATCTCGGGCGCCGCCCGCGTAGCCGAAGCCAAGTTGATCTATGCGGACAACGCTTACCTCTACGGCAAAGTGACGGGCCCGATGCGCGAGGACCTGCCGTCGAGGCCGAACACGCGCAAAGGCAGGGTGCGCGCCGAGCTCGCCGATCGGCTGCTGGACGCACACGCCCGGGGCGCATTGCGCGCCGCCATCGGCCGAGGCTCGGATTTCTTCGGACCGAACGTGCTGCTTTCGCACGCCGGGAGCCGTCTGTTTCCGCAGGCCCTGGCCGGCAAGGCCACAGATGTGCTGGGCGCGCCGGACAAGCTCCACACCTTCACATACGTCGAGGACTTCGGCCAGGCTCTGGTCGCAATCGGTGAACGCGACGATGCACTGGGAAAGGCGTGGCACGTGCCGAGCGCCGCTGCGGTCTCGCATCGCGCTTTCATCGAGCAAGTCTACCGTCTGGCGGGGCACGATCCGGCGCTGCGCGTCGTGCCGCGGTGGATGGTGGCGACCATGGCTCCGTTCGATCCGACGCTGCGCGAAGTGAAGGAGATGCTGTATCAGCTGGAAGACGACTTCGTGCTGGACAGTGCGCGCTTCACCCAGACGTTCCGATTGTCGGCGAGCCCGCTGGATGACGCAATCCGCGCTACCCTGTCCTGGTATCGGGACGGCTATTCAGCAGAGAAGTAGTCGCGCGCACGTTTCTGTCGACAGGCGTACCGCCCGGTCATTCGAGCTCGATCTGCTGGATGAGGTCGGGGCCCTCGTTGCGCGCGCTGTTCACGCGCGCCGAGACGGGGTAGGCGCGCATTTCATCGGCGGGATAAGGCGTGAGCATTGGCAAGATCGCGCCGGGATCGGAGAGGTGCGGATCCAGCCAACGCGCGTAGTCCTCGCGTGCGACGATAACGGGCATGCGATCATGGATCTTCGCCATCAGCGGGTTTGAGTCAGTCACCACGATGGCGCAGCTCAACACGGGCTCGGCGCCCTCATGAGTCCAGTAGTCCCAGACTCCGCCCAGTGCGAACAAGCCGCCCTCGATCATTCCCACATGCCACGCCTGCTTGCCGCCAGCCGGGCGCCGCTGCCACTCGTAGAAGCCATCCGCCGGGATGAGGCAGCGCCGCCGGCGGACCGCCAGACGGAACATCGGGTTGTCGAAGATCGTCTCGGCGCGCGCATTGATCGGCCTTGCGACGGGCAGGCCCTTGGACCAGCTCGGCGTCAAACCCCAGGTGAGCGCGCTGAGCTCGCGCCGCTCGTGCCGCATCCGAACCGCGGGAATCTTGAGCGAGGGCGCGACGTTGTAACGCGGCGGAAGCAGCGCCGCTTCTTCGGTCAATACCGCGCCGAATCGACGTGCCAGCTCTTCGACTGGGGTGTGGACTTCATATCGCCCGCACATGCAGCCGCTAATTGGGGCGGAGCGTGGCTGACGCAAGGCCGTCGCGCACGGCCGGGACGGGCGCAAACGTTTACACTACGCGCGGCGTTCCACTCGGGACTAAAAGGAGGCAAGGATGATCTACGAGCTGCGTATCTACCACGCGACACCCGGCCGGCTGCCGGACCTCAGCAAGCGGTTTGAGACGATCACTCTGAAGCTCTGGGAAAAGCACGGGATCCGACAGGCCGGCTTTTGGACTGTGCTGGTTGGCCCGAGCAACCAGCAGCTCTACTATTTCCTCGAGTGGAAGGACCTGGCCGAGCGCGACCAGAAATGGGGTACGTTCATGTCGGATCCGGAATGGCTGGAGAAACGTGCCGAAACCGAAAAGAACGGGCCGCTGGTTCAGCGGGTGGAGAACATGTTGCTGAGCCCGACGGCGTATTCGAAGGTGAAGTAGCGGAGGAAAGCGCCACGAAAGGAAAGAGCGGGCGATCTGGTGGGATCGCCCGCTCTCGTTACTGCCGTCACATCTTCCCGGCGCCTGGTTAGCGCAGGATCTTTCGCGCCGCGCTCGATTGGCCTTGCACTGGCAGGCCCTGCACGGGGTGCAGCTGCACCAACCACAGCCACTGCCGGCATATCGGCCTGGCGCTGCCATCCTTGAGGCGGCGCCCCGGTTTCGCCCGGGCCTGGGGTCGCGTACAATGCACTATCCCCAGTTTGTCTATAACCCATTCATTATCAAGAGATTGCGGTATGGATGACAAGCGCATTTACAACGTCAACGTCGCGTCGCAGGACGTTCTGCTGACGCCCGACGAGGTCAAGCTGCGTGTTCCGATCACGCCGGGCGTCCAGAACACGGTTCTGACGGCCCGCGTTACGGTGGAGAACATCCTCGACCGCACCGACCATCGCTTGATCGTGGTCGCGGGACCGTGCTCGATTCATGATCCGGTGGCCGCCCTGGACTACGCGCGGCGGCTCAAGCGCTTGTCGGACGAGGTGTCGGACACGTTGTACATCGTGATGCGCGTGTACTTCGAGAAACCACGCACGACGACCGGGTGGAAAGGTCTGATCAACGACCCGCACCTGGACGACTCTTTCAACGTAGAGGAAGGGTTGCAGCTTGCGCGCAAGGTCCTGCTCGACATCAACCAGCTCGGCCTGCCAGCCGGCACCGAGGCGCTCGACCCGATCAGCCCGCAATACCTGTCGGATTTGATCACGTGGAGCGCGATCGGGGCGCGCACGACCGAGTCGCAGACACACCGCGAGATGGCAAGCGGGCTATCCACACCGGTCGGGTTCAAGAACGGCACCGATGGCGGTCTGCAGGTCGCGATCAATGCGCTGCTGTCGGTATCGAAGCCGCACAGCTTCCTCGGCATCAACCAGAACGGCCAGGTCGCGGTGATCCGTACCAAGGGCAACGGGTACGGCCATATCGTCCTGCGCGGTGGCAGCAAGGGGCCGAACTACGATTCCGTCACGATCGCTCTGGTGGAAAAGGAGTTGGCGCGCAACTCGCTCGCGCCCAACATCATGGTCGACTGCAGTCACGCCAACTCCAACAAAGACCCCTCGCTGCAGCCGCTCGTCATGAACGACGTTGTGCACCAGATCATGGAGGGCAACCGCTCGATCGTTGGCGCGATGCTGGAAAGCAATCTGCACGCGGGCAATCAACCGATCCCCGCGGATCTGTCCCGGTTGAACTACGGTGTGTCGGTGACCGACGCTTGCATCGATTGGACGACCACCGAGAAGCTCCTGCGCGAGGCGCGCCAGAAGCTCAAGGACATCCTGCCGGCGCGGCTGCCGCGAACCGCCGAGGTGCGCTCGATCGGCGGCTAGAGCCTGCGCCGGCAGTGCTCGCTAGCGCATGACGAATGGGTTGGCCGTCGCCGCGCCGGTGTTGATCCAGACACTCTTCTGCTGCAGGTACTCGAAGATGGCCTGCATACCGTTCTCGCGCCCCACGCCGCTATCCTTGTAGCCGCCGAACGGGGCCATATAGCTCACCGCGCGGTAGGTGTTCACCCACACGGTGCCAGCCTTGATGCCCTCGGACATGCGAATGGCGCGGCCGATGTCGCGCGTCCACACCCCTGCCCCCAGCCCAAAGCGCACGTCGTTGGCGATGCGCAGCGCGTCGTTTTCGTCGGTAAACGGAATCACCGACAACACCGGTCCGAAGATTTCCTCCTGCGCGATGCGCATCCGGTTGTCCACGCCGGTGAAGATGGTCGGCTCGACGAACCAGCCCTTGCCGCACTCGGGCCGTGTAGCCGGCCCGCCGCCGAGGCGCAGCTCGGCGCCTTCCTTCTTGCCGATGTCGATGTAGGACAGGACCTTGTCATACTGCGGGCGCGTCGTGACCGGCCCAACCTGCGTCTCGAGACTCAATGGGTTGCCCATCCTGGCAGTCTTGGCCAAAGCCAGAAGCTTGTCGACGAACGCGTCGTGCACCGATCGCTGCAGCAGCAAACGCGAGCCGGCGATGCAGGTCTGCCCGGTCGCCGCGAAGATACCCGAGACGGCGCCGTTCACAGCGTCATCCAGGAGCGCGTCATCGAATACGATGTTGGGTGACTTGCCGCCCAGCTCCAGTCCGACCTTCTTGAAGCCGCGTGCCGCCGCTTCATTGATGAGGCGCCCGGTAGCGTCCGACCCGGTAAAGGCGATCTTGCGCGTGAGGGGATGCTCGACCAGCGGCATGCCCGCTTCCTTACCGAAGCCAGTCACTACGTTGACCACGCCCGCCGGGATGCCCGCCTCCTCCACCAGCTTCACGAACTCGAGGGTCGAAACGGAAGTGAACTCGGAAGGTTTGATCACGACGGTGTTACCTGCAGCCAGCGCTGGAGCGAGCTTCCACGCCGTGAGCAGCAGCGGCGAATTCCACGGGGTGATCGCCACGACGACGCCCAACGGCTCGTAGCGGGTGAAGCTGAAGTAACCCTTCTTGTCGAGCGGCAGAACGCGCCCCTCGATCTTGTCCGCCAGTCCACCAAAGTAGTAGTACCACTGCGGGGCGTAGTTCAGCTGGGCCCGCATCTCGGCGATCAGCTTGCCGTTGTCCAGTACTTCGAGCTCGGCCAGCCGATCGGCGTTGCGCGCGACGAGATCGCCCAGCTTGCGCAACGCGGCCCCGCGCTGGCTGGCCGTCATCTGCGGCCAAGGGCCCTCGGTGAACGCGGCATGCGCTGTGCGTACAGCGTGATCCGCATCCTGCGCGTTGCCGCGGGCGATGAGCGCCCAAGGTTCGCCGGTGAAAGGGTTGTAGCTCTCGAACCACTCGCCGGAGGCGGGCGCCACCCATTCTCCACCGATATACATCTGATGCTTGTTCAAAGCGTCCTCCTGGTTCAGGTTTCTCGCGCTTCGGGCGCGAGGTTAGCCGAGATTGGAAAGGTTGAGCTCGACCAGCTCCAGCTGGGTGAACAGCGCCTTGTGCTCAGGCGAGGCCGACAGCGCGTGCAGGCACAGGGTCACGCGTTTACGAAGTTCAGCCTGGCTCATCCCGGCATAGGCGCCGAGCAGCGTCGGGATGTCCTCCAAACCAGCGGCTTTGGCTTCAGTTACGATTTGCGCGAGCTTCGCCTCAACGGCGGCCCGGTCGAGATTGGTGACCAGCTCTACGGTCTTGTCTTGGTCCACGGCAGCCCCCGTCACAAGGTCTGAGGCGTTCATTTTATGGTATTTATGCCCCTGGGCAGGGCAAAATGGCGGACATGAAGGCGTTCGAGCTGAGCGGCAAGGTGGCGGTCGTGACCGGATCGAGCCGGGGGATCGGCCGCTCCATCGCAGAGCACCTCGCCTCCGCCGGCGCGAAAGTGGTGATCTCGAGCCGCAAGGCTGGCGCCTGCGAGGAGGTTGCGCAGGCGATCCGCAGTGCCGGCGGCGAAGCCGCCGTCGTGCCCGCCAACATCGGCGACCGGGCGCAGCTGGACAATCTGGTCGCCGAGACGCGAAAGCTGTGGGGCGGTATCGACGTGCTGGTGTGCAATGCCGCGTCCAACCCCTACTACGGCCCGATGTCGGGCCTGCCGGACGACGCCTTCACCAAGATCCTCCACAACAACGTCATCGCGAACCACTGGCTGTGCAACCTTGTGCTGCCGGACATGGCGCAGCGCGGCGGCGGCGCGGTCATCATCGTGTCCTCCATCGGCGGCTTGAAGGGCAGCGCGGCGCTGGGTGCTTACGGCATTTCCAAGGCTGCCGATATGCAGCTTGCGCGCAACCTCGCGGTGGAGTGGGGCAAGCACAACATCCGCGTCAACTGCATCGCGCCGGGCCTCGTGAAGACGGATTTTGCGCGCGCGCTGTGGGACAACCCGAAGCTCCTGGCCCAGACCGAGGCGATGACTCCGCTGAGGCGCATCGGCCAGCCAGATGACATCGGCGGTATCGCCGTCCTGCTCGCTTCGCGCGCGGGCGCCTTCATCACCGGTCAGACCATCGTCGCTGATGGCGGCATCACGATTGCGAGCTGAGCGGCGTGGCGGAGACCCTGACCCTCGAGCAACAGACCGCACGGCTGCTGAATCATCCATACCATCGCTTCGCCGGGCTCGAACTCGTGCATCAGGAGCCGGGCAAGGCGTGGTGCCGCTTCGAAGTCAACGCGAACTCGATCAGCCTGTCGGCCACCCTGCACAGCGGCGTGCTGTACGGCCTGCTGGATGCAACCAGTCACCTCGCTCTGCTGCCGATGCTCGAAGCCGGAGAGCAGGCGAGCACCATCGATCTGCACGTCTCGATCGTTCGCGCGGTCCCCCCAGGGGCCCGGGTAGCCCTGCGCGCCGAAGTGGTACGCAAGCGCTCCAAGCTCGCGTTCCTGCGCTGCGAAGCTCAGACGGTCGAGGACGCCGCCGGCACAGTGGCGGTGGCCCTGATCACCGCGACCATCAGCCGCCGCGCCTAGGGCGCGTCGGCTGCCCGCCGCCGCAGATCGCCCTACAGCGGGCGGTTGGGCGAACCGAAAACAGCTCCAGGCGAAATTGCGGGTAAGGGGCATGGCACACGAATCTCTCCTGGTGCGACTCGCGCGGAGGCTGCCGCGGCTCGGGGGCTTCAGCCTGATCGGCTACGGGTCGCGCTTCGCGCTGACCGGGGTGACCCTTGTTCTGGCTGTGGCCGCGGCCACGGGGCAGGACCGCGCGGGCTGGGGTTTCGTGGCCTGGATTCTGTGCGCGGCGGCGCTGCTGTTGCTACTCGGGCTGCACCAAGGCATCAAAGGCCGCCTCGACAAGGTCTGCGAGAGCGTGGAGATCATCGGTCTGGGTGAGCTGTCCGGGCGAGTCGACACCATCCTCGACGGGGAGTCAGGCCGCATCGTCGACAGCGTGCAACAGATGCATCGCGACCTGGTCACCATCGTCGAGCAAGTGCGGGGAAGCTCGGATCGGATCGGGGTCGCGGCACAGCAGGTCGCCGCCGGCAGCGATAACTTGTCTCAACGCACCGAACAGCAGGCTGCGACTTTGGAGCAGATCGCCTCCTCGTTCGAGGAGCTGGCGAGCACCGTCCAGCGCAACTCCGAGCACTGCCAGATCGCCAGCGGCCTCATCAGTGAATCGGTTGCGCTCACGCAGAGCGGCGCAGGCAGCATGAGCCGCGCAATGGACAGCATGAGCCTGGTTCATGACAGTTCGCGCCGCATTGGCGAGATCAGCAAGATGATCGAGGGCATCGCGCTGCAGACCAATGTACTGGCGCTGAACGCTGCAGTGGAAGCGGCCCGGGCCGGGGAGCAGGGACGCGGCTTCGCGGTGGTTGCCGGTGAAGTCCGCGCGCTGGCGCAGCGCTGCTCCGACGCCGCGCTGGACATCAAGAAGCTGATCGCAACGTCGGTGGACAGCGTGAACGACAGCGTCGTCATCGTCAACGACACCGGCCAGGTGATCAGCCGTGTCTGCGCCAGCGTACAACAGGCGGCGCAACTGATCGGCGAGATCGCCACCGGGTCCCGCGAGCAGAGTGCGGGAATGCAGCAGGTGAGCCAATCGGTCGCGCATCTGGAGCAGGTGAACCTGCAGAACGCTGCGCTGGTGGAACAGACCAGTGCCGCCGCCCGCTTGTTTCAGCAAGAGGCGAACGCACTGCAAGGCACGGTTGGCCACTTCAAGCTGGACCGTGCCGAAGGCCGTCATACGGCGGTCGAGCTGGTTCGCAAGGGCGTCGCCCATCTGCGCGCCGTCGGAGCGCGCCAGGCATGCGACGATTTCGACGACGCCAACGGGCCATTCATCTTCGGCGAGTACTACATCTCAGCCTTCGATACCCATGGCATCCGCGTCGCCAATGGCAGTGACCCGGCGTCGCGCGGCGAGAACATCCGCGACATCCGGGACGCAGACGGGAAACAGCACGTGCACGCGATCATTGGAAAAGCCCAGGCGCGCGGCAAGGGCTGGGAGGACTACAAATGGACCAACCCGCTGACCAGGCAGATCGAGCCGAAGTCGGTGTATTTCGAGCTGATCGATGACGTCATCATCACCTGCGGCATCTATCGCGCGGACGCATCACAACGGCCATCGGCGCCCGCCGAAACCCCGCTCGAGCCGCTCTCAGGTGGCGTGAGGTCTCACGCCACTGTTCACGCCAACCAAGCCTAACTCGAGCATCGCTCGCCCTGCTTGTCGCGGACCTGTGCGTTTGCGTCCGCGCCATCTGGCCTGCGTTGCATCTGCACCAACATCCACAGCCAGGCGCAAAGGGCAATGGCCAGCGCCGCACCGAAGCCGACGCGGTAACCGAGTGGGCTGTAGCCGGCCGCGGGCAACGGCCACAGGTCGATGATCGCCCCCATTGCCCACTGGACCACGAAGGCCCAGGCAAACACCATCGAGTTGAGAGCGGTATTCACGCGGCCCGCCAGCACGGCAGGGAAGCGGTGCGGCAGGATCGCGTAACCCAGACTGGCCGCCGTACCGAAGAATCCATAGCCGATCCAGGACGCGACCGCAGTGTCCCTGCCGCCGGTCGTGACCAGAAGCTGGAAGAGGAGAAAAGCGCCCGTCCCCGAGACGAACACCTTGACCGGCGCCATTCCCCGCCGCGCCGCCCAGGTCGCGAAGTTGGCCCAGAACAGAAAGCCGGCGGTGGTGGCAAGCGCCATGAGCAGCAGGTTCAACGCAACACCTTGACGATCGAACCCAGCGACGTCGCGCAGCCAGGGCCCCGCCCACAGCCCCTGCATGGCCATCTGCGTCGATTGCATGGCGGTCGAACACAAGGCAAACGGCCAGAAGCCACGGTCGCGGAACACGCGCCACAGGCCACTCAATTGCGCCTTCAGGGGCTCGCGCAGAGTCTCGCCCTCGCGGCGCGGTACGGCGAGAAAGATCAGCGCGGAAGCGGCCAAAGTCAACAGGCACAGAGCCACGAACACGGTGCGCCAATCCGTGAGTCGCACCGCAGCCTCCACCGGCAGCGTCGCGAGCATGAGGCCTACACCACCCGCGAAAAACATCCAGCCATTCATGGCCGCCAGCCGCGACATCGGGAACCACACCACGTTGGCCTTGATACCCGACATCAGACATCCGGACACGCCCAGGCCGATCAAGGCGCGCCCAACGATGAGCGATGAGAGCCCGCCGGCCTGAGCGAACACCAACCCGCCGAGCGCCGCGACGAGGAGCAGCGCAGCATCGGTGCGGCGGGGGCCGAAGCGATCGAGCAGCACACCGAGTGGTAGCTGGAAAGCGGCAAAGGCAAGCAGGTAAGAACTGGTCAACAAGCCAAGTTGCGCCGCCGAGAGTCCGAAGTCCATCGACAGGTCCGACGCGATCACGGCGTTGACGCTGCGATACAGGTACGACAACACGTAAGCCCCAGCGAAAGGGAGCAGTACGCGCGCGACAGGATTGGGCTCAGGCGGCGTTGCGCCGCGTGCGGGGCGAGCTATCACGCGCGCGCGAGGAGGCCGCTGCGTTTGAGCGGCGAACCCGTATCGATTTCGCCCGTGCCGCGTATACTACGCGCCGCTCGCCGGCAACCCGCTGACCGGGCGGCCGCCTGAGAGGCAGGCGCCGCTGCGCCCCGCCAGCATGATGACGACACCCGAATGACCGCCGACCAGCAGACTCTGCCGCGCTCGACCTGGGCGCTGCTCGCCGTGCTCAGCCTTGGGTGGGGATGCAACTGGCCTCTCATGAAGCTCGCCTTGGCGGAAATTCCAGTTTGGACCTTCCGCAGTTTGTGCGTCATAGCTGGTGCGGGCGGAATCTTCGCGATTGCTCGCCTGGCGGGCCACGCTCTGCTGCCGCCGCGCGCGCACTGGCCGCGTCTGATCGGAACGGCACTGCTCAACACCACGGCCTGGAACATTCTCATCGCTTATGGGCTCACGCTGCTTCCAGCAGGCCGCAGTGCGATTCTCGCCTACACCATGCCGCTCTGGGTAGCGCTCCTGTCTGCGCCCCTGCTACGCGAGCGCCTCACGCAACGGCGCTTACTCGGGGTGCTCCTCGGGATGGGTGGAATGGTGCTGCTGTTGAACGATGAGTGGGCAAGCTTGCGCGCCGCGCCGGTCGGAGCCGTGCTGGTGATTGGCGCAGCGCTCAGCTGGGCGCTGGGCACCGTGCTCATGAAGCGCTACCCGACCGCGCTGCCCACCACGTCGTTCACCGGCTGGCAGTTGCTGCTGGGCGGGATGCCGATCGTGATCGGCGCACTGCTGCGCGAAAGCGGCCAGCTTGCACCGTTGAGCTGGCAGGCAGCGGGCGCGCTCATTTACAACCTGACCATAGCGTCCATCGTTTGCTATTGGGCGTGGTTCAAAATCGTCAGCCGCGCGTCGGCCATCGCGTCCTCGCTCGGCACGCTTTTCATCCCCGTGGTCGGGGTGTTCAGCAGCACGCTTCTCCTTGGAGAGCACCCGGACTGGCCCGAATATCTTGCTCTTATCCTAGTGCTCGCAGCCGTTGCGACCGTGATCGTTCCGGCAAACGCGGGTTCCGTGCAGCGAGAACGCGCGCGTCTCGGCTGTCCCTCCGAACCGCCCCACGATCGCTGACTTCATTTCGTTGCCGCTGGCCGGTGTAAACCCGCGCCAGCTGCGTCGGCACGCCCTTTGCTTTTCAAGGCGTTACAGCTCGGGCCGGCATTTGGCCTGGAGCCTTCTTCGGACCCCCACAGCAAAGGGAGCGCAAGTTGACTCTGGCGTCACGATTCGTAGCGTGCGCGTTGACCGCTGGCACCTTGGTACCGGCTGCCGCGCAAGCTGACATCTATCGCTACGTGGATGAGCACGGAACCGTGCACTTCACGAATGTTCCTGATGACAACCGGTTCAAGCTATACATGACCACGCGGCGAGACCCGGATTTGGTCAGCAACGCGCTTGCCAGTCGTGGCGTGCGTCCCTACTCGACTGAAGCGCGTAAGCGGTATCACGCGCACATCCTGGCCGCAGCTCGCGTCTATTCGCTCGAACCCGCGCTGCTGCATGCGGTAATCTCGGCCGAGTCCGGCTACGACGCACTCGCTCGCTCACCGAAGGGCGCGCGCGGCCTGATGCAACTCATGCCCGATACGGCGCGGCGCTACGGTGTGCAGAACCCGCTCGACCCTGAACAGAACATCTACGGCGGCGCGGCATACCTGCGCGACCTGCTGACCTTGTTCGGCAACGACCTCAAACTGGCGCTGGCCGCCTACAATGCGGGGGAAGGCAGCGTTCTGGAATACGGCAACCGCATTCCGCCCTACCGTGAAACCACGCGCTACGTGCCGAAGGTTCTGTCTTACTACCAGCGCTACAAGACCATGATGTAGAAGGTCGGGCAGCGCGCTACTGGCTGCCCGCTTTGCATCGGGTGTCGGCTGGTCAGGATGTAGTTGCCGGGGCGTTCATCGGCAGCACCGGCTGTGTCTGAGCGTCTCCAACCAGTACTGTCATCAGGTTGGTTACCAGCGCAACTCTCTGCGCCGGAGTCAACGTCGCAAGGCTTTTCTCGCTGATATCGATCAGCGCCATCTCCACCATCCCCACAGCCCCTTCTACCAGCTTGCGCCGCGCCGCGATAACTGCTTCGGCCTGCTGGCGCCGCAGCATCACCTGCGCGATCTCGGGAGCGTAGGCAAGATGTGCGATCCGGGCCTGATCCACCGCAATACCGGCGACGCTGCTGTGCGTTTGGATGGTCTGGCGCAAAACCTCTCCGATCGCATCAGAACGCAGCGTCTTCGCGCGTGCGCGCACAAGTGCCTCTTCGGCGCTGTCGTAGGGATGCCGGCTCGCGACCTCGCGCAGCGCCGATTCGCACTGCAACGCGATATAGCGGGTGAAATCCTCGACCTCGAACACGGCGCGCGCCGTGTCGTTCACGCGCCATACGACGACGGCACCGATCTCGATCGGATTGCCGCGCTCGTCGTTGACTTTGAGAACGGGCGTCGTGAAGTTGTGAGCGCGTAGAGACAGCCGCCGCTTGACGTAGAACGGGCTGACCCAATGGAAGCCACTGTTGCGCGCGCTCCCGGCGTAACTACCGAGGAACATCATCACTGCGGCTTCGTTCGGTTGTAAGGTGAAGAAGCCACGCATGCAAAGCACCCCGGTGCCGATCAGTCCGAGACCGCCGAGGAACTGAGGCGAGGTCATCCGCGGCAGCGCGCCATACAGGAAGAACCCGCCGAACGCGAGCAGGGTGCTCGCGATGAGCAGCGCGATCCAGCCGCTGACCGTTTTCGCTTCGGTCTCCTGCCGGAAAAAATCTTGGTTCATTGTCAAAGGGGGCTCACCAGATACGCCACGCAACGGGAGCTGACAGCGTGATTCGCTCGATGCATAAATAGCAAGACGGGAGCCATCGCGCATATTTCACATGCATGCCGCATGAACCGATCTCGCCCTTCTCGCTGCACCCGCGCCACGTTGACGCGCCTGGCCGCGCCCCGTACAATTGCGAATAATTATCGTTACCGTTCTCGAGGCCGCGTTGCGGCCGATCGCGCGGGACGTCGCAGCGGAGTTGGTCTGAAGAAATGGATGTATTTAACAACTGGCTGCTGATCCCCGTCACCGCCGTGATTGTTGCGCCGGCATGCGCATACGCGACCCAGTACCTGACGCTCGAGCAGGCACAGCAGGCGATTTTTCCAGGTGCGGATTTCACGCAGGCGTTCGTCACCATCAGCGATGCGCAACGCGCGGAGATTGAACGCCGCACCGGCGTGAACGTGCGGGTGCGCGAACAACGGGTATGGCGTGTGTCGACTGGCGGCGTGTTTGTCGTCGACGAGGTGATCGGTAAGCACGAGTTGATCACCTACGCAGTGGGTTTGACCAGCGATGGCGTCGTGCGGCAACTGGAAATCATGGACTACCGAGAAAGCTACGGGTACGAGATTCGCAATGCGGCGTGGCGCCGGCAGTTCATCGGCAAACGCGACAGTGATCCGCTCAAGCTCGACCTCGACATCAAGAACATCGGCGGCGCAACGCTATCCTGCCGCCACATTGCCGAAGGTGTGAGGCGCCTTCTGGCCCTGTACGACGTTGCCCTCCGATGAGCGACACGCAAACAGTTGCGCTGCGCCGCGCCCGCCCGCTGCTGGGAACCCTGGTGGAGGTGACGGCGCATGGCGCGTGTCAGGTACAGCTCACGCAGGCTGTCGACGCCGCGTTCGATACCATCGCGCTGGTCCAGCGACTGATGAGCTTTCACGATGCGGCGAGCGATGTCGGACGGATGAACCGGCTAGCGTACCGGGTCGCGGTGCGCGTGCATCCGTGGACCTGGGAGGTGCTGCACGCGGCGCAGCGACTCGCGCGTGCCAGCGCTGGCGTTTTCGACGTCACTGTCGGGGGCGAACTGATGCGTTTGGGTTATTTGCCCGCCGCGGTGCGTGGCAGCTTGGACCGACGCGCGCGCTGGGGCGACGTGCGTCTATTGCCGGGCCGACGGGTGCGATTCGCGCGGCGACTGCTGATCGATCTCGGCGGGATCGCGAAGGGTTTCGCGGTGGATCGGGCAGTGCAATGCCTGCGCGACCGCGGCGCCAGCGCGGGACTGGTCAACGCTGGCGGCGACCTGCGCGGTTTTGGCCCGGTCGCGTGGCGCATCCACCTCCGACACCCGGCGCGGCCGGGCCTGCTGCTTCCCTTCGCCGACCTGGCGAGTGGAGCCCTTGCCACTTCGGCCGGTTATTTCAGCCACCGCGTGCGTCATGGAGCGGTGCACACGTCGATCCTCGACGGCCGGCGACGCGTCGCATCCACCGCGACGTTCAGCGCCTCGGTGGCGGCGTCAAATTGCATGCTTGCGGACGGGCTGACCAAGCTTGTCGTGCTCCGGGGCCATCGCGCGTGCGGACTGGTACGACGCTTGGGCGGGCGCGCCTTCATTCTGCGGGCCCACGACGCAGACGCGAAACCGCTGAGCGGCGCTTGAGAGCGAGATGAAACTTTCGACTGGTCATCGCCGATGGGTCTACTGGAGCGCTGCGGGGCTGTTCGCGAGCGGCGGGCTATGGTTGGTGTTTCATTACTTCGTGCGGACGCCAGGCCAGTTCGGCGACACCGCGCATCCGCTGGAGATCTGGTGGCTGCGCCTGCACGGCGCCAGCGCAATGCTGGCGCTTGTGGTGATCGGATCGCTGCTCCCGGTACACGTGCGGCGCGGATGGCACCAGCGCAAGAACCTGTTCGCCGGCTGTGTGCTCGCTGCGCTCGCGCTGCTGCTGATCGGCTCCGGCTACGCGCTCTATTACGTCGGCGACGAAGTGACGCGCCCCTGGATCGGTGTTTTACACTGGGGCATCGGACTCGCTGCGCCGCTGGTCCTGGCGTGGCACGTGTGGCGTGGCCGGCGAGCGCGATCAGCGCTCAGCCAGCACGATAGCCGAGGACGCGCTGCAGAGGTGCACGACCCGACCACTCCAGCGCGAGGTGCACGCAGCAGCGCGCCCAGTATTCAGTCGAGCCGTCCGAGCATATCGGCATAGCGCCGTGCGCACGCCACTCCGAAATCGGTAGGCGCCAGCGCCGGAGCGCGATCACTGACGTCGGGCAAACCCAGTCGCAGCGCCGCGATGCGCTTGCCATAGCAGATCAGCGTGTCCAGAGACTGCAGGGTGAACACGATGGCCGGCAGGATCTTCCGGTATACGTCTTCCGCGGCGAGCTCGTCACGAGCCGCACTGCGCACCATCAGCTCGAACGCTCTCACCTGATAGTCGAACGTGTCGGTCGCCGGGACCATGCCCGCGCAGCCGGCTCGCAAGTTGTCCAGGAGCTCGAGTCCGCCGCGGCCGTTGAACACAGCCAGCCTGCCGGAGACCGCTTCGATGACGTGCCGAATCGCCAGCGCCGGACCTTCGCCTTTGAGCAGGGTGAAATTGGAGCAGCGATCGCGCAACGCCTTGATGGACTCGGGCGCCAGGCCGACCCCGATGTACTCGGGCGCGTTCTGAATCGCACAGGGAAGCGGGACCGAATCCATGACGCGAGCAAAGAAGTCGACATACCATGCTTCCGGCATAGCTCGCTCGGGGGGTGGCTGCAAAATCACCCAGCTCGCGCCTTGTCGCCTCGCCCAGTTTGCGAAGTCGGCCTGGGCGTCTACGGTCCGCCCCGAAACGGTCACGGCGATCGGCACGGCGCCGCCGACGTCCTGTGTCACCCACTCGACCAGCTGGCAGCGCTCCACCTCGGTGAGTTTACCGACCTCGGTGGCGAGACCGAGGACCGCTATGCCGTGCGCGCCGCCGCGCACGCACGCCTCCGCTTGCCGCCGCATGGCGCTGCGATCGAGCCGGCCGCTGCGGTCGAAGAACGAGTACATCATGGGGTAGATTCCGGAGAAGCCGGCAGGCGTCATCATGTGCTGATCCGCGCGTGAGCGAGTTTTCGCGGCATGCCGGAGGGCTACTCCCCCAGCGGTTCGTTGCAGTAGTATTATGGCGTGGGGTCTACCCAATTCCGGAGGAGGGTGTGCTCGTGGAGACTGACCTGACCGAGGAAGAGATCGTGGCGATCAGGGAACGAGTCGCGGTCCTGAGGATCGAACACCGGGACCTCGATGAGGTGATCACTCGCTTAGCAGATGATCCCGTCCAGGACGAGTTGCAGCTCAAGCGCCTGAAAAGGCGCAAGCTTCTGTTGAAAGACCACATCGCGATGCTCGAACGCCAGCTGGTACCCGATGTTCGGGCTTAGGCCGACAGCATGGCGTAGTCGAGGCTGACCGATCAACAGGTCGATTCAACAGTCCGGACACGGGATTTTGTAGTAGGTCCTGGCGACATACGAGGCCACGCTCTCGATGTCCTCCTCGCTCCAGTGGAGTGAGGTGTTGGTTTGCCACCGGCTCACTTGCGCGCGTACTTCCTCGTAGTCCTTCGCGGTCTTGTCGCCGCGCTTGAAAGCCAGCGATTCGTGGCACATGCGGCAATGATTTTCGTATAGCGTCCGACCGCGTTCAAAGTCCGCCGAGTGCACGGGCGTGACAGCGGCGGCGGCCAACGAGACGAGCGATACAACAGTGCGAAATCCCATAGACTCCTCCTTTCAACCAGCTGTCACGCTACCTATCCCGTTCACTGCACCGTTGACCTAGATCAAACCAAGGCCGGGCTCACGGCCCGCGGCGAATTGCCGCACGCCAATCTCGTCGGCTGCAGAACGAACTAGGAACTAGGAAGTCGGACGTCAGATGAGACCCCGCGTAGTCCTTACGGCCGTACTGCTCCTCGCGCTCTGCGCGTGCGCCAGGTGGTACACCCCGCGGCAGCCGTTACCGATCGCCGACGTGGTCGAGTCCAGCAAGTCGGGGACGTCGCCGTCGCTGGTCATCAAACGCATTCGCGAATCGGGGACGACCTACTCCCTGCGCGGCTCTGACTTTGCCAAGCTCAAAGCCGACGGCGTACCTGACCCGGTGCTGGACTACCTGCAGCAGTCCTTTGTCGACGACCTCGATCTGTTTACGCGCTACTGGGTGACGGGAGAAGCAAGTCTGGGCACCTGTTCCTTCTGTTATCCCCAGCCGGTGGACGTCGACAAGTTGGAGTCCGGCTACGGCGTGGTCCCCGCCCCGCCGCCGGGCTACTATCAGGTGGGCAGGCCGATCGGCACACCCGAGTGGGTGCCGTACCCACAGAAGCTCCTGACTGGCGCGGCCGTCTCGACGTCGGACATCGTAAAGATGGCGAAAGAAGGCATGCCGGATGCGCAGATCATCGAGCGCCTGAACAGCTCGCCACTGACGCATGTGATCGGGGTGGGCGGGACGTTTACCATCCGCACTCAGCCGGTCGCCGGGCTTAGCGGCGCCGAGCTCGCACAGCTCCACGAGCAAGGTGTCAGCTACGCGGTGCTGGACACGCTGCAAGGACAATTCCTGTCCCAGTTCATCGAGACCGAGCGGCTGCGCTACCAGAACATCGGCCAAGGTTCCGTCATGCACTGAGGCCTGGCGCCTTCCGCGCGACGGCAAGACCGCGCTTCAGCCCCCAAACCGGTCAGTCACCGCACCTTGGCTGGCGGTCGAGACAAGCTTGACGTACTTGGCCATCACGCCGCGCGTGTAGCGCGGCGCGGGCTGCTTCCAGCGCGCGCGGCGCCGCTCGAGCTCTTCGTCCGGAACGTTCACTTGCAGCAGCCGCTTGTCGGCATCGATGGTGATGGAATCTCCTTCGTTGACCAGGGCGATCGCGCCTCCAACGTATGCTTCCGGCGCCACGTGCCCCACGACCATGCCCCATGTGCCACCGGAGAAACGCCCGTCGGTGATGAGTCCCACCGATTCGCCGAAGCCCTGACCGATGAGCGCCGAGGTCGGCGCGAGCATTTCCTGCATGCCCGGACCGCCTTTTGGCCCCTCGTAGCGAATCACGATCACGTCGCCGTGCTTGATGCTCTTGCTCAAGATCGCTTCCAGCGCCTGCGGCTCGGAGTCGAATACCCGTGCCGGCCCGGTGATCGAGTGGCGCTTGAGTCCCGTGATCTTGGCGACACAGCCTTCCGGCGCCAGGTTTCCGCGCAGGATCGCCAGGTGTCCGTGCGGATACATCGGACTGTCCCATTGCCGGATCACGTCCTGATCCTTGCGCGGTGCGTTCGGCACGGCCTCCAATTCCTCAGCAATCGTTCTGCCGGTCACGGTGATGCAATCCCCATGCAGCAGGCCATGTTGAAGCAGCATCTTCAGGACCTGCGGCACTCCGCCCGCTCGGTGAAAATCCACCGCGACGTAGCGGCCGGATGGTTTGAGGTCGCACAGCACCGGAACCTTGCCGCGGATCCGCTCGAAGTCATCAATGCTCCATTCCACTTCGGCTGCTGCCGCAATGGCGAGATAGTGCAGCACCGCGTTGGTGGAGCCGCCGGTGGCCATGACCAACGCGATGGCGTTCTCGATCGCCTTGCGCGTGATGATGTCGCGCGGGCGAACGTTACCGTGAATGGCCTTGACCAGCACCCGAGCCGACGCAGCCGCCGAGTCCGCTTTCTCCGCGTCGGGCGAGGCCATCTGCGAGGAGCCGAGCAGGCTCATTCCGAGCGCCTCGAACGAAGACGACATGGTGTTGGCCGTGTACATTCCGCCGCACGCCCCGACGCTCGGACAGGCGTTGCGCTCGATGCCCTCGAAGTCCTCCTTCGGCATCTTGCCCGCCATGAACGCCCCCACCGCCTCGAACGGGCTCACGATGGTGAGAGCCTGGCCCTTCCAAGTCCCGGGCTTGATGGTGCCTGCATACACGAAGATACCAGGTACGTTCATGCGCGCGATCGCCATCATCGCCCCGGGCATGTTCTTGTCACAACCCCCGATTGCCAGCACGCCGTCCATCATCTGGCCGTTGACCGAGGTTTCGATGCTGTCGGCGATTACCTCGCGAGACACGAGCGAGTATTTCATGCCCTCCGTGCCCATGCCGATACCATCTGTCACCGTTGGTGTGCCGAAGACCTGCGGCATGGCTCCGGCTTCCTTCAACGCCGCCATCGCCCGATCGACCAGCGGCTGAATTCCAGCGTTGCAGGGGTTCATGTTCGAGTGTCCGTTCGCCACCCCGACGATCGGCTTCTCGAAGTCGGCGTCGCCAAATCCAACGGCGCGCAGCATCGCGCGGTTGGGCGAGCGGGCTACGCCCTGGGTGATGATCCTTGAGCGCCAATTGTCAGCCATGAAGCTCTCCTCAAGCCGTTGCCGGCGGAATTCGTGCTGCGGCGATTGCCGCGAGCGGATCTCGTGTGAGTCTAATATATGAGATGGAAAGCGGGTATCCGCTCGCGCAGGAAGTCAAACGACACAGCAAATCGCGACGCCGCGCCCCCGGTTCCGAAATGAGCGTCTCAGCGAAACGGAGTAAGCCAACCGTCGTCAAGCTGTTCCTGCCCGACGAATCGGCGACCCTGGCGCTCGGCGCGCGACTTGCTGCGCAGCTCAGGCCCGGGTTGGTGGTCTTCCTCAGTGGGGGACTCGGGGCCGGGAAGACGACCGTAGTCCGCGGGTGCCTTCGAGCGTTAGGATACCCAGGCCGGGTCAAGAGCCCGACCTTTGCGCTGGTTGAAGTTTACGAAGTTTCTAGCTTATACTTGCATCACTTTGATTTTTATCGCTTCAAGAGACCGCAAGAGTGGGTGGACGCCGGGTTCCGGGACGTCTTCGACAGCGACGCCGTTTGCCTCGTGGAATGGCCTGAGAAGGCGGCAGACGACCTTCCGCTGGCAGACCTTCAGATCCGGCTCGGATATGCCGGTAGTGGACGCGAGGCGCGCATCAGCGCGCACAGTGCAGTGGGAAGACAGTGTCTAAAGGCATGGAGCACATGAAGCACGGCGGATGGGGGTCTCGCCTGCGCGCCGGTACAGTCTCGTGGCGCGCGCCTCTCATGCGCACCCTTGCGGCCATGACAGTCGCGCTGTGCTGCCTGGTCGTTGCGACATCCGGCAGGGCGAGCGTCGTCATCTCGGATGTGCGCGTTTGGCCAGGCCCCGAGTACACACGGATCACGTTCGAGTCGGCCCGACCCATCGAGTACACCGTGTTCACGATGAGGGCGCCGGAACGGCTCGTCTTGGACTTGGAGGATGTGGCGCTGGACGCGCAGCTCGAAGCACTGCCCGGGCGCGTTGGCTCCGACGATCCATACATTGCCCAAATCCGTGTGGCCCGAAATCGATCGAGCGTGGTTCGGCTGGTCCTCGAGCTGCGCGGCGAGATCAAGCCGCAGACGTTCTCTCTGAAACCGGTGGGAAATTACGGCCACCGATTGGTTGTGGACATCTACCCTGCGCATCCCGTCGATCCAATCATGACGCTGCTGCAGGAATTGGAGAAAGGCAAACAGCCGGATACGGCGCAGGCTCATGCCCTGACGCCGAGGGACCGCGACGGGTCAGCGGATGCCGACTTCTCCGGCACACAAGCTGGCCCCATGGCTTCGCCCGCTAAGGAAACAGCCCCTTCCGAGATAGAGCCAGTCAAGCCGTCGCCAGGCAAGGCAAGCCGGATACGCAAGGGGGCGCCCAATCGCGACGTGGTTCGACCCGTGACGATCGCCATCGACGCCGGCCACGGCGGCGAGGACCCTGGTGCCAAGGGTCGCTATGGCACGTATGAGAAAGACGTCACACTCGCAATCGCGCGCAAGCTGAAGGCACTGGTCGATGCAGAGCCCGGCATGCGTGGCCTGCTGATCCGAGACGGCGATTACTTCGTGCCGCTCAAGGAGCGCGTCGAGAAGGCGCACAAGGTGCGCGCGGACCTGTTCGTATCGATCCACGCCGACGCCTACATCAAGCCCCATGCACGGGGCTCATCCGTATTCGCCCTTTCGGAGCGCGGAGCGACCTCTGTCGCCGCAGGCTGGTTAGCCAAGAAGGAAAACGAGGCCGACCTGATCGGCGGGATCAATCTGGACGACCGCGACCCCTACGTGAAACAGGTGCTGCTCGACCTCTCGCAGACAACGACGATCAGCGACAGCATTCAGCTCGGGCGTGCGGTATTGGCCGAAATCGGGGGTGTCAACACTTTGCACAAAGGGCGTGTAGAACAAGCGGGCTTCGCGGTTCTGAAGTCGCCGTCCATTCCTTCGATCCTGGTCGAGACCGCGTTCATCAGCAACCCGAGCGAGGAGCAGAGACTGCGCAAGGTCGACTACCAGGACCAGCTTGCCAGCGCGATGCTGCAGGGGATCCGGAAACACTTCGCTCGCTATCCGCCTGCCGTTCGTGAAAAGGTGGCTACAAATCCCTGATCTTAAACAACAAACGTCCTTTTTCTCAGGCGACCGGCCGGGACTGCAAGAGCGTTCCGGCGGCCTGTTGCGCCCAACCGGTTGTCCCTTTACGATAAACGCCATGAGCTACCGCCCGCCGGGCGCCGGGCGCCACGCCAGTTCGCATTTTTTGGGCTAGCGCGTCGGCGCCGACGGGCGCGAGAACGTTGAAGGAACTGTAAATGGAACAGCTTAGACTTGGCCTCCCCCCGCGCGACACGGCGAACCCGATTGCACGCCTGATGTTCGGCCTGCTGGCGCTGATAGCCGGCCTCGGGTTGATCGCGCTCCTGTTGTTTGTCGTCCTGCCCGTGGCCGGACTTATCGTGTCCGCCGCCCTAGGGGGGATACTGTTGGCCTTGGCCGGCGTGGTAATGATGGTCCCATTCCTTCTGGTCGCCGGCTCAGTTCTGATCTTCTTTTCCCGCTCCAGCGCCCGGCGCCAAGCCAGCGTTCGCTCGAACACCGCCCGCCATTGACCGTTCGGCTCCG
>DATJZQ010000004.1:0-6390 GCA_035499005.1 Burkholderiales bacterium | reverse complement strand
TCTCAGCTTCGAAGGCGGCATCCACGTTCTTCTGACCGATCCGACGAGCAGGACTTGGCGCTTTTCGCTCCGGCCGAGCTACAGCTATGACTTCAACGGTGCGTCAACCATCAACTTGACCGCGACCGGCGCTTGGAACCGCCAGCGATTCAGGGTTGCCGCGTCCGTGACGGGCTCGCACACTTTCCGCACCGACGCAGACGAGCTGGACGTGCAGGCCACCCTCGGTGCCACCTACTCGCTTCCGCTCGGGTTCCGCGTCGGCCTCGAGGGAGTGGTCGCGGATCTCGAAGAGAGCGCCTCCCCAGGGGCAGAGGGTGGTCTCTCGGCGTTCGCAGGTCCGACCATGGGCTGGGAATGGAGCCGCTTTCAAATCGTCGCCGGCCCAGCCTTTGGGATAGCGCCCGGATCGACCCGCGACTCGTTCCTTTTCCGGGCGGCTGCCTGCTTCCGACTGTAGTCGCAAGCCTGACGCATCCCCTCATAAGAGGCGTGTCCTTCCGGCGGGCGTGCGTGAGCCCGACCGGCTGTCCGTTCTACCGTCCTGGCCCAGCCACTCAGGCTGGGAAGGACGGCACTCATGGCGGGCGAGGTCACGGCGCGGCTGCAGCAGTTGGGAAGGCGTATCGAGTATTGGCGTTTGACACGGCGCAAGCGTGGGCCGATGCCGGCCGAGCTATGGGACGAAGCCGTAGCGCTCGCACAGAGCCTCGGGGTCTGCCCGGTGTCGCGGGCGCTGCGGATCGGGTACGAGTCGCTGCAGCAGCGCGTCGCCATGGCGCCTGGACCCGGGCGACGTCCGTCGCCGGGTGGTGCCGGCTCCGGGTTTCTCGAGCTGAGCGGCGCGGAGCTGGTCGGGATGGCGCCGCCCGATTCCGTCGCGACCGTTGAGGTCGTTGCCGCCGACGGTGCACGGCTGACTATCCGGTGTTCGCGCAGCATCGCGGTCGACGTCGCCGCGGTGGTCGAATCGTTCAGGCGGCGGACATGATTCAGATCACGCCACAGATGCGCAAATGTGGAGCTCCACATTTGCGCATTTATGTGAAGCCGCCGGATATGTGGAGCGTCGACTACGGGAGCCGTTAGGCCAGGAGCTTGGGCTCGCTCGGCTTCACATAACCTTCTGCGTGCCACGATGCTCTGCCTCCACCCTCACCCACGGAGGCAGAGATGCAAGAGGCATATTGGAACGGATTATTCGACACGCGTTGGGAGGACGCGCCGCTGGGCCGCGAGGCCCTGCGCCTGGTGCTCTCGTTGCGCGAGCACGGCTACCACGAGAGGTACCGCCGGGAGTGCGCGCACGCCGTGGTTCACCTGGGCCGAGTTCTGCAGGAGGCACAGGGAGAAGTCGCTGCACAGCATCTCGACGAAACGGTCATCGAGGAGTTCATCTGCAAGCATCTGCCGGTCTGCTGCTGCTACCACCGGCGGCAAAGGCCGGGGCGGCGAGCCGTGCCGGTGCGACGTGGTTTGGCAAAGCTACTCGCGATGCTGCGCGAGGAGGGCACGATTCCGCCGCCCGTATCGATTGAGCCGATCTACCACGAGTTGCTCGAGGGATATTGCCGGTTTCTGCGTGACGACCGTGGCCTGGCCGAGAACACGATCATCAACTACGGGCGTTACGTCCGCGACTTCCTGATCAGCCGCGGTGATGCGGTCAGTGCCGACGAGCTAGCCCAGCTGACCGCGGATGATCTGCTGACGTTCGGTCGCGAGCGTGGAGCCTCGCTCGGCGTCCCGGCCTGGAACCACGTGGCGTTGTCGCTGTCCGCCTTCTGGCGCTGGCTAGACCTCCGCAGCCATGGAACCAGGCACCTGATCGGCGCGGTGCCGCTGCGACGGAAGTACCGTCTAGCAGATGTGCCCTGCGCCTTGGGCTGGGACCAGGTGCAACGGCTACTCGCGGCGGTCGACCGGCGCGAAATCAACGGGCGTCGCAACTACGCGATGCTTCTCTTGGCCGCCACCTACGGCCTGCGAAGCTGTGAGATCCGAGCGCTGCGGCTCGAGGACATCGACTGGGACGACCACGAAATCACGATCTTCTCTCCGAAGACCGGCCGTACGCGCAAGTTGCCACTGACGCGGCCCGTGGGAGAAGCGCTTGTGGAGTACATGCGCGAAGAACGGCCCGATGCGCGTTATCGGCAGATCTTCCTTTGCAGCAGGGCTCCGCATGGGCCCCTTCACAGCAAGATCGACCGCTGGCTGTCGCGCTGCTTCGACAAAGCGGGAATCAAGGCACCCAGGCGTGGCGCCCACACCTTGCGCCACTCGTTGGCCATCCACCTGCTGCGCAGCGGCGAGACGCTCAAGAGCATCGCTGACGTGCTCGGTCATCGGAGCACGGAGACGACCTTCATCTACACCAAGCTGCACGTCGAGGACCTGAAGACGGTGGCGCTGGATCCGGAGGTGGTGTCATGAACGGGACGCACTTCAGCGGACCGCTGGCCGCCGAGCTCACCGACTTCACCGCCACTCTCGAGGCCAGCGCAGTAGTCAACAAGACGCTCCTGACCAAGCTCCGGGCGCTCGACCGCTTCTCCCAGGAGAGGGCACTCATATCGGGAACCCTGGACGAGGCGTTCGCCAGGGCGTGGCTCGCGCCCTGCAAGTCGCGGGGGCCAAACACCCGGATTGCTCGGTACCACCTCCTGCGTCGCTTCTGCCGCTTCCTGGCGAAGCGGCGCCCCCAAACCTTCATCCCCGGCGAGACGCTCCTGCCCCGACGTCGCCCGGCAGCGCAGCCACACATCTATTCGCGGCAGGAGGTTCGGTTGCTGCTCGATGGCGCGTTATCGCTGCGGGATTGGGCCGGGCGTCATCGCTGCCCGATCCGCTCGCGCACGATGCACGCCATCATCCTGCTGCTCGCCACGGCCGGCTTACGGATCTCCGAGGCGCTGCATCTCACGCTCAAGGACGTGGATCTTGAGAGCGGGGTGCTCTCGATCCGGCAGTCCAAGTTTCGCAAATCGCGCCTTGTGCCGCTGTCGAAGGGCACCGCGGACATGATGCGCTGCTACCGTCAGCTTCGCGACGCGGTGGCGCCCATCGGTACCGACGAGGCGTTCTTCGTTTCGGGTCGCCGAAAGGCCTACGGCATCGGCTGGGTCGAGCGGATGTTCCGAGACATCGCCATCGCGGCGGGACTGCGAGGCCCAACCGGTCGCGGACCCCGCCTGCACGATCTACGTGCCACCTTCGCCGTCACGCGCCTCCTCCAGTGGTATCGCGACGGCGACAACGTGATGAACCGGCTTCCGCTCTTGAGCACTTACCTCGGGCACGCCCGCGTCAGCGACACAGAGCTCTACCTGCCGATCACCGCCGCTCTGCTGGAGCAGGCGAGCACCCGCTTTCATGCCTTCGCGCAGGACGTTCTGCCGGCGGGAGGCGCGCGATGAGCACCAAGACCACTCTGCCGGCGTTGCTCCGCGGCTTCTTCGAGACCTACCTCGCTGGGCAACGCGACGTCAGCACCAACACGATCTTCGCCTACCGGGACAGCATCAAGCTCCTGCTCCGCTTCACGGCGCGCAGAACCGGTCGCCAGGTGATCCGGCTCCAGGTGGACGATCTCGGGTCCGACACCGTGCTCGCCTTCCTCGCCTATCTCGAGGCCGAACGGAAGAACTGCGCGGCCACGCGGAATTGCAGGCTGATCGCCGTCCATCGTTTCTTCGCGTACGTCGCGGAAATGGATCCACAGCAGGCGGAGCTGTGCCGTCGCGTCCTCGATATACCCGTCAAAAAGACCGTATCGAGCACCATGACCTACCTCGAGCGCGACGAGATGAAGGCGCTGCTCGACGTGCCAAAGCCGCCGCACCGGCATGGCCTGCGCGACTTGGCGCTGCTCACCCTCCTCTACAACACCGGCGCGCGCGCCTCGGAGGCGGTCGGCCTGAACATCAAGGACGTCCGATTCGAGACGCCGCCCCTGGTGCACATCCTCGGCAAGGGCCGCAAAGAACGGGCGTGCCCCATCTGGCCAGAAACCGTCGAGGCGCTGCAGGCATACCTCAAGCAACGCAACGATGGAGGCCGCCTGGACGCGCCTCTCTTCCTAAACGCGCACGGCCGCCGTCTGGGACGCTTCGGGATCGTGGTAATTCTCAAGCGCCACGTCACCACGGCGGCCAGGCAGCGACCGTCGCTCGCCACCAAACGCATCAGCCCTCACACCCTGAGGCACACCGCCGCCATGCACTTGCTGCAGTCCGGCGTGGAGACCAACGTCATCAAGTCCTGGCTCGGCCACGTCAGCGTCACCACGACGAATGAGTACATCGAGATCGACATGGCGATGAAGCGTGAGGCCATCGAGCGCTGCACCCCGCCGGTCCCCGAGCCGACCGGGGACATCCCCTGGCGCAGCCGGCAAGACATCATCGAATGGCTCGAGGACCTGTGAGCGCGGAGAACATATGTGGAGACCCCCGCCGGCGGCGGTGCCGCGACCCGCCAAATCTCAAGCGCAGGGGCCACCGGTTCCGGCCGACTCCACATATCCGGCGGCTTCACATAAATGCGCGTGCTGGTCGCGGTGGAGGCCGCCGACTTTCGCCGCGGCATAGACGGTCTGGCCCAGCACTGTCGCGCAGCGCTGGGCGAGGATCCGTTCACGGGCGCGGTTTTCGTCTTCCGCAATCGCCGCCGTACGGCGGTGAAGCTTTTGGTTTACGATGGCCAGGGCTTCTGGCTGGCGCATAAGCGTCTTTCGAAGGGGCGGTTTCGCTGGTGGCCGTCACCTGGGGACCGGGCGGCCACCGCCCTGCAGGCGCACGAGCTGCAGGTGCTGCTGTGCGCTGGCAATCCCTGGGCGACGCAGGCGGCGCCGAGCTGGCGCAAGGTCGGCGCATAGAGCATGAGCATGAGGGCTTGCGTTCCATTTCATCTTCTGGTACGCAGGAGACATGCAAGCGTTGCTGCGCCACCGCGGTCGTGAAGTGACCGACGATGATGTGTCATTCATTCGCGAGTTGATTGCCATGCACCCGGGCGAAAGCCGGCGCCGGCTTTCGCAGCATCTGTGCGCGGCATGGGGCTGGACCCAGGCCAACGGGGCGCCGCGCGACATGGTGTGCCGCTCCCTGATGCTCGCGCTCGACCGCGCCGGTTATATCCAGCTGCCGCCGACCAAGTGGCGACCGCCCAATCCGCTCACGCGGCGCGCGAAACCTGGGGCTGTGCAAGTGGAGCGCTCGCCGGTCCGTGGAAGCTTGCGCGAGCTTGGGCCGCTCGAGTTCCGCCAGGTACGGCGCACGGCCGAGGAGCCGCTCTTCAACGCGCTGATCCAGATGCATCACTACCTCGGCTACATGCAGCCGGTCGGCGAGCACCTCAAGCACATCGTCTTCGCGGGTGAGCGTCCGGTGGCGCTGTTTGCGTGGAGCTCGGCGCCCCGACACTTGGGACCCAGAGACCGTTTCCTCGGGTGGTCTGGCGAGGAACGCCGGCGAAACATCCGCTTCGTCGCCTACAACAGTCGCTACCTGATCTTGCCCTGGGTCGAGGTGCCACACCTGGCCTCGCATCTGCTCGGGCGCATGGTGCGCATGCTGCCTCTTGAATGGGAGCGGGTCTATGGACATCCAGTCTGGTTCGCCGAGACCTTCGTAGAGCCGGACCGGTTCAAAGGCACCTGCTACCGTGCAGCGAACTGGCTCTTCCTCGGAAAGACGACGGGGCGCGGCAAGGACGACCTGACGCATCGCGCGAATCGGCCGCTCAAAGACGTGCTGGGCTACCCGCTCTGCCACGACTTCCGAAAGCGGCTGGCGAGGGGCTCATGAGCAAAGCGAGGCGAGGCAGGAGAGCAGCGGCGGTGCAGGCCGCGCGCGAGTTCATCCAGGTCACCCCCGAGCAGCTCGAGGCGATTCTCGCCAAGACTCAGGCGGTGCTCAGCGCGCCGGAGCAAGCGCAGCTGAAAGCGACGGTGCTGACTACCGCGTTCGTCACCGAGGAGCTCAAGAGGAAGACGGCTTCGATTAAACGTCTTCGTGCAATTCTCTTCGGAGCTCGTACGGAGAAGACCTGCCACATCGTCGGGACTGGAAAGCCGCGGCGCAAGCCAACGGGCGAGCGAACGGCGAGCGGCGACAAAGTGCCTGGCCACGGCCGCAACGGCGCGGCGGCGTACACAGGCGCGCAGAAGATCGCGGTGCCGCATCCGTCGCTGCATGCAGGCGACGGCTGTCCGGAGTGCCAGCAGGGCCGCCTCTATGCGATGCCGGAGCCGGCGACACTCGTGCGCATCACCGGTGTCTCGCCACTGGTTGGCAAAATCTACGAGCGCGACCATTTGCGTTGCGCTCTGTGCGGCGAGGTTTTCACTGCCCCAGCGCCCGAGGGCATTGGCGAGGAGAAATACGA
>DATJZQ010000003.1:0-27060 GCA_035499005.1 Burkholderiales bacterium | reverse complement strand
GATCAGCACCCCGCCCGCACCGAAGCCGGCGTCTCGCACCGCGGCAACCAGCCCGCTGGTCGCTCCCGAGAAGGCGAGAATCTGCGAGAACGTGGTGGCGCCGACAATGATGAAAAGGATCACGCTCGAGATCGCCGCGGTCCCGAGCAGGGCCTTCATCAGGCTCGACAGCTTCAACGACCGGTACAGCGCCGCCACCGCGACCGTGGCGACAGCGCCGAGCGCCGCCGATTCGGTGGGCGTCGCCCAGCCCGCCGACATCGCTCCGATCACGACGCCGAAGATCAGGGCGAGCGGAAGCACATACGCCACGAGCGGTCGCCACCGCTCCCACCCGCTCACCTCCTCCGCTTCCTGGAAGGACGGCGCGACCTCGGGCCTCGCCTTTGCGCGCACGATGATGTAGGCCACGAACACCGCCGCGAGCAGCAGGCCGGGAACGATGCCGGCCACCAGCAGATGCGAGATCGAGATCCCGGCAAGGCTGCCGAGCAGCACCGTGAGCGCCGAGGGCGGAATGAGCATGTCGACGCCGCCGATCGCCATGATCGGTCCCATCGCCATGCTCGGGTGATACCCGCGGCGCAGCATCTCCGGCAGCATCAGGCTGCCGAGCATGGCCGTCGTTGCGATGGTCGAGCCGGAGATGGCCGAGAAGATCGTTCCCGCCACCACGGCGACGACCGCCAGTCGGCCAGGAACGCGGCGGATGAGACGCTCGATCGCGTCGATCGCCTTCATCGCGACACCGGTGTGGAACAGCACTTCCCCCATCAGAATGAAGAATGGGATGGGGGTGAGCGAGAAGTTGGTGATCGAGTTGACGCCGTTGCGCACGAGCTGGGCCAGGCCCGCGTCACCGCCGAGATATTGATACGCCCCTGCGATATTGATCGCGAAGAACGAAAACGCGGCCGGCATCCCGGTCGCGAAAGCAACCGCGAGGCAGCCGAACAGCAACAGGCAGGCTGCGTACCAGCTCACCGCAGCGGCCTCATTGCGAGCCGATCTGCCCGGAGACGATGCTCGAGCCGGTGAGCATGCGGCGAACGAACTCGACGCCGAGCAGGGCGAAGCAGATCGGCACCGGCACGAAAGTCCACCACTCCGGGATCACGAGCGTTTTGATGATCATCGAGCCGAGGTGCATCGAATCGGCGATGACTTTGATGCCGTACCAGACGAAGACGAGGCACACGGCGAGCCCGACCGCGTCGGCCGCGCGGTCGATCTGACGCGCGGCGCCGCGTGGGAGCGTGGTGAGGAGAATATCGATCCGGACGTGCTCGTTTCTGTAGAGCAGCCACGGCGCGGCGAGGAACGTGGCCAGCGGCAGGCTGTATTCGGAGACTTCCACGGCCCAGGGCAGGCCGCCGAGGCCGATGTTGCGTCCGACGACGTCGACAGTAACCAGCAGCACGACGACGCCGATGACCAGCGCCGCCGCCACGCCGCTGGCCTGCATGAGAAGGTGGTACGCGCGGCGCATGAACCTTCGCGCTGCTAGCGGAAGCAGGGGAGCGCTGCGGCCCCCACCCCAACTCTCCCCCGCTCGCGGGAGGGGGATGCGGGAGACTGCCGGGGCAAGGGGGAGCCCATCGGCCGCCCTCAGTGCTTGCTCAACAGCTGTTGCAGTTTCGGGCCGTGCTCGGGACTCTGCTTGATGATTCCCGCCCAGCCGGTTTCATACGCTTTGTCGACGAACTGCTTCGCCTGCGCGCCGTCGAGCTTGATCACCTGGATTCCCGCGTCGGCCTGGCGCTTGGTCTCACGCTCGACCTCTTTGCTCCAGAAATCGGCGTTCTGGCTCTCGATCCAAAGCGCCCACTTGGTCAGTGCATCGCGCTGCGCGGCCGAGAGCTTGTTCCAGGCGTTGAGGTTGACGATGATCGACACCTCGGCATTGTAGAAGCCCGGGTCCACGCGATACTTGGTCTTCTCCTGCCAGGAGAGATCGAAGATGCCGGTGATCGGCCAGCCGTAACCGTCCACCACGCCGCGCTCGAGCGCCGTGTACAGCTCGCCCGGAGCGGTCTGCACCACCTGCGCCCCGAGCGCCATGAAAAAGTCTCGATAGACCGGTGTGGTGCGCAGCTTGAGACCAGTCAGGTCAGGCTTGTCGATCTTCTTGTTCAGATAGATGTGAAACGGCGTGCCCTCCACCATGCGCGCCAGGTACACCATGTTCGCTTTCTCGCTCCACAGCCGGTTGATGTAGTCGAAGGCGCCATTCCTGCGCTGCTCGGCGACCGGGATCTGCGCCAGCTTGAGCGCATCCGCCTCGGGCATGATGTTGGTGTAGAAGGCACCCGTGGCGAGGGCCATTTCAACCACGCCCGAACGCACCGCATTGCCGGTTTCGAAGGTGGGGATGGCTTTCGGGCCGCCGATGAAGTTGATCTGCGCGACGCCCTTGTGGTCGGCGTTGAACTTGGCGATGAAGGTCTCGAGGCGCTTCACATACTGCGAATTTTCCGCGAAGGCGCTCACCATCTTGAGAGTAGCTTCCTGCGCCGGGGCCGACGCAGGAAGCAGGCATGCAGCGGCGATTGCGGCCGTGCCGAGGCGAGGGTAGTTCACGCAGTCTCCTTCACGTCGTGCTCCCTCCCCACGGGCGGGGGAGGGTTGGGGTGAGGGTCTTAGGTCGAGGTACTACGGAATGATCGCGAAGGCGTTCAGCGGCGAGCCGGTCATGCCGCGCAGCCGGAGAGGGTTCAACACCAGCACGAACTCGTAGTTCTTGCGCGCAGCGAGTACCTGCGAGAGCTCCTCCAGGTTGCAGTTCTCAACGATGTAGATGCCGTTGTCCGCGATCAGAATGCGATGCGCTGGGAAGATGGTGCCCTTTTGCGGGTAGACCTCGTAGGTGAGCTGGTCGTCGCCCGTCAGGAAGACCTTCTTATCCGCCAGCCACTTCGCCGCGCCTTCCCCGGGGCCGGGCCGTATGCCCATGTACTTCGCCTTGTCGGTTTCAAAGTAACGCCCGTAGCCCGTGCGGATCAGCACCGAATCACCAGGACGCACTTCCACGCCTTGTGCGCGCGCGGTGGCCTCCAGATCCGCCGCACTGATTTCCTCGCCCGGCGGCAGGGCGTCGACGTTCTTGTAACGCGCGACGTCGAGCAGGATCCCGCGGTTGATGAACTTGTCCTTGGGGTAGTGCTCGACGCCGAGCGCCAGCAGGCCGCTGGGCGCCTCACTCTGTTCGGCGATCAGACCCCCGAACAGCTTGCCGTTGTGGCCGATGTGACCGATCGCGTCGATGGTCGGAGCCCCGTGCTGTCCGCTGAAATACATCATGTCCGCCGCGAAGGACAGCTCGGGAATCCAGCCATTGGTCTGCCTGTGAGTGTTGACCAGCGCCGCGGCAAACGGCGGATTGAAGCTCAGTACCGGCGACTTCTGGTCCCAGATGAAATTCAGCTCGACAACCTTGGCGGCCTTGAGCGCGCTCATTAGATCGCCGTCGGCGTATGCGCTGGGCAATCCCAGTCCGATCGCCGCGGCGGCACTCAGAACGAAGGTCAGTACAGTGGTGATTCGTCGAACGCTCATCGCCTCCTCCCATTTGTGTGCGCTTGTTTGCTACTGCCAAGCTGCGGGGGACTATAGCATCAGCGGCGTGAGTCATCATCTTGCCGCCGACAACAAGGTGCGAACGGCCCGCGCCCAGCGCAATGGCATGCGCATTGCGATGGGGAACGCAAGTAGCGCTTCCGATTGGTCAACGGATTGTCAGAGGCCGGTCGTGTCACATGGAGAAGTCATTGATGCGTCGCTGGAAAACGGGCTGTCACCGCGGTGGCCCCGAGACCTCTGAGCGCCACACCCTTGGTGCTTTTGCGCCGATCTGCGCTGCCGCACGCGGGGCTGATCGTCAGACGACCGACGCAGAGATCTCCGGGTCGCCGGTCTCCTGCTGCGCTGACGCACTGCGCCCCCGCTCATGAACCGTCTCTTTGGTAACCTGCCGCTCGCCGTCAAGCTGCTGATAGCCAGCTTCCTGACGCTGACGAGCGTCGTGCTTCTGTCGTGGGGCCTGGTGATCGGAGATCATTACCAGGACGCCAAAGCGAGATTGCTGACGGACGCCTCCGCTCGCGCCGACATGCTGGCCTACCACAGCGCGCCGGCGCTGGCTGAGGGCAACAGGGAAGCCGCCGAGCGCGTCATCGCATCCTTGCGCTTTGCACCCGCGGTGCTGTCAGCGCAGCTGTTCGACGCGCGCGGCCAGCCAATCGCCGGCTACATCAACGCCCATTCGCGCGTGGGCGCCCCGCCGCTGGCGCCGGGAGTGAGCGAGGGGCAGCTGCTGCACGATGACTATCTGGAAACCTACCAGACGGTGATGGTGCGCGACGACGCGATCGGCGTCATCGCCATCGCGACCGATCTCACGCAGTTCCGCTACGACCTCGCGGCGTTCGCGATCAAGGCGTCGCTGATCGCCGCGATCGCCTTGGTCATCGCGTATGTGGCCACCTTGCGCTGGCATCACGGGATCCTGGGGCCGATCATGCGCCTGACCGCGCTCACGCGACGCATCTTCGCCGAGAAGCGTTACGAGCTGCGCGCGACGGTGGAGTATCGGGACGAAGTGGGCGCAGTGGCCGCCGCCTGCAACGGTCTGCTCGATCGCATCTCCGAGCGCGAAGCCACGCTGCGGCGCGAGCTCGCGGAGCGCACTCACGCGCAGCGCCGCCTGGAAGAGCTCACCCACTACGACCCGGTCACCAAACTGCCCGACCGGCAGTACTTCTCGCGCCAGATCGAGCGCGTGCTGCTCGAATCGGCGGAGTCGGGCACTGCAGGCGCCCTCATGCTGATCGACGTGTCCAACTTCAAGCTGGTCAACGACACGTTGGGTCACGACGCTGGCGACAGCCTGCTGCTGCTGCTCGCGACCCGGCTCACCGGGAGCCTGCGCAAGAGCGATACGCTGTGCCGGCTGCGCGGTGATGAGTTCGCGCTGATCCTCGAAGAGACGAACGGCGAAGGCCAGATCTCCGCGGTGGCCGAGAAGATCCTGTCGCAGGTGCGTCAGCCGTTCCCTCTCGCGGAGCGTGAGGTGCGGGCGGGTGTGTCAATCGGTATCGCAGTGTTTCCCGTCGACGGGAAAGAACCGCGCGTGCTGCTGCAGCACGCCGAGCAAGCCGCGCATCGGGCCAAGACGAGCGGCGAAAACGTGTATTGCTTCTTCTCGCCGGACATGCTTGACCGGATGCAGAAGCAGCTCGACATCGAACACGAGCTGCGCCAGGCCCTGGAGCGCGGCGAGCTGCGCCTGCACTTCCAGCCCCAGGTGCGCTTGGACGATGGCCGCCTGCGCGGGCTGGAGGCGCTCTTGCGCTGGCAGCATCCGCGCCGCGGACTGCTCCTCCCGGGAGACTTCATCTCGTTCGCGGAGGAGAGCAATTCGCTGATCGGGGCCATCGCGCACTGGACGCTCGATGCGGCCTGCGCCCAGATCGCCGAGTGGCGTGCCGCGGGACTCGAAGCGGTTCCAGTCTCGGTGAATTTCTCGGCCGCGCAGCTGCGCGACACGAGTGTCGCGCAAAAGCTGGGCGAGATCTTGTCCCGCTACAACGTGCCGGGCGAGCTGATCGAGCTCGAGATCACGGAGAATCAGCTGATGTCGGAGCCCGGCGCAGGACAGGTGCTGGAGCGCCTGCGTGCGCTCGGCGCGCGCATCGCGATCGCCAATTTCGGCACCGGCTACTCGAGCCTGGGCCACCTCAAGGAACTGCCGATCACCACCCTGAAGATCGACCGCGGATTCGTGCACGGCGTAGCCGAATCGGCAAAGTACGCCGCCGTCACCCGTGCCGTCGTGAGCCTCGCGAAGGACATGGGCTTCGACACGGTCGCGGAGGGGGTGGAGAGCTCGCGTCAGGTCGAGTTCCTGCGTGCCATGGGCTGCCAGGCCTATCAGGGGTTCTGCTTCTCCCCGGCGGTGCCGGCCGAAGAGGCCGCGCGCATGCTCGCATCCAGCACGGCGCAAGCGCAGACCCGGCCCAACGTCTACGCGGTCAAGTGACGGCCACGCAGCAGTCTCTTCCGCCGGTCAATTAGCCAGGTACTCTTCGATGCGTGGACGCAGGTCCGCCGGGATCGGCGTCGCGCTGCCCCCGTCGAGCGCCATGAAAGCGATGGTCTGGACCATTCTCAGGTGCTCGACGCCGTCCTTCTTTCCCGTGTAAGCGAGCTGCAGCGAAGCGTTCCCGGCTTTCAACACGCGCATCTCGAAACGCAGCGTGTCGCCCATTCTCAGCGGCTTTACGAATTCGCACTGCACGCTGACTGTCGGTGTGCCGATGCGGCGGTCGCGGATCAGATCCGGCAGCGGTTGCTGCAGGCCGGAGGCGAACCAATCCTCCATGGTGCTGTGCGCGAGGTCGAAGAAGCGGGGAAAGTACACGATGCCCGCTGGATCGCAGTGAGCGAACCGGATCAGCTGATCGTGGACGAAGACTTTGCTCACGGCTGCGTTCGCTTGAGGTCCAGCTCCTGCCGCAACTGCTCGACCAGAGCACGCAGCTGCGCTACCTCGCCGCGCAACTCCTCGAGGTTCGCTTTCAAAGCAGCCACTTCGTTTGGTGCGGCGGGCTCTCTCTCGGCTGGCGCCGGATCAGGCTGCACCGGCGGCGGCCCGCCGAGCAGCTGAGCCCAGCGATGCTCGCGGGAGCCGGGCTGCCTGGGCAGCTTTGCCACGAGCGCGCCTGCGGGACGCGTCGCCATCTCCTCGAGGAAGGCCTCCACCGATGAAATGTCGGCGAAACTGTACATCCGCTCGCTGCCCGTGCGCAGCTCGCCGGGCGTTTGCGGCCCGCGCAGCATGAGCACTGCCAGGAGCGCGGTGATCTGCTGGCCGACGTCGAGGACCTTGGGCAGATTGTGGGCGTAGCGCATCACGCGTCCCGAAGCGCCATAGCTGTCGATCACCAGCGTCCAACGCTTCAGCGCGTCGAGCGCTGTCTGCACTTCAGCCTCGCTGACTTGCATCACCGGATTGCGGCTGGACTTCTGGTTGCACCCCGCGACCAGGGCGTTGAGGGTCAGCGGATAGTAATCCGGCGTGGTGAGCTGCTTCTCCACCAGAACACCGAGCACCCGTGTTTCCAGGGGCGACAGGTCGGTCAGCGCGGAGCCGCTCATCGCGCCCGGTGGATTCAATGGATCGCCCGATCCAGGTTGATCGCCTGGTCGAGGCCCTTCACGGCGTCCAGTCCCCTGACGTTTTTCAGGATCGCTCCGGCCAGGTCAGCCTCGGTGAAGTCCGCACCCGTGAGCTCCGCCGTCGTGAGATCCGCTCCCGACAGATCGGCGCGGAAGAGGTTGGCGCGGCTCAGATTCGCGCCCCGCAGGTTCGCGAAGCGCAGCAGCGAACGATTGACGTCGGCGTTCGACAGGTTGGCGCCGGACAAGTCCGCTCCGCTGAGGTTGGTGCGCATCTGCCCCATCCCCTGATTTCTGATGTTCACCCCCAGGCGGGCGTTGGACAGATTCGCTCCTGCCAGATTGGCGCCGTCGAGCTCGGCCATGATGCGAGCGCCCGTCAGGTTCGCTCGCGTGAAGCTGGGCCGCTGCGTGATCTCCCCGCCCAGGATGACGACCGACATCAGCATCGCGTTGGACAGGTCTGCGCCGGTAAAATCGGTACCCATCAGCCAGGCGCCGTTGAGGTTGGCATTCGACAGATCCGCACCCGAGAGATTGGCGAGCACCAGCTTGGTTCCGAATAGACTCGCCCCGGCAAGGTCCGCCTGCCTGAAATCCACGCGACTCAGGTCGAGATCGGATAGATCTCTGCCTGCGAGGTGCGCGCGAGTTCCGC
This sequence comes from Burkholderiales bacterium, assembly GCA_035499005.1. Classification (GTDB taxonomy): domain Bacteria; phylum Pseudomonadota; class Gammaproteobacteria; order Burkholderiales; family SHXO01; genus SHXO01. The sequence goes on along the minus strand of DATJZQ010000003.1, from coordinate 19,226 downwards.
TCGATGCGATCGCGTCCCGCACCTGCTCGGCCGTGAGGTCAGCCGCAGCGCAGCTCGCGGCCGTCAACAGCAGAGCGCCGAACCATACGGTGCGCTGAGAGCCCATGGCAAAACGTCCGGCGCCGGTTGCGAATCGCGGGAAGGAAGAAACTCGCCGAGTATACCCGCGGGGCGCCGTGGATGAGCGAGCCCCGGCGGGGCGGCGCTTGCACGGATCTTGCGCGGCAGGCTGGCGAAACCGCGCGCACTCGACTCGAGTCGCGCGTCCACTGAAAGCCTTCGGGGAGAGGTTCGAATTGAATTGGACCACACGAGCGGCAGCTGACCTGCCGGGCAGCGACACGGCCGCAGACCCTGTGCGGCAACCCCACGCCAACTGCCGAGTGGTCGAGCGCCGGGCGCCTGGGTCCGGAAGCGCCGCGAGGACAAGGGCCGCGGCTGCACTCGCTGGCTTGGCAGCACTATGGCTGTTCTGCCTGCCGCTTGCGGCTGAGGCGCAGACCGATACTGTGCACAGCGACGCGGTGCAGCGCGCCGCGAACATCCTGCAGCAGATCAAAGCGCGCTATGTGCGTCCGATCGACGATCAGAAACTTGTGGCGGACGCCATCGCCGGTGTGCTCAAGGGCCTCGACCCGTATTCCACCTATCTGGACGCCGAAGCTTATCGTCAGCAGCTGCTCGAGAACCGCGGCGAATACGGTGGAGTTGGCATCGAAGCCGAGATGCGCGACGGCGCCATCGAAGTCGTCTCAGTGTTCGAGGACACGCCCGCCGCACGCGCCGGATTGCGCCCCGGCGACCGCATCCTCAAGATAGGCGACACGAGTCTGGACGGCCTCACGATGGGCCAGGCAGTGGCGCGCGTGCGTGGCGAGCCGGGAACGCAGATCACGCTGAGCGTGCTGCGCAAGGACGCCGCGCCATCGACCCTGATCCTCACGCGCGACGCGATCGTCAGCCGCAGCGTCGAGTCTAGCGTGATCGAGCCGGGGGTCGCCTATGTGCGCGTGACTCGCTTCCAGGCGCACACCGGGGAAATGATGGCCGACGTCATCGAGCGCCTGTTCCAGGCCGACAGGATGACCGGCATCATCCTCGACCTGCGCGACAACCCGGGAGGGCTGGTGCGCGCGGCCGTCGCCGTGTCGTCCGTCTTCTTGCCCGCGGGCGCGCTGGTGGTGTCGAGCGAAGGCGCGGACAAGAGCTCCCAGGTGAACCTCTCTGCGAAAAGCGATGATTACGTCCGCGGCGGCGAGCCGGACTACCTGCAGGGACTGCCTGCCGCAGTGAAGAGCTTGCCCATGGTCGTTCTGGTCAACAGCGGATCTGCGTCGGCAGCAGAGATCGTCGCAGGCGCGCTGCAGGACAACCGGCGTGCGACGATCCTCGGCACGCGGACCTTCGGAAAGGGGTCTATCCAGACGGTGATCCCGCTCGGAGACGGCACCGGGATGAAACTCACCACTGCCTACTACCGGACGCCGAGCGGACATCTGATACAGGGCAGCGGTGTGACGCCCGATGTCGTTGTCGCGCCACAACCGTTCGAGCCGCAACGCGTCGCGCAAGGACAAGCTGGATCTCTTCCGCAGCGTGTTACCGAGCCTCAGTCAGCGCAGATGACCGCAGCACCCTCTTACTCGCCATGCGCGCCGGCGGGTGAGCGTGTGTCTGGAATTGCCGGAGCCGGCGCGGATGCCTCTTCGCTCGCGCGTCCCGACGCAGATTGCCAGCTCGAGCAGGCGCTGCGTCTGCTGCGCGGAGTGAGGGCGGTCAGCCGCGACTGAAAGCGCCGAGTCGTTCCGGGGGCCGCGAAGCGGCAACGCAGAACTGGATTCCGGATCGCCTTTGGCGTCCGGAATGACGATCGAGAAATCGTTCTATTGTGCGCAGTGCGCCTTCGCCCAGCGCACGACCTCCGCGTGCGTGGCGAACCAGACGCCTGGCTTCGAGCGCGCGTGCCGGATCAGCTCCTCGATGATCCAGATGCGCGAGCGGTAGCCGATCACGTGCGGGTGCATGGTGAGCTGGAACACGCCGCCTTCCTCGTAGGCCGCATCGAGCTCGCGCCGAAAGATGTCGAACACGTCGGCCGGCGGCGTGTAAGGCCGGTGCGACGCGAACCGGTTCATCCAGAAGTAGACCGCGTCGTCGCGAACCCACTCGACCGGCAGCTCCACGACACCGGTCGCCTCTCCATCGAGCAGCAGCTCGTAGCAGTCCTCGTCGGCAAACAGCGAGGAATCGTAGACGAGGCCCATCTCGCGTGCAATGCCGAGCGTATGCGGGCTGAAGTCCCACGACGGAGTGCGCATTCCGATCGGGCGCGTGCCCGTCGCTTTCTCGAGCACGTCGGCCGAGCGCAGCATCAGGTCGCGCTCGGCGGCAGCCGGCAAATTGGAGTTGAGCTCGTGGATCCAGCCGTGGATGCCGATCTCGTGCCCGCGCGCCGCGATCTCACGCTGCTCTTCGGGGTAGAGCAGCGCGGTTACGGCCGGCACGTAGAAGCTTGCCGGGACAGAATGTCGTTCGAGCACCGCCAGGATGCGCGGCACGCCGACGCGATTGCCGTACTGGCCCCAGCTCAGGCGCCCGATCGACTTCCCGCCGTCGCGCAGCTCGTTGGTCTCGTGGTCCGAATCGAACGACAGCGCTACCGTGCAGCGCGCGCCGTCCTTCCACGCTTTCGGCCGCAGGCTCCGTCCGGCGCGCACGCGCCCGACGATCCGCCGCCACTGCTCTTCGGGCCACTGCCACGGTTCAAGTGAGGCTGGCGCGTCCATCGGTCCTCCACGCTGGCGCCCTCCCTTGCAGGAGGGGCCGCAACGGCGGCATAGTAACCGTTTCAGGAGCGAACACAGGAGCGAGTCATGACCGTCGAAGCGCATGCCGCGGAGCGGACAGCCCAGTCCGAGACGCCTTATTCCCGCCGGGCCCGCTACGTCACCGCGGAGAACCCCTTTATCTTTGAATGGCCGCCGGTACCCGCACGGCAGTTCCTAGCCGAACGGGATCGGGCGTTCGACCCCGCGACCCCGACTGGCGAAATTCCGCTCGACGCCTCCAGCGATCTCGGGACGCGCTATCCGGCCACAACACCCACCCTGTTGGTGCGCTATCTCAAGCTGCGCGCGGGCGAGCACCTGCGCTCCTCGTTCGCGGCTGCCGGCGAGATCTATTACGTGATGTCGGGCACGGGCGAGAGCCGCAACGGCAACGACGCAATTGGTTGGAGTACTGGCGACGTGTTCTGCTTCCCGGGCGGTGGAGAGACCCTGCATCGCGCAGGCCGCGGAGACTGCCTGCTGTTCGTGGCCACCGACGAGCCGCTGCTCTCGTTCGAGCGGCTGCGTCCGCCTGTGCCTGGAGAGGCAACGGTCGAAACCGTGCATTGGCCGGCGGCGGAGATCGAGCGGCACTTCGAAGCGATCTGGCAGCGGCCGAGCTCCGACAAGGCCACAGGGCGCTCCGTGCAGTTCTCCACGGCAGCGTTGGCGCCCAGCTACATGACGATCCCGAGCATCAACCTCGCTATCAACACGCTGGAGCCGGGCTGTGACCAGCGTCCGCACCGTCACAACGGCGTCGCCATCACCCTGGCCGTTCAGGGCGAGGGCATCCATTCCATGATCGACGGCCAGCGCATCGACTGGTCGACCGGCGCCGCGCAGATCACTCCCGCCACGACTCTGCACTCGCATCACAACCGCGGGACCAAGCGCATGCGCTCGGTGATCTTCCAGGACGAGGGCCTGCATCACTACACGCGTACACCGGGCTTCAGTTTCGATTGACCGCAACGGAGCGTTAGCTCGTCGATCGTGGTGCGCGACGTCATGAGAAAGGGGATCGCCGTGTTGTGCAGCTGCCTTGCGGCAGTGGCGGCAACTGCCGTGCTCGCGCTGGAGCCTGGCCAGCGCGTCGAAAACTTCCGTCTGCTCGATCATCTCGGCGCGTCGCACGAGTTGTACTACCTGTCCGACGCCAAGGCCGTCGTGTTGATGGTGCAGGGAAATGGCTGCCCGATCGTGCGCAACGCCCTGCCCACTTTGAAGGCGTTGCGCGAACGCTATGCTGGGCGAGGGGTCGAGTTCCTGTTGATCAACGCGAGCCTCCAGGAGGACCGCGACGCGGTTGCCAAGGAAGCCGCCGAGTTCAGCATCGATTTCCTGATCCTCAAGGACGAGACGCAGTTGATCGGGGAATCGCTGGGCATCGAGCGCACCGCCGACGTGTTCGTCATCGACCCGAAGACCTGGAAGCTCGCTTATCGCGGCCCCATCGACGACCGGCTGTCGTATGGCGCGCAGAAGCCGACGGCGGCGCACAACTACCTCGCCGACGCGCTGGACGACGTGCTCGACGGAAAGCCCGTGCGTCTGGCGAAAGCCGATGCCCCCGGCTGCCTGGTCGATCTTCCGGAGCTCGAGCAGCGTGCCGCCCACGCCAAGATCTCGTATACGGAGACAATCGCGCCGCTGCTGGAACGGCGCTGCGCGAGCTGTCATCGGCCGGGCGGCGTTGCCCCGTGGGCGATGACAAGCTACGACATGGTACGCGGCTTTGCGCCGATGATCCGGGAGGTCGTGCGTACGCAGCGCATGCCGCCGTGGCACGCCGATCCGCACATCGGCGCATTCGAGGGCGACCGCTCGCTCGCCACCGCTGAGGCCACTACGCTCGTCCACTGGATCGAGGCCGGCGCGCCGCGCGGGAGTGGTGCCGATCCGCTGACCAAGGTGGAGCGCAGCCCGTCTCAATGGACGCTGGGACAACCCGACCTGATCGTCGAGGTGCCGGCCTATACGGTGCCGCCCACCGGCGTGGTCAACTACCAGTATCCGAGAATTCCCAATCCACTGGATCACGACGTCTGGGTGCGCGCGGTCGAGATCCTCCCAGGTGACCGTTCGGTCGTGCACCATGTGCTGGCTGGCATCGATGATCCGGACAGCCCGCGGCGCTCGGATGCCGAGCAGATCGCATACTTCGGCGGCTACTCGCCGGGAAAGAACGTGATGCCGTATCCCGCGGATACCGGCGTACTGTTGCGCAAGGACGCGAGCCTGCGCTTTCAGATGCACTACACGCCGAGCGGAAAAGCGACCACCGATGTGACGCGCGTCGGGTATTACTTTTCTGCGAAGCCGCCGCGCTATCCATTGCGGGTGATGATGCTGGCCAAATATTCGCTGGTGGTTCCACCCAACACCAAGGCGTACACCGTATCGGTCGAGCACGTCTTCGACCGCGCGGTGATCGTCTACAGCCTGATGCCGCACGCGCACCTGCGCGGCAAGGCGTCCAGATTCACCGCCCTCTATCCGGACGGACACGAAGAGGTTCTGCTGTCGGTGCCGAAATACGACTTCAACTGGCAGACGACCTACCTGTTCAAGTCGCCGAAGCTGCTGCCGGCGGGCACTCGGCTCACGTTCGACATGACCTGGGACAACTCGGCGCAGAATCCGGCCAATCCCGACCCGAGCCGCGCCGTGCGCTGGGGCGAGCAGACCTGGGACGAGATGAACGCGGGCTGGCTTCGCTACCGGTACGCCGACGAAGCGCCCGAAACGGCGGCGAGCGTTCAGTAGGTTGCTGCGCTGGCGCGCCGCAGCAGCGCCGACCCCATGCACCATAGCTAGGCACCGGCGCCGACTCCTGTTCAGATACGGTGCGGTTTCCGCCCAGACTCACTGCTGGAGCGGACGCCGCTTCGCTCGCGCGACATTCGGCAACGCCCCGAAAACGCTGATACTTCCATTGCGCTGGCGGCAATTGACCGCGCCATAACGCGCGGCCCGCACGCTTCTTGCGACGCAGCGTCTCAGCCTGACGCGGCGGCGAGCAAGAGGAACGCGATGGACATGCTTGTTGCGGGCGCACCCAGCGCTTCAGTTCCAGACCTCGAAGGCGAAGGCTTCAGCCGGGAAGAGCTGAAGCGCGCCTTCCTGGACAAGCTTTTCTACATGCAGGGCAAATTCCCCGCCCTGGCCAACAAGCGCGACTACTATCTCGCCCTCGCTTATGTCGTGCGCGATCGTCTGCTGCAGCGCTGGGTCAGCACGGCCGCGGCTTACACGAGGCAGCGCTCGCGCACGGTCGCGTATCTGTCGGCCGAGTTCCTCATCGGCCCGCAGCTCGGCAACAACCTGGTCAATCTCGGCATCTACGACGCCGTGAAAGGCGCGGTCGCAGAGCTTGGCCTCGACTTCGACGAGCTGCTGCAGCAGGAGGAAGAGCCCGGCCTGGGCAACGGCGGCCTGGGGCGGCTCGCCGCCTGTTTCCTCGACTCGATGGCCACGCTGCAGATCCCGACGATGGGCTACGGGATCCGCTACGAGTTCGGCATCTTCGAGCAGGAGATCGTGGACGGCTGGCAGGTGGAGCGCACCGACAAGTGGCTGCGCTTCGGCACGCCGTGGGACGTGGCGCGCCCGGAGTGGGCGGTGGAGGTCAAGCTGGGCGGGTGCACCGAAGGCTGGACCGACGAGCAGGGCCGCTACCGCGTGCGCTGGATTCCCGAGCGCGTCGTGATCGGCATTCCCTACGACGCGCCCACCCTCGGCTACCGGAACAACACCGCTAACACGCTGCGGCTATGGCGCGCCGAGGCGCCGGAGTCGTTCGACTTCGCCGTGTTCAATCGCGGCGACTACTACGGCGCAGTCAACAAGAAGATCGTTTCCGAGAACCTGACGAAGGTGCTCTATCCGAACGACGAGGCGATCCAGGGCAAGGAGCTGCGCCTCGAGCAGCAGTTCTTCTTCGTGTCGTGCGCGCTGCAGGACATGCTGCGCATCATGCGCGGCCAGAAGATCCCGGTCGAGCGCTTTCACGAGAAGTTCGCCGTGCAGTTGAACGACACTCATCCAGCCATCGCCGTCGCAGAGCTGATGCGGCTGCTGGTCGACGAGCACGCCATGGTCTGGGACAAGGCCTGGGACATTACACGGCGCACGTTCGGATACACCAACCATACGCTGCTGCCCGAGGCGCTGGAGCACTGGCCGATCGCGATGTTCGGCAAGCTGCTGCCGCGCCACCTGGAAATCGTGCACGAGATCAATGCGCGCTTTCTGGACGAGGCGCGCATCCGCTTCTGGGGCGACGATGCGCGCATCGCACGGCTATCCCTGATCGACGAGCGCGGCGAGCGCTACGTGCGCATGGCCAATCTCGCGTGCGTCGGCAGCCACGCCATCAACGGTGTGGCCGAGCTGCACTCGGAGCTGCTCAAACGCGACGTCCTGCACGACTTCAATGCGCTGTGGCCCGAGAAGTTCGGCAACAAGACGAACGGCGTCACGCCGCGGCGCTGGATGGCGCTGAGCAATCCGAGGCTCGCGGCCCTGATCACCGAAGCCATCGGCGAGGCCTGGGTCAGCGATCTCGACCAGCTCGCGCGCCTCGAGCGTCTGGCGCAGGAGCGCTCCTTCCGCGAGCGCTGGCGCGACGTCAAGCGCGCCAACAAGGCCGAGTTCGCGGGCTTCGTCCGGCAGCGCACCGCGGTCGCGGTAGATCCCGAGTCGCTGTTCGACGTGCAGGTCAAGCGCATCCACGAGTACAAGCGGCAGCACCTGAACATCCTGCACGTGATCGCGCGCTACGTGCAGCTCAAGAGCGGCATCAATCGGGGCGGTCCGCCTCGGACCTTCGTCTTCGGCGGCAAGGCGGCGCCCGGCTATCACATGGCCAAGCTCATCATCCGCCTTATCACCGCCGTGAGCGAGACGCTGGAACGCGACCCGCAGGCGCGCGAGCGGCTTGCGGTGGTGTTCCTGCCGAACTACAACGTGAGCGGCGGTCAGCGCGTTTATCCGGCAGCCGACTTGTCGGAGCAGATCTCCACGGCGGGAAAGGAAGCCTCGGGCACCGGCAACATGAAGTTCTCGCTCAACGGCGCGCTCACCATCGGCACTCTGGACGGCGCCAATATCGAGATCCGCGACGAGGTGGGCGCGGATAATTTCTTCCTGTTCGGGCTCACGGCGGAACAAGTCACCGAGCTCAAGTCGAACGGTTACCGGCCCATGGACTACTACGTCGCCGATCCGCTGCTGCGCGAAGCGATCGATCTCGTCGCCTCGGGCTTCTTCTCGCGCGGCGACGCGGCACTGTTCCGGCCGCTGATCAGCAATCTGCTGACGAGCGACCCGTATCTGGTTCTCGCCGATTTTCGCTCTTACGTCGAATGCCAGGAGCAGGTGGGCGAGGCGTACGGCGACGGCGAGCGCTGGACGCGCATGTCCATCCTCAACACGGCGCGCTGCGGCAAGTTTTCATCGGACCGGACCATCCGCGAGTACTGCCGGGACATCTGGAACGTCGAGCCCGTACCCATCGCGCTTCTGTCCGGCGACGAAGTCAAAGCCGCGTTCTTGCAGTAGCTGATTCTCCCTCCCCCGCATGCGGGGAAATACCGAAGATCCCCGAGTGGGGGCGCGGCGCCACCCCGCCTTGTGAAAGGCGGGGAGAAACACAATCAGCTCCCGAACGCCCTCTTGAGCGCAGCCGCCGCCTCGGCGATCGCCGTGTGACCGGCGTCCATCGCGCCGGCCATGCTGGCGAACCCATGCACGACACCGTCATAGCACGTGTACGTCACGGGCACGCCGGCGGCGGCAAGGCGATCCGCGTAAGCCTTGCCCTCGTCGACCAGCGGGTCGTGTCCCGCTGCCATGATCAGTGCCGGGGGGAGCCGGGACAGATCCGCCGCCTTCAGCGGCGATGCACGCCAGTCGCCGACGTCCTGCGGCCCTCGCAGATACAGCTCGGAGAAATAGCGCATGCGATCGCGCGTGAGCGTGTAGCCGTTGGCGAGGCTCGTGTAGGACGGCGCATCCATCGCGAAGTCGGTGACCGGGTAGATCAGCACCTGGAACGCGAGACGCGGCCCGCCCTGATCGCGCAACGTGAGCGCTACAACGGTGGCGAGGTTTCCTCCTGCACTGTCGCCGCCCACGGCCAGGCGCGACGCGTCGATGCCGAAGTCGGCCGCGTGCTCGGCGATATAGCGGACGGCGGCGACAGAGTCGTCTACGGCAGCAGGGAAGCGATGCTCGGGTGCGCGCCGATAGTCAACGGAGACGATGACGCAGCGGGCCAGATTGCACAGCTCTCTGCACAACGGGTCATGGCTGTCCAGGTCGCCGAACACCCAGCCGCCGCCGTGGAAGTAGACCATCGCCGGCAGCGGCTCGCCGCGCCGGCTTCCCTTCGGGGTGTAGGCGCGGACGCGGAGCCTGCCCCCCGGGCCGGGTATCGCGAGATCGCTCAGGGCTCCGACCTCCTGAGGAGAGGCGAGGAACGGCGTCCGGGTGCGCGCGAACTGCTCGCGCGCCTGCTCGACGCTCAGCTGATCCAGAGGAACGACAGGCATGCGCGCCATGGCGTCGACCATGGCCTGGGCTTGAGGGTGCAGGGGCATTTTTTAGAACTCCGTTACCACGCCGATACGAACGTAGAACCTGCGAAATGAGTAGAGGTCGATGTTCGACTTCCTGTCGTCCGCTCCAAGTGTGAGCCGCGGCGCGAAGCTTTTGTACGACAGGTAGCGGTTGGTCACCGAAAACTCCGCCCGGTTGTCGATATCCTGCCGCACCACGCCGAAGAACGGATCGACGCCGTCGAACTGATACCAGGAGAACTGGTAGAACAGGCTTCCGATCCACCCTCCTTTCAGTTCGTGAGTGTAGCGCACGTTGACCCCGTATCCGGTGTAGGCGTAGGGATGCTCCTGGGCCAGGTCGCGGATATAAGTCAGACCGCCGAAGATGCTGCTCGTCAGACTGATCGCGTGGCGCACCTCGCCGGTGGCCACGTACTGCCAGCCGGACAGGAACGGAAAGTCGCTGTAGCGCAGATCCCTCGCCTCCAAGCCGAAATTCAACGCGACGGTCGGCTGCACGCGGATGAAATCCGACACTCTCCAGGTAGCGCCTTGATAAAGCGTATGCCCGGCGTAGTTGTAGAGATGCGCTCCGCCCTCGAAGTCCAGCCCATGCTCGCCTATGTCGACGTGCTTGCCGGCCAGCAGCTGCCCATAGCCCTGGTCGAAATCTCCGCCTGGATAGTCGTAGTGTTCGACGTAACCGCGGACGAACCAGGACGGGTCGCTGGGAAGCGGCACCTTACCTTGCGCCGTCAGCAGAACGCCGGTCGCGCGCTGGGCCAGCGCATTTTGGTTGAGCTGATAGAGCAGACCGCCGATCTCGACGATCGAAGTGCTGGTCGCCTGCTTGGGGTTCGAGTCGGCGACGATGTCGAACGAGAACGTGAAGTTGGCGACACGTTCGCGGATCGCCGTCAGGTAGTTCAGCACGTTGATCCTGACCGCATCCGGCAGCGGCGAAGCCAGCACCTGCTCGAAGTGGTAGCGGGCGGCGCTGTAGTCGTGCGCCAGGAACAGCGCCCGCGCCAGCTCCAGCCTGGGCCTCAGCAGCGTCGGGTCGCGCGCCAGCATCAACCGGAATTCTTCCGCCGCATCGCTGTACTTGCCCTTCCCGGCGTACAGCACGCCGGAGAGGAACAAAACCTGGAGCGGTGGATTGGGCACAGCGCGCAGCCTGGACACGATGGCCTGCGCCTCGTCGATCTGGCCGTTCTCCAGCAGGCGAGTGGCCTCGGCGATTTCTTCTTCCTGCGTGGGTTCCGCGCACGCCGAGTCGACGTGCAGGGAAAAGAGCGACAGCAGCAGGCAGCTCAATACGCAGCCGCGCCCGAGCAGCCTCTTCGCGGTGCTCCTTCGACCGACATTGCTCTCCGCCGGCAACTCCCGGCGGTTATGGCTGCTTGGCGCCGAAACCACCCACCATCGTCTGCACGCCCGCGCCTTTGAGGGAATACACGCCGCCGATTTCCAGAACGTTGGGGCCGTAGAACTGGCCTACCGCGCCTCCGGACATCGGTGACGCGCCGCTCGCACCTCCGCCGGGTGCGGTCACCACCCCGGTGAACTGATTGCCGGAGATAGCCAGGTTGCCGGTGAGATTCAGCTCGGGCGCATTTTGCGTGCCGAGGACAGGGTTGGGGTTGGAGATCTGGGTGCCTGTCGTCGCAAAGCTGACGCTTCGCGTACCGAGATTGAAGTTCGCGGTCGAATTCAAGGTCGCGGATTCTGTCCAGACGACACCATTCTGATCAATGTAAGTTCCCTGGCTGAGTCCGCTGTAAGTGGCGGTACCACCCGCGGGAATACTCACAAGGGCAGTTGGACTGCCAAACGACATCGCTCCCGCCATTCTGGTTGTGCCCGACGTGATGACCAGCCAATACCCGAAGCTCTGGTAGTTCCACGCGGGAGTCGGTGGAGTCAGAGGATTCATTACGGTCGCTGTGCTGGTGGAGTTCGAACCCGTGCACGTTCCCGTACCGGCTGGGCATTGCACGTTCGTTGTGGAAAAGCTCACACTCGACGAAGGGGTGGTGAAACTGAACTGGCTCATCGCGGGAATCGAGCCGTACGTCACCTGAGCCATGCTGTTGGCAGTATCGACCGCGTTGACGTTAGTTGCCGTTACGACGCCCAACCCGTTGACCGTCGCGCTCACCGTCTGCGAAATGCCGTTCGCCTGTACCGGCTGCCCGGACTTGACAGCGCTGAACGACGTGAAGGGTACGGGCACAACCCCGTTGTTCACGCCGCCGCCGTTACACGCGGTTACAAGGCAGGCCGCCGCAACCGCAACCGTAAGCACAATGGGTGGGAGGGCGCGCATCACAGAGGTCTCCGTTCGCTCGGTCACCGGCTGGTGAGATTGTGAAATGGATCTCGGGAGCAGCCTGCCGATGTGGCTAGCCTACCAGCGATCATGTGGGACAGGAAGGGCCGCAAAGTCGCGGGCTGCCGACAGCGCCTGTAATTTTGCTCAGAGCGCTCAGCGCGTTTCGCGGCGCCCGAAGGTTACTTACCCTCCCGTATCCCCTCCACCGAAATCGTGAGGCGCACTTCGTCGCTCACCATGGACAGATACTTGGACATGCCGAAGTCGGAGCGCTTTAGCGTGCCGGTCAGGTCGCCGCCGCAGACGAAATGCTTGATGACGAGAACGGTAACTTCCTGGCATACGAACCGCTCCGCGGCTAACCGGACGGGGTGCGTGACGCCCTTGACGGTCAGCTCGCCTTCGAATGCCGTGGGAACTCCATCGGTGAACTGAACGGCTCGCCCCGAGAACGTGGCCGTTCTGAACTTCGCCACATCGAAGAAAGTCTCGCCGACCAGGATTCCGTCGAGCTGCTTGACGCCCGTATCCAGGCTGCGCGTGTCGATTTCCACCGTGACGGTGGCTTCCTGCTTTGCGGCGTCGAGCGAGGCGTTGCCCTTCGCGACATTGAAACGGCCGCGGACGGAAGACACGCCGGTGTGAACGACGGCGAAGTGGACGAACGTGTGATTGGGGTCGATCTTGTATTGCTCCGCCGCCAGGGTCAGCGCTGGTGAAGCCACGCTCGCGATAAAGCAGACAATGCTCGGCAGCGGCGATACCGTCAGAAGACTTCGCATCAGCGGTACTACCAGTTACTCCCTCCCCCGCATGCGGGAGAGGGTCAGGGTGGGGGCACCTAACCTATGTACTTGCCAAAAAACGCAAGTGTTCTGCTGCGCGCGAGCTTCGCAGCATCGGCGTTGTACGAGCCGCGCTGGTCGCAGTTGAAGCCGTGGCCGGCAGCATAGAAGTAATGCGTCTGATCCTTATGCGCCGCGGCGAACTCCTTCGCTTTGTCGAGCGGGATCGACTGATCGGTCTCGCCCCATTGGAACATGACCGGGCACTTGGGTTTCAGCGCGATCAGCCCCGGGATGCCGCCGCCGTAGTACGGCGCTGCGCACGCCAGACCGGCGACGCTCGACGCCGCCTTCCACGTGACTGTCCCGCCCCAGCAATAGCCGACCATGCCGGTCTTTCCGGCCGACGCGATGTTCTGCAGCGCTGCGGTTACGTCCTTCATCGTGTCGTCGAGGTTGATCTTCTGAATGAACCCGATGCCCTTCTGAATCTCTTCCTGCGAGTAGCCGGACTCGTAGTTGGGCTGCACGCGGTCGAACAACGCCGGCGCGATGACCAGATAGCCGTCCGCGGCGTAACCGTCCGCTACCGAGCGGATGTGGCTGTTCACACCGAAGATTTCCATCGCCACCACCACGCCGCCCTTCGGTTTGCCCGAAGGCTCCGCGCGGTACGCGGACAGCTTGTGGCCATCGGAGGCGGTGAGCTGAATCGTCTTTCCCATTTGCGGTCTCCTGTCTGCGTGTCGAATCGGCATGCCATGATGTTCGTTTTCCCGGGCAGTGGCAAGCGCGCCACGGGGACGTGTGCAAGCTCTTGCGCAAGATTCACTACTGGCCGCGAGGCGCGAAATGAGGAGCGGTGATCGCGCGCCGTATCGGACTGAGCGGAGCGGAATCGTCGAAGCTCACGGTCGCGCCTTGCATGGCGACGCCGAGCTGCCGCCACAAGGCACCGAGGTCGACCTCCACGGCTTTGTCTTTCATCTGGTTGTACAGCTCGGTGAGGACGTGAGTGCCCGTTGCAGCGTCGCCCGTGGTCAGCACTTTCTCGACCGGCCACGAACGGCTGATGTTGCCACCCGCCGCGACGACGCCGCGCAGTGCGTCCTGCAGTCCGGCGCGATTGTCGGTGCGGCGCCGGATTTCGAGCTCGGCGAGCAGATAGAACAACGCGCCGCCCCAGTAAGTCCGGCCCCAGGTCGGCGTGTGGTCGAGTCCCCTGTCCCCCGGCTGCGGTAGTCCCTTCGGCAGTCCCTCTACCAGGTCCGCCCACACTTTGGACACGCTCAACTGACCGGTCTGCGCGCGCGCGATCGGCTCGACATAAGTGGCGAGTCCTTCTTCCATCCAGTGATGCTCGTCTGACACGGCAGGGAAGCCTTGATGCACCAGCTCGTGCACCAGCACCCAGTCCCGATCCAGCTGCGCCTCCGTGGTGTGGTGCCCGAGGAGAATGCGGCTGGCCGCGCCGCGGTAGCCGTAAGTTGTGCCGCCGCGTATGCCGGAGCCGCCGACAGGGACGATCAGAAGTCTGGCGGTCGGATCGGGGAGGCGGCCGAAGTATTCGGCGACCGCGCGCACGCAGCGCGTTACCCAGGCGAGGATGGTTTCGTGCGACAGCGTCAGCTCACCAGGTCCGAATGCCACCTCGAGCACCCCACCGCCGGCCTCGATCCGCGTCGAGGGCAGCTGCTCGAACGCGCGATAAGGGAAGAAGTTGCCGACCAGCACGTCGTCGCTCGCCGCCCACAAAGCTGGTGCCGCCGCTAGCCCGGCGCAAACAATGGCTGCAAGTAAGATCCGCCGAAGTACACGCATGCAAGGGTCCGCCCTGGGGCTGGTGCGCCGAACTCGCTCGGCGCGTGGATGTCTCAGCGCAGAGCTTACACGTCGGAGGGGTGGCAATCGTGAAGCCGAGAGTAGCTGCCGCTTGTGTCGCGGCGTTCGCTGCAATCCTGCTTGGACGGCCGGGCAATCTTCATGCAGCCGCTGAAATCTGGGAGCTCCAGGACGTGACATTCTCCGACGGCGCGACGGCCAGAGGCTGGCTCCGAATCGATCTCGCTGCTGCCCCCGGAGAGCCGGTCCTGCTCGACTGGGACGTTACGACCAGCGGTGGGGACTCCGCAAAGTTCGAAACCTTGCGCTACGTCCCTTCGAGCAGCGGCGGAGCCGCAGGCCACTCTTCGTTGACCTTGCACTCGCGAAAATCGTTCGGCGCGGGAAGAAATAATTTCCGGGTCCTGTGCCTGACTTTCTCCGAGAAGACATCCACCGCTTCGCACGCCAAGAATCCGCGTCACGCCATCGAGCTCATCTCCAACAGGGGCGACAAGCCGGCTTCGTACGAGGACGTCAACGCCACCGGCACGTTCCGCTTGCTCACCGCCGGCCACGTCGTGATTGTTGCGCGGCCCTCAGCGAGCGCGACGGAGCCGGGTGATGATCATGCGGCTGAATCGGTGAAGTAGGCAGCGCTACGGCGGCCACGGGCGTCCCGTTCGACGGCAGAGCTCATTGTGGGAGGCGCCGGCTCCCTTCTTTCGTCCTATATCCCTATCTGGCCGGCATATGTGTGTTCGGACCGGATCTATAATGTTTTCGCAGTGGCGGGCTTGCGGGTGGTGTGTGATGGGTGCAACTCGCCGCCTTCTGGTATCTCACAACCCAACGTCTTCAACGGGTTAAATGCGCTGGCGATTTTTAGGCACCTTTCAGGTGTCTCTGAAGGCACCTTGAAGGTGCCCACTTTGAGTTGGGCGTTATGAGGACCCTTCGTCTGGTGACCTACGCTACGCTCAGCCTATGCCTCGCTCTCTAGCTGTGCGGTCTAACTCTTCGCGCGCCCGACGCGCTACGGCTAGTCGTCGCCAGCCTTCGCGCGGGGGTGAGCTCAAAAGTTATGCGGCATCGGATCCTGGGCCACTTACGCGTCGCAGATGAGCGACCGCCATGCTGGTGTTCTTGGATACCGAGTTCACCCAGATTCAGCAGCCTGAGCTGATTTCCGTCGGCTTGGTCAGTGAACTGGGGCAGGAGTTTTACGCGGAATTGGCCGACTTCCCGCGCGACAGATGTAGTGATTTCGTCCGCGCCGAGGTACTTCCGTTGTTCGGCCGAGTCGCGGGAGCCCTCTGCGCGAAGAGCGAACTGGCCGGACGTCTCCGAGATTGGTTTCAGTTCCTCGGTGAACCTGCGATCGTGATATTCGACTATGACGTCGACTGGGAGTTACTCAGTTTGGTTTTTCGGTCCGGTGGCGCAAGCGTGCCACAGTCCATCGATGCTCCGCTATGTCTCTCTGGGCTTATCGTGACGGATCCCATATACCAGGAAGCATTTAATCGGTCGCTGAGCGAAGCTTGGCCGCGACATCACGCGCTAGCGGACGCTCGCGCCATACATGCGGGCTACCGCGCATGGCGCATCGCCAATGAGGAAGCGCTGAGTGGGGTCCAGGCCCGATCCGATGGGAAGCGTGTTGCTGGCAGGAGTCGTACTTGAATGATCTGGCAGGCAATGCGGCATAAAACGCCGTTCAACCGGAGCGCAGAACAGCGGGCCCGCTGTTCGGTTCCCGTCACGTTTCGCGCGCCGGCGCCCGGGTAACGGCAGCGTTAGGCCTCATTCATGTTGGTAGTCGTCGCAATGATTATCCTGGCGCAGGCCTGCGTCATGCTGCTCTCGTTCGCCGTACCGAAAGATCGCCGCGTGGCACGGTGGCTGTACGCGCCATCGCTTATCCTCGCGTGGGTTGGGTACATTGCCTATGAGCGCGTCTACATCCCGCGCAATTGCACTGGCGAATGCAACATTCGCGTAGACCTATTGCTCATTTATCCTTACCTGGCATTTGTGACTATTTGCGCCATTGCCTACTTTGCAAGAAGGGGCCCTAGGAGCAAGAATGAGCCTTAACTGGCGGTTCGAGCGAATCGTGCGTTCAGCTGCGCGCCTCTGGCCGTGAACGTTGGGCGGCTGAAAGACACTCTCGAGGCTCCACGTGATTGACCACATCTCGATTCCCGTTGCAGATCTCAAGGGCGCTGCAGCGTTCTACGATGCTGTGCTGGCTACTGTGGGGCTATCTCGGCGCAAGGAACGCGCAGGCGCGATCGGCTACGGCCCTCCTACTCGGGCAGCACCGGTGTTCTGGATACTCGATCGCGCGCGGGAAGGCAGTGCAACTCCCGGCCTTGGTCTCCACGTGAGCTTCGAGGCTCCCGATCGCGCAAGCGTCGATGCCTTTCATGCTGCCGCCTTGCGCCATGGCGGCAGAGATGCCGGAGCGCCCGGGCTACGACCTCAGTACACCATGCCGTTCTACGGCGCGTTCGTTTTTGACCTGGATGGCTTCAAAATCGAAGCGGTTTGCCGTGTGCCAGAATAGTTGCGCCAACGGCACGCGGCCTTAACCGGACTGGCTGGCCGCTTTCGCTTTCTGAGCATTTGAAGGAACCGTATGTACCTGCCTGAGCACTTTGCAGAAAGACGGGAAGAAGAGCTCCACCGACTGATACGGGAGTACCCCCTTGGGGTCCTCGTACTCAATGGGCCGAACGGACTGGATGCGAATCATCTGCCTTTTGAGTTAGGCGAGGACGACAGCGAGCGCGGGCGTCTGCTTGCTCACGTCGCGCGCAGCAATCCCTTATGGCGGGAGACGAAGGACGGCGACGAAGCTCTTGTGATCTTTCGTGCCGCCGACGCCTATATCTCGCCCAACTGGTATCCGAGCAAGCACGAGTTTCACCGGCAAGTACCAACTTGGAACTACCAGGTTGTACACGTTCACGGGAAGATCAACATTCGCGACGACGAAAGATTCGTGCGTGGGGTCGTGGCACGCCTCACGCGGGTGAATGAGGCGCGCACCGGAGCCGACAAGCCTTGGAAGATGACCGATTCCTCAAAGGAGTACATCGATCAGATGTTGTCAGCCATTGTGGGCATCGAGATCGAGATCACCAAGATGATCGGGAAGTGGAAGATCAGCCAAAACCGTGAGGAGCGAGATCGTATCAACGCCGCCGAGGAGTTACGTAAGCGTGGCGAAGAGGTCATGTCTGCGGCTATGCTCGCTGCCTTGCGCAACGGAAGCTGATATCACCACATGCGTCGCGGAGCGCTACATTACATTTTGATCGGTGCCGCGCTTGGACTTGCGATCCCACTCGTTTTTCGGTTCGTGTCGACGTCGCTCGAACGGTTTGAGCAAATACCCGATGCAGTGTGGATCGTCTTCGACTACCTACAGCTGATGCTGTGGCCCACCCTTTTGCTGTTGATACCCGTCGAGGAACCGAGTGCCCCCGACCTGAGTTCGTGGGGAACCGTGGCAGTTGCCGCTTTGGCAAATGTGAGTGTTTACGCCGCGCTCGCGGGCCTCGTTTGGGTGGGCATGGCGAAGTCTCGTTGGATTCTACTGCTGCCCCTGTTAGTGGTGGTAGGCATCTGGGTTCAGGTATGGGTCATCTAACATGACCGGTTGATCCCGAGATGCCGACGATCATCTCGCATACGGCCGTCCCGCTCGCGCTTGGCGTTGGGCTGGGCCCTGAAATTGTATCGAGGCGGCTCCTCATCGCAGGTATCGCCGCTTGCGTATTGCCGGATCTCGATGTGATCGGATTTCGCTTACACATCGCCTACGCCGACGCTTTCGGACATCGGGGCTTTACGCACTCGCTGGCTTTTGCGGCGATTATCGCGGGCCTTGCAGCATGTTTGTCTCGATTTTTACGCACCACGCCTGCCCGTGCGTTCTGGTTCGTGTGCCTTGCCACAGCGTCGCACGGCATTCTCGATTCTTTCACCAACGGCGGCCTCGGGGTTGCATTGCTGTGGCCCTGGTCAGCGGACAGATATTTCGCTCCCGTTCGGCCAATTGAGGTTGCACCGTTGAGCGTTGAGGGTCTCTTTTCTGAACGTGGCGCGCGAGTGCTTTTGTCCGAACTGATCTGGGTGTGGGTGCCATGCAGCCTCGCGGGCGTGCTCTTGCTCGCCGCCCGGAGAAAGCCATAGCGCCGAGCATCAACTGGGCAATGGCCAATAGAAGCTCGAAAAGGCCGGCGAAGGTTGCAAAGAAGACCGTCCCGAAGCGGGTCGTTGCAAAGCCAACCCTGCTCGCAGGCGGCAACCCTCAAATCGCGAAGGCCGACGGCGCCGCCCCCGTCCAGGCCTACATCGCGGCGATGCCGGGCTGGAAACGCAGACGCGTTCATCGCGTTCCCACCGCATCCGCCGGAGTTACGTGCGAGGAAAATCGGACACGTCATCCTGGATACCTCGCAGGATCGCCCGTGGTCGCACTATTTCTGCTGCATGCTCGGCGCCAACCGCGACTTCGCCACAAAGTACCCGATTGCGACGAAGCGGGCGCTCCGGGCTGTACTGAAGGCTGCTGATGTTTGCGCTCAGGATCCCTCGCGTGCTGCACGGTACATCGTAGACAAAGGCTACGAGCCGCGCTACGAGGTTGCCCATGAAGTGTTGACCAAGGTCTCCTACAAGCTATGGCGTGAAGCCAATCCGGAGGACACGCAACGGTTCTACGCAGTGCGCTTGTACGAAGTGGGCATAATCAAGACCAACCCGAACAAGCTTATCGCAGAGGGTACGAACTGGCGCTTCCTGAATGAGCTGAAAACAGAGCTCAAGGCGTGAGCGGTTAGTCGACTCTTATTTCAGGTCCGTGCCGCTGCGCGGT
>DATJZQ010000002.1:0-7975 GCA_035499005.1 Burkholderiales bacterium | reverse complement strand
GCAGGACGTGCTGTGCAGCGTCGAGACTAAAGGTGATTTCGCACCGCAGGTCACTCTCACGCTCGCACCGAAGGTGCTGTTCCAGGGAAAGAGAATCGCCGACATCTCTCCCAATCTGATGAGAGTCACGAATTTCCCCGAGTTCATGATGGGACCGCTCAGATCCGCGGCGGAGTCGGAATTTGTGCGCAAGCAGCTGGTCAAGAACCTGAACACATATTTGCAGCAGGCGTTCCCGAAGTGAGGTGGATACTTCCCGTGTGATATCAAGAGAACCGAGATGAGCGAGCAGGCCGTACTGAGGAGGGTCGATCCGCGCGGCGTCGCAACCGTGACGCTGAACCGCCCGGAGGTGAACAATGCCTATGACGAGACGATCATCCAGGGGCTGCACGAGGCGATGGACGAGCTTGCCGCGCATCCGCATCTGCGCGTCGTGGTCCTGTGCGGCGCGGGCAAGCACTTCCAGGCCGGGGCCGATCTCAAGTGGATCAGGCGGGTAGCTGTGCAGCCGGCCGAGGAGAATGAGCGCGTCTCGCGTGCGACCGCGACGGCGGTACGCCGGCTCAATACGCTTCCAGTACCTACTCTCGCTCTGGTGCAAGGGGGCTGTTTCGGCGGCGGCACCGGTATCATCGCCGCGTGCGACGTGGTGATCGCTGCCGACGACGCGATGTTCTCGATCGCCGAGACGCGCTGGGGGCTGATGGCGGGGATTATCTTGCCCCAGCTCGCCGACGCTATCGGCGTGCGACAGGTGCGCCGGTATGCGCTGTCGGGTGAGCGCTTCGGGCCACTCGAAGCTCTGCGCATCGGCCTGGTACACGAGGTGGTGCCGCTGGCGGAGTTGCACGCTGCGGGTGAGCGCCTCGTCGTCCAGCTCCTGCAGAATGCGCCCGAGGCCAACGCGCAGACCAAAGCGGCTGCGCTCGAGTTTGCGTGGGGCTCGGTGACAGATCCCGTGCTCGAGCGGCTCATCGCGCAGCATGCGGCCAAGCGGCGCAGCGGCGAGGCCGCCGAGGGCCTCGCGTCGTTTGCGGAGAAGCGGGCGGCGCGCTGGATTAGCTGATCGACAACGCAATCCAGGTTCTAGAAACCGCTATGCCGCGCAGAATTGTCGACCTCTCGATCTACCTGGAAAACGATGTGCTGTCCGATCCACCCTCGTTCGGGCCCAGGATCGAGTACTTTACCCATGACAACACCTTCGGCCAGATCGCGCCATTCTTCCCTGGGCTGAAGCGTGAGGACCTGCCCGACGGTGCGGGCTGGGCAGTCGAAAAGGTCGAGCTGATCACGCACAACGGGACGCACCTCGACGCGCCGTACCATTTTCATCCGACCATGAACCGGGGAGAGCGCGCGATCGCCATCGACGAGGTGGATCTCAACTGGTGCTTTCAGCCGGGGGTGAAGCTCGACTTCCGCGATCTCGCGGATGGCTACGTGCTGACGGCCGCAGACGTAGAGCGGGAGCTCGAGCGTATCGGCCACGTCCTGCGGCCGCTCGAGATCGTCGTAGTCAACACGCGCGCCGGCTCGCGCTATGGTTACGACGATTACGTGGCGGCTGGTTGCGGCATGGGTTACGAGGCCACGATGTATCTTCTCGAGCGCGGCGTGCGCCTGACGGGCACAGATGCCTGGAGCTGGGATGCGCCGTTTGTTTACACGGCGCAGAAGTACGCGGCGACCAAGGACGCCTCGCTGATCTGGGAGGGACACAAAGCCGGCCGCCACATCGGCTATTGCCACCTCGAGAAGCTGCACAATCTCGAAGCGTTGCCGGGAGACGGCTTCGTCATCTCGTGCTTTCCGCACAAGATCCGCGGCGCGTCGGCTGGGTGGACGCGGGCGGTGGCGATTTTCGACGATGTGCTGCTCGCCGCGATGCGGTCGGAGCAGGCCCCTCCCGTCGCGGCGTGATGGTTTAGCCGCTCGCTACTTGCAGGCTTTGCCGTGATCCGGCTTGAAGCCCTGCGACGTGGCCTCCGCCTCGGACATGTACTCGCCCTCTTTCGTCTTGCCATACCACCGCGTGCCGGGACAGTGATACACCTTGCTGCTCTTGTTGACCCAAACTTTGCCTTGCCCACCGCCTGGCGCGGCGGCAGCCTGTGTGGAGGCGCTCGCCGTTGTCGCCTGAGCCGGAGTCTTTGCTGCGGCTGCCGGCGCTGTTGAAGCTGCGGGCGGTGCCGCAGCAGCGGGCGGCGGTGGCGCGGCTGCTGCGGGCTTGGCGGGTGCCGCCGACGCTGCGACGGGTGCCGCCGCATCCGTCGTTGCGCCGTACCACTCCTTTACACCTTTATGTCCCTTGCATGCGCCCTTCTTGGTCGCCCCCGACCAGTAGCTGCCGTCCTTGCACAATCCTGTGGTGCCTGCCGGCGCTCCGGCCGGAGCCGCCGCAAAGCTGGCCGCCGCCTGGACGAGCAGCAGGGTGACAAACGCCGTGCTGAGTGCCCTCATTTTGATTGCCCTCCTGAATTGGAAATCATCCGGTTACCGGGATCGCAACGCGGTAGCATCCGGAATGTGGCTTACGCTGTGCTTACAAGAACCTCAGCGCCCAGCGCCGGCGCCTCGTGGTCCCGGTCGCGCATTGCGCGCCAGCGACCCCTCACCTGCGGCGTAGGACCATGCTGATAAAAGGAAGGCCTGTCGGTGTATGGATTCTTGCTTTCTGGTCGGCGGCGCATGCCATCCCGGCCATGTTCGTCGCTGTCGATGCCGGCGGTGCAAAGAGTCTCATCGCCTGGGCGGTGGTCATCGCTGAGGTCGCGCTTGCGACCGGACTCCTCATGGGTCGGTCGCTCGCACGCTACGTTCTTATCGTTCAAGTCGCGGCGCACGTGCTCGTCTTCGCGCTGTTCGCTTGCGCAGCCCTGTTCATAGCGATCGTTTGGGGACTGCACGGCGTGGAGCTTGCGGTTGTCCTGTCGATCGTGGGGTACCTGCTTCTGGTTTCCTGGGCGTTCATGTATCTCTTTCATCCCGGAGTGGAGGAATTCTTTAGTCGACAATCCGCGAAGTAGCCTAGAAACGCATACCGGCGCGAATCGGCTGCGGCATTCTGCAGCGCACATTACCCTGAGGTACGATGGCCGAAGGAATCTCAGAAAACACGGAGTAGTGGTTTCCGCTTCAGCAGACGGCGATTCGTCGCTGCCTGTTTCTCAACCCGCTGGATGGAGGGCGACCATGCGCAACAGATGTAATCCCGTTTCCGTCTCTCTTGGCTTATTCCTTTTAGCCTGCAGTGCGACCCCGCTGGAGGTGTTCGCTGGCGACGCAGTCGGGTACGACTGGGATGAGAACGTGTTCCGCTACTGCTGGTCGCCGGACCCGCCCGACGGTGATCGGTATTCCACATCGGCCGAGTGCATCGCCATGGTGCAGCACGATTTCGCCGATTCGCGTAACCACAGCATCATTTATAACTCGGACCTGACACACTTCGTCGCTTTTGCTGGAGGATACGACCGGGAGGGCCGGGTGCAAATCGCAATTGGTTCCGGGAGCACGCAGTACGACGCGCAGCAGGATGCCTATCAGCAGCTGAAAGGACTGAAGGTCGACTATTACACGCTCTACGGGAGCTATTTCTCGAACGGCTCGTCGGAGGCTGCCGCGGATTCTGGTCGCTGACCGGAGGGGAGTACGTGGAACCGCTCATGGATGCGAGCCATCTGTATGAGGTCGAGCACCGGGCCTATCATGCTGCGCGGCCCGGTTTCCGTATCAGTGAGCTCCAGATTTCGCCGAAGCAGCAGGTACCCTGGCACTACCACACCAACGTACAGGATACGTTCTACGTCATCGACGGGACCTTGAGGCTTTACCTGCGCGACCCCAAGGAGCGGGTGCATCTTGGTCCCGGCGATACCTACACGGTTGCTCCGCGCCGCCCGCACCTCGTCACGAATGGAGGAAGCGTCTCCGCGACCTTTCTCGTGCTCCAGGGGATCGGCGAGTACGATTTCGTCCCGCTCGGGCTGATCGGCACAAAATAACAGGTTGCTAGGACCCGGTTAGCATCAGACGTGGCCAAACCAACAAGACACGCCACGCAGGCGGATCCCACCGCGCAAGACTGGCGCCATATCGTGCGCCTGTCGAAAGTCGACATGACTTTCGGGCGCGTGCAGGCGCTGTCACAGGTGGACTTCGAGGTCGGGCGCAATGAGATCGTGGGCCTGGTCGGCGACAACGGCGCAGGCAAGTCCACCTTGATCAAGATCGTGAGCGGAGTCCTGCGTCCCACCGCGGGGAAGGTCTGGGTACGCGACCGCCCGATCGATCTGGACGACTATTCCGTGCGCATGGCGCACGAGCTGCGCATCGAGACCGTGCATCAAGGGCAGTCGCTAGGCGAGAAGCAGCCGCTGTGGCGGAATCTTTTTGTCGGGCGGCAGATTACCGGGCGCTTCGGGTTCATCGACGTCAAGAAGGAAAGAGAGGTGGCCGACCATCTCCTGCGCCAGGCGATCGGGTTCCGTGGCCACGGCATTTCCGCCGACTCCACCGTGCGCGACCTCTCGGGTGGCGAACGCCAGGGCATCGCGATCGCGCGCGCCATGTATTTCCAAGCCGACTTGATCGTGCTCGACGAGCCAACCACGGCCTTGGCGGTGAGCGAAGTGCGCAAAGTGCTCAATTTCGTCGAAGGTGTGAAAGCCGGTGGCCGGGCCTGCATCTACATCGAGCACAACCTGGCGCACGTGCACGAAATCGCGGACCGGCTGGTGCTTCTGGATCGCGGCAAGGTGGCTGTCGAGTTTGCGAAGGGGGAGATCTCTTTGGCGGACCTCACCAATCAGATGATCGCACTGCACGAGGGACACGGCCGTGCCCCCGGCTGAGTCCGTCAGAAAGTGGTTCCTCCAGGTCGAGGGGCTGCCGATCGTCGCGGTCCTGCTGATCCTGGTGATCGCCTTCATGATCGCCGCCCCCGAGGTGTTCCTCGGCTACCGGATCTACATGTCGTTCCTGGCGACGGTGCCGCCGCTCTTGGTCCTGGCGGTGGCGCTGACCCTGGTCATCGCTGCGGGGGAGATCGACCTTTCCTTTCCTTCAGTGATCGCGCTGGCCGGCTGGGTGCTGGGCTATTTTATCCACGACTTGGGATTACCGTGGATCGGTTTCGTCCTGGCACTCGTGAGCGGTGCGCTTGTGGGCTACGTCAACGGTATTCTCATCGCGCGTGTGGGCATCCCTTCGATTATCGCTACGCTTGCTACGCAATTCCTGTGGGGCGGACTCACCACGGTCCTGTCGCAGGGCTTGTCCTATTCGCTGGGCGACGTCGATCAGTTTCTGCTCTGGCGCCTGCTGGTGGGCCGAATCGGCCCTTTCCCGGTGCAGGCGCTATGGGCCTTGGCTGTCGCGGCCGCGCTCTGGCTGGTGCTGAACCGACGCCGTTTCGGAGAGCACCTGCTGTTCATCGGCGACAACGCGCGGGTGGCGGAGGTGGTGGGGGTCAACGTGAAGCGCGAGAAGATCCGCATGTTCGTACTGATGGGCGTGATGGCGGCCTTCGCTTCGGTGCTGCTCACGCTTGAGAACAAGAACTTCTTCAACACGCAGGGCGGCGGCTACCTGCTGGAAGTCATGGCCGCCGTTTTTATCGGGGGTACGTCGGTTTTCGGCGGCAAGGCGTCGGTGGTCGGTACCGTCGCTGGGTCGTTTATCATCGGGATGGTGGAAGCAGGCCTGGTGGCCACGGGCCTGCAGGGGTTCTGGGTGCGCGCTGTGGTGGGCATCGTGTTCCTGGCGGCCGTGGTCGGCCATCTCGTGATCGAGGAGCCGGAACGCGGACGCGCGTCGCTGCGCATTCTGCTCGGAAAGCTTGCGCCGGAGCGGAAGGCGCCACCTTAGCGTGCCGGCATGAAGGTTTGGAGGCCGATGCGCGGTGCATCGGTGAGAGCAGTCCGTTGTGAACAGAAAGGAGGAGAGCGATGAGAGCACTTGCACCCACTGTCGCGGCAATCAGCATGATGGCGGCTGCCGCCGGCCTGCCGGCTCAGGCCCAAGAACCGCTCGGCGCGGGCATAACGATGTATTTTCAGATGGGCGGCAACCCCGGCGACGGTTCGACGCTGCCACGGACCAACGGCGCGAAGGCGGCCGCGGCGGCGTTCGGGGTCAAGCTGGTCGAGCAGTATTCGGGCTGGCAGCCGGAAAAGATGCTGAACCAGTTCAAGGAGGCCTTGGCCGCATCACCCAGCTGTATCGAGATCATGGGGCATCCGGGCAACGACGCATTTGCCGCTCTGGTAGCAGACGCCGAGAAGCGCAGCATCGTCGTCACCTCCGGCAACTCGCCGCTCACCAAGCTCAAAGATATGTACACGGCCAACGGCTTCGGGTACGCCGGCGTCGATCTGTACGAGGGCGGCAAGCTGACGGCGCAGAAGATGATCGAGTACGGCGGGCTCAAGAAGGGCGACAAGGCGCTCTCGTACGGTCTGCGCGCTCAAGCCGAGCGCGGCAAAAGCGACCAGGGCCTCTACGACACCTTGAAAGCAGCCGGGCTGCAGGTCGACTACATCGAAATCAGTCCCGAGGTCGATCACGACTCGTCGCTGGCAGTGCCGATCCTGGCCGCGTACATTCAGAAGCACCCCGATCTGAAAGCGATCGGCACGCAGCACGGCAACGTCACCGCCTTCATTGGCAAGGCGCTGCAGGATGCGGGCAAGAAGCCGGGCGAAATCACGGTCGGCGGCATCGACTTGTCGCCGGCCACGATCGACGGCTTGAAGAAGGGCTACATCAGCGTCACGCTCGATCAGCAGCTCTACCTGCAGGGCTTCCTGCCTGTCATGCAGTGCGTGCTGTCGAAGAAGTATGGTTTTGCGGGCTTGAGCACCAATACCGGTGCCGGTGTGGTCACTCCGAAGACGATCGGCGCGCTGGTGCCGCTCATCGAGAAAGGCATTCGCTGAGTCCTAATGTTGGCCTCCCTCCCCCGCGGGCGGGGGAGGGAGATGGTGCGCCTTACTCACCGGTCCCTAGAGAAGCGGTCCCCGCTGTGGAAGAACACGCAGCCGCCCCAGTCGTCTTCGAGAAGAAAAGCGCCGACAACGGCAGGTGCATCGGGGTCGCGCGCCTGAGCGCCGAGAAGACGCTGAACGCGCTATCCCTGGAGATGATCGACCTGTTGGCCGAGCGGCTCGGAGCCTGGGCGGACGACTCCTCGATCGCTATGGTGATGCTGGAGGCTGCGGGCGACAAGGCGTTCTGCGCCGGCGCCGATTTGCAGCGCCTCTACCGGTCGATGCGCGAGCACCATGCCTCTCCGGCGCGCGACGACCCACGGGCGAACCGTTACGCATTCGAGTTCTTCTCGCGCGAATACCGTCTCGACTACCTGATACACACCTATCCCAAGCCTGTACTCTGCTGGGGCCACGGCATTGTCATGGGCGGCGGTCTCGGGCTGATGGCTGGCGCGAGCCATCGCGTGGTCACGGAGCGCTCGCGGGTCGCGATGCCGGAGGTCAGCATTGGTCTTTATCCCGACGTGGGCGGAACCTGGCTGCTCAGCCGCATGCCAGGGAGGCTTGGCCTGTTCCTCGCGCTCACCGCCGCGCCGCTCAACGCAGCGGACGCATTGTTCGCGGGCGTGGCCGATCATGCCTTGCGCTACGCCGACAAGGAACAAGTCGACGGCATGCTGACGCGCGTGCCCTGGAGCGAGTTGCGTCGCGACAACGACCGAAAGCTCACACACCTGTTGCGAGGCTTCGAATTTCTTCCCGAGCCCGGACCGGCGCGCCGCCATCTCGACCGGGTCAACGCGATCTGCGATGGCGGCGCGCTCACGGAAATCGTCTCTTCAATCACCCGCGCCCCGCATGAGGATCCGTGGCTGGCGCAGGCTGCCGCTACGCTTGCCGCGGGCTCGCCGAGCTCGGCTGCGCTTGCCTATGAGCTGCAGCGGCGCATGCGGCACGCGTCGCTTGCCGAAGTGTTC
>DATJZQ010000001.1:0-24216 GCA_035499005.1 Burkholderiales bacterium | reverse complement strand
CGACCACAACCACCAGTACCCCGGTGTGCGCGGCTGGCGCAATAAGCCCGCGATCCACAACGCCGCGAACAGCCCGAGCAACACCGTTCCCGCCAATCCAAACTCCGCCATCACGTCCAGCGGCAGATTGTGAGCGTTGTCCGTGAGGCCCTGAACGCGGGGCTCTGGAGCTTGCCCGTTGAGCTCGAAATGACGCCAGCCGAATTGCCGAAAGCCCACGCCGATGAGGGGCGAGTCAAGGAACATCAATAGCGCCGCCCGCCAGATCTGTGGTCGCCCTTCGATCTCGGTCATCCGAAACGCTACGGTGCTCGGGTTCGAGCTGGGTTGGAACATGAGCCCGTCGACCCAAGGCGAACCCATCAAGGCAACGAGAACCAGGACGCACATCCCCACCAATCGGCGGTTGGTGCTGGACCGATCAAGGCACCAGAAAATGCCAGCCAAGACCAGCAACATCAGGGCATACACCCACGTCGTACGAGATTCCGTCAGCCTGAGCACGTACGCGAGCGCGATGGCGGCAGGAATTGCCCAGCGCATCGCAAGCTTGCCTGTAGCGAACAGGTACGCTGCGGAGGCACAGCCGAGGACAAGATAATCAGCGAGCTGGTTGGCCTGCCCCAGATTGGCCCATACGCGATAAGGGGAAGGCGGCATTGCAAACCTGCCCAGGGCATCGCTGCCGATGTGCTGCGCCCAGCCGACAGCCGCGCTGGCGAGCGCGCCAACGAGGAGAAACCAGGCCAGAATCGTGGCGATGCGCTCGAGCCCCAACTCCCGCCGCAGCAGCGCGCCGAGCATGGCGAGGCCGGTGGCCCAAAGCAGATACAGCGCAGCGAGCAGACCGACCTGGCGGTAGGGCAGCCTGCCCAGCAGCATCTGCAGCAGGATCAGCGCCGTGAACCCGAACAGCAGCAGCCCCACGCGCGGAAACTCGAGGCGGCTGGCAAACGCCGGCAGCGCGCTCATCGCGATGAGGCCCAGGACAGCAGCCAGGGCTTCGGCGTGGAAGCTCGGCACCGGCGGCGCCTTGAGCGGAACGAGGAACGGCAGCGTCCACATCAATCCCACGGCGTACAGGCCGAGCTGCACCATCCGCGCGGGTGTGAACCCGGTCGTCGCTCGCATCGCTGTCAACTCCGGAGCGTGCAGCGCTCCGCCCCCGTCGGGAGAAGCTGAGCTCGGCGTGGAGTCGTGCGCGGACGTAAAAGGCCCCGTGGAAACGCGCTAAGGCCTTGTTCGACGACGGTTGGAGCCGCGGCGCGCAGTCACTAAAATAGGCGGGAGTCTACCTGTTTCCACCCCAGGACCCTTTTTTCTATGCACAAACTCGTATTGCTGCGTCACGGTGAGAGCGTCTGGAACCGGGAGAACCGGTTTACCGGCTGGACCGACGTCGATCTCTCGGAACAAGGTCTGAAGGAAGCGCACGATGCCGGGAGCCTTCTGCGGCAAGCGGGTTTCGCCTTCGACCTCGCTTTCACCTCCGTGCTCAAACGCGCCATTCGCACGCTGTGGGTGGTGCTCGACGGCATGGACCGGATGTGGATCCCGGTGCACAACTCGTGGCGGTTGAACGAGCGCCACTACGGCGCGCTGCAGGGGTTGAACAAGGCCGAGATGGCGGCACGCTTCGGCGACGAGCAGATCCTGACGTGGCGGCGCAGCTACGATGTGCGGCCGCCCGCGCTCGAGCCCGGCGATGAGCGCTGGCCAGGGCGCGACCCCCGTTACAAGGAGCTCGGGCCGGGCGAGCTGCCAGCCACAGAGTGCCTCAAGGACACTGTCGCCCGCTTTCTCCCCTACTGGAGCGCCACGATCGCGCCGGCGGTCAAGAGCGGGAGGCAGGTCATCGTCGCGGCGCACGGGAATTCCATCAGGGCGCTAGTCAAATATCTGGACCAGGTTTCGGATCAGGACATCGTGGGCTTGAACATCCCTACGGGCACGCCGCTGGTGTATGAGCTCGACGCCGACCTCAAGCCGCTCAAGCACTACTACCTCGGAGATCAGGAGCGGATCGCCGCCGCGACCGCGGCCGTGGCGGCGCAAGGGAAGGCACGAGCGTAGGTGGCAACAGGCGTGATCCGAATCTTGTGGCTCGGCTGCTGGCTCGCGCTGCCCGCCCTGGCTGTCGCGGCCGGCCCCTCGGACCAGCTCAAGGAGCTGCGCGGTCGGATCGACAGGCTGCAGCAGCAGCTCACCGAATCGGAAGAATCCAAGAGCGAGGCAGCCGACGCGCTGCGCGAGTCCGAGCGCGCCATCAGCAATGTCAACCGGCGCCTGTTCGAGCTCGAGACAAAGCAGCGCGGGCTGCGCGAGGCGCTAGCGCGGCTGGATCAGCAGACAGCGCGCATCCGCGACGACGCCGACAACCAGGAAGCGCTGCTCGCGAAATTGCTGTACCAGCAATACTTGTCGGGGCAGCCCGAGGCGCTGCGGCTCATCGCCAGCCAGCACGATTCCAACCAAGTGGCGCGGCAGCTCCACTACCTCACCTACGTCTCGCGCGCGCGGTCCGACCTGATCGCGGCATTGCGCCGCGATGTGGCGGACCTCGAGCAACTAGCCTCCGAGGCGCAGGCGAACGGCCGCGAGCTGGCCCGGCTGCAAAACGAGCGGGCGAAGGAGAAAGGGCAGCTGCAGCGCGAGCGGCAAGCGCACGCCTCGGCGCTGAAACAGGTGTCCGACCAGATATCCCGTCAGCGCAACGAGATCAGCCAGCTCAAGCGCAACGAGGAGCGCCTCGCGAAACTCGTCGATCGTCTGGCGCGCGAGCTGGCCCGCCCTCCCGCACGTCAGGGAAGAACCCGCAACGAGCAGCTGCCCGAGCCGCTGCGGGGCGTGAGCTCGTTCTCCGCCCTGAAGGGCCGACTGCGGCTGCCGGTAACGGGGGAACTCGTTAACCAATTTGGCAGTCCACGCGCGGATACCGGCTTGTCGTGGAAGGGCCTGTTTATTGCTGCGAAGCAGGGGCAGGAGGTCAAAGCGGTTGCCACGGGGCGCGTCGTATTTGCGGATTGGCTGCGCGGGTTCGGTAACCTGATGATTCTTGACCACGGCGGTGGCTACATGAGCCTTTACGGCAACAATGACGCGCTATTGCGCCAGGTCGGCGATACAGTCAAGGGGGGCGACGCGATCGCAGCAGTCGGTGCGAGCGGCGGTAACTCGGAAACGGGTTTATACTTTGAGCTTAGATTTCAGGGCAAACCATTCGACCCCCTGACCTGGGCAAACCTCAAATAGCAGCCGGCCCGCCCAGCACTTCGAGGCCGGATCAGTCCCTTAGCGGATCGTTTCTAGGAGAAAGCAATGCGCGGCAGACTGCAGCAGGTGGCGCTGATCACGCTCGGGGCAATCCTGGGTGTTCTCATCACCCTCAACTTTTCGGCGGTCGCCGAAAAGAGTGCGGGGCCCCTGCCGATCGAGGATCTGCGCGCGTTTACCGAGGTCTTCGGGCGCGTCAAGAGCGACTACGTCGAGCCCGTCGACGACAAGAAGCTCATCTCCGAAGCGATCAACGGCATGCTGTCAGGGCTCGACCCGCATTCCGCTTATCTGGATGCGGAGGCGTTCCGCGAACTGCAGGTCGGCACCCAGGGCGAATTCGGGGGCCTGGGCATCGAGGTCGGGATGGAAGACGGATTCGTCAAGGTCATCGCCCCGATCGAGGACACGCCCGCGTACCGTGCCGGCCTCAAGCCGGGCGACCTGATCATCAAGCTGGACGACACCAACGTGAAGGGCATGACCCTCAACGACGCCGTCAAGCGCATGCGGGGCAAGCCGAACACGGACATCACGCTCACGATCATCCGGAAGGGCGATCCGAAGCCCAAGGTGGTGACCCTGACACGGGCCATTATTCAGATCCAGAGCGTCAAGTACAAGCTGATCGAGCCCGGCTACGCCTTCCTGCGCGTCACTCAGTTCCAGGAGCACACACCGGAGAAGCTCGCTAACGCGATCGATGCAATGTGGAAGCAGAGCAACGGCCAGATCAAAGGCGTGATTCTCGACCTGCGTAACGATCCGGGCGGGCTGCTCAACGCCGCGGTCGCCGTGTCGGCCGCCTTTCTGCCCCAGAATGCACTGGTCGTATACACCGACGGGCGCACCGAGGATTCCAAGATGCGGCTGTATGCGTCCAGCGAATATTACCTGCGCGGTAGCAAGGAGGACTACCTGAAGAAGCTGCCCGCGTCGGTCAAAACGGTGCCGATGGTGGTGTTGGTCAACGGCGGCTCGGCATCGGCCTCCGAGATCGTGGCCGGCGCGCTGCAGGACCACAAGCGCGCGATCATCATGGGCACGCAGACATTCGGCAAGGGCTCGGTGCAGACCATTCTGCCGCTGGGCAATAACACCGCGATCAAGCTCACGACCGCGCGCTACTACACACCCAACGGGCGTTCGATCCAAGCGAAGGGCATCGTTCCCGACATCAACGTCGAAGAGGCGACGATCGCGGAGGTTGAGCAGCCCGCGCTCCGGATGCGCGAAGCCGACTTGGAGCGGCATCTCACCAATCCGACCGACAAGGAAGAGGGCGACGCTCCCAAGCCGCCGGCCGCCAAACCTGCAGCCCCGCAGGGCGGCGGCGACGTGAAGAGCGACAAGCCCGAGCAGGCGGAGTACGGATCCAAGAGCGACTATCAGCTGAACCAGGCGCTCAACCTGCTCAAGGGGCTGCAGATCATCAGCAAGCGCTGAGCGGCAGGGACACCGGGCCGGCAGGCTGCGCCCTGCCGGCCCGTTCTTTTCCAGCAGACGAAACCCACCTCCACAATGGGCGCTCCCGATCCCGACATCGACCTGAGCGACCAGCAACTGCTGCGCTACAGCCGGCATATTCTGTTGCCGGAGCTGGGCATCGAAGGGCAGCAGAAGCTGTTGGCGGCGCACGTCCTGGTCGTCGGTGCCGGCGGCCTGGGCTCGCCGGTTTCACTCTACCTCGCCGCCAGCGGGGTCGGCCGCATCACCTTGTGCGACCACGACCAGGTCGATCTCACCAACCTGCAGCGCCAGATCGTCCACCACACCGAGTCGATCGGTCAGGCGAAGGTCGATTCCGCGCGGGCCACCCTGGCGCGCATCAATCCTGAGGTCGTTGTCGAGTCGCTGCGCGAGCGCCTCGAGGAGTCACGCATCGAGCAGCTCGCGCGCGGCGCCGATGTCGTGGTCGACGCGACAGACAACTTCGTCACGCGTCACGCGATCAACCGCGCCTGCGTCAGGCTGCGCAAACCGCTGGTGTCCGGGGCGGGTGTGCGCTTCGACGGCCAGGTGACGGTGTTCGATCTCAGGCACAGCGACAGCCCCTGCTATGCCTGCCTGTTTCCCGAAGGAGGCGAAGGCGAAGAGATGCGTTGTGCGGTGATGGGGGTATTCGCGCCGCTGGTCGGCATCATCGGATCGATCCAGGCGGCGGAGACGCTCAAGCTGCTGATGGGCGTAGGCGAGCCGCTGCAGGGCCGCCTGCTGTTGCTCGACGCCCTTGCCATGCAGACGCGAACGGTGAAGCTGTCGAAGGACCCCGCCTGCCGGGTTTGTCATGGCTAACGCTAGGTAGAGCGCGCGCCCTGGCAGGGCCGTATGGCGTGCGGCATAATTTGCAGCACGAACCGCACGAAATCGCAACACGGAGGCACCATGGCAACGCTCACCGGCGGCCTGATCCAGATGAGTCTCAAGGCGGACACAGCCAAGTCGCCCGAGCAGATTCGCGACGCCATGCTGGAGGCGCACCTGCCGCTCGTCGACGAAGCCGGCAAACGCGGCGTTCAAGTGCTGTGCCTGCAGGAAGTTTTCACACAGCCTTACTTCTGCCCGAGCCAGGACGCCAAGTGGTACGCCTCCGCCGAGCCGATCCCGGACGGGCCGACGGTCAAGCTGATGCAGGAGCGCGCCAAGCGGCATCGCATGGTCATCGTGGCCCCGCTTTACGAGGAGGCCATGACGGGCGTGTACTACAACACGGCTGCGGTCATCGACGCCGACGGCACCTATCTCGGAAAATACCGCAAGACGCACATCCCCCAGGTCGCCGGGTTCTACGAGAAGTTCTTCTTCAAGCCGGGCAACTCCGGTTGGCCGGTGTTCCAGACCGCGTACTGCAAGCTGGGCGTTTACATCTGCTATGACCGCCATTTCCCCGAGGGGTGGCGCGCGCTGGCGTTGAACGGCGCGGAATACATCGTCAACCCGTCCGCCACGGTGGCCGGCTTGAGCCAATACCTGTGGGAGCTGGAACAGCCCGCTTCTGCGGTCGCGAACGGGTGCTACATCGGCGCAGTCAACCGGGTAGGGCGCGAGGCGCCCTGGAACATCGGCGAGTTCTACGGCTCCAGCTATTTCGTCAACCCGCGCGGCAAGATCGTCGCGAAGGCTTCGCCTGACAAGGATGAGCTGATCAGCGCCGAGATGGACATGAACATGGTGCGCGAGGTGCGCAACTTGTGGCAGTTCTTCCGCGATCGGCGGCCGGAGACCTACGCTTCTCTGGTCGATATCTAGAATAAGGAGGTCTGCGCCATGTCCATACTCATTCGGGGCGGTACTGTCGTCACCGCCGACCAGAGCTTCCGCGCCGATGTCTACTGCGCCGACGGTTTGATCAAAGCGGTCGGCGAGAAGCTTGACGTTCCCAGCGGCGCGCGCGTGATCGATGCCGGCGGTCAGTACGTCATGCCGGGCGGTATCGACCCGCACACACACATGGAGCTGCCCTTCATGGGGACGGTGGCGAGCGAGGATTTCTTCAGCGGCACGGCCGCTGCGCTCGCCGGCGGGACCACCATGATTATCGACTTCGTCATTCCCAACCCGAAGCAGCCACTGCTCGAGGCCTACGATGCCTGGCGCGGATGGGCGCAGAAGGCTTGCGCCGACTACTCGTTCCACGTCGCGGTCACCTGGTGGAGCGAGCAGGTGCACAAAGACATGGGCGTGCTGACCAAGGAGCGCGGAGTCAACAGCTTCAAGCACTTCATGGCGTACAAGAACGCCATCATGGCCGACGACGAGATCCTGGTGAACAGCTTCACGCGTGCACGCGAGCTCGGCGCCATCTGCACCGTCCACGCCGAGAACGGCGAGCTGGTGTTCCATCTCCAGCAGCAGTTGATCAAGGCCGGAATCATGGGACCGGAGGGGCATCCGCTGTCCCGGCCGCCCGAAGTCGAGGGCGAAGCCGCAAACCGCGCGATCCGCATCGCGGAAGTGATCAACGTGCCGGTCTACATCGTGCACAACAGTTGCAAGGAGTCTCTGCAAGCCATTACGCGCGCGCGCAGCGAAGGGCAGCGTGTCTACGGCGAGGTGCTGGCCGGCCATCTGCTGGTGGACGACAGCGTCTATCTCAACCCGGACTGGAACATCGCGGCCGCCCATGTCATGAGCCCGCCGTTCCGCCCCAAGGAGCATCAGCAGGCGTTATGGCAGGGGCTTCAGTCGGGCAACCTGCAGACGACCGCTACCGACCATTGCTGTTTCTGCGCGCCTCAAAAGGCGATGGGTCGCAGTGATTTCACCAAGATCCCGAATGGCACAGGCGGGGTCGAAGACCGCATGTCGGTGCTGTGGCATCACGGGGTCGGAACGGGCCGCCTCACACCCAACGAATTCGTGCGGGTGACTTCCACCAACGCCGCCCAGATCTTCAACATCTACCCGCGTAAGGGCTCCGTCAGCGTTGGCGCCGACGCCGACCTGGTGGTGTGGGATCCGAGCGGCACGCGCACCATCTCCGCCAAGACGCACCACCAGAAAGTCGACTACAACATCTTCGAGGGCATGAGCGTCACCGGCGTCCCGTCGCACACGATCAGCCAGGGCAAGCTCGCGTGGGCAGACGGCAAGCTCGATGTCGTGCGTGGAGCAGGCCATTACATCCCGCGCCTGACTTTCCCACCCGTCTACAGCGCGCTCAACCGTCAGGCCGAGCTCAAGCGCCCGCGCAGCGTACCTCGCGCGGCCTGAACCTCGCGCGCGGTCGACGCACCGAAGACCGCGCCGGAAACAAAGCGGGGAGGCAATGCCTCCCCGTTTGATCGTCTGCCGCCTGCGCCTACTTCTGCGCGGACTCCCAGATCTTGTGCGTCCAGGCACCCTGCGGTTTCTTGGTGATCACCGGATCGGACTTGCCGGTCAGCAGCGTCGTGACCGTTCGATCGTAGGCGGCCGGCTCCAGGTAGCCCAGCTTGCCGCCTTCCACCAGCTTGGCGATCTCGAGCATTTGTGTCGTCTGATGTCCTTTCGTCTGAGCGCCGGAGGCATCATTGTCGAGAACGATCTTCACGGCTTCATCCTGATGCTTGATCGCGTAGTCCCAGCCCTTCAATGAGGCCTTCAGGAAGCGCGCCAGCTTGTCGGCCATTTTGGGATCGGCGATCGACTTTTCCACGGCATATAGCCCGTCTTCCAGCGTGGCGACGCCCTGGTCCTCGTACTTGAACACGATCAGCTGCTCGGGCTTCATGCCGGATTCGATCAACTGCCAGTACTCGTTGTAGGTCATGGTCGAGATACAGTCGGCCTGCTTCTGCAGCAGCGGGTCGACATTGAAGCCCTGCTTCAGCACCTTCACGGCGTTGCCCTCGCCGGAGGTCTTGTAGCCGAGCTTGTCCATCCACGACAAGAACGGGTACTCGTTGCCGTAGAACCAAACGCCGAGGGTGCGGCCCTTGAAGTCCTGCGGGGTCTTGACCCCGGAGTCTTTGCGGCAGGTGAGCATCATCCCCGAGCGCTTGAACACCTGCGCGATGTTTACCAGCGGCACGCCTTTTTCGCGCGTCGCCAGCGCCGAGGGCATCCAGTCGACGATCACGTCCGCGCCGCCGCCCGCAATCACCTGGCTCGGGTTGATGTCGGGTCCGCCCGCCTTCACCGTCACATCCAGCCCGGCCTCCTTGTAGAAGCCCTTGTCCTTGGCCACGTAGTAGCCCGCGAACTGCGCCTGCGTGACCCACTTCAGCTGCAGCGTGAGCTTGTCCTGTGCCGACGCCAGCCCCGAAACCACCGCCCCTGTCACTGCGACAATCACTGTCAGTTTCTTCATCTTGGTCTCCGTCTTGTGTCCCGCATCCGAATTACGCGCGGTAGGAAGGATGCCAGAAGGTCGCGGCCCGTTCCACCAGCGCGATCACGCCATAGAACATCGATCCGGCCAGCGCCGCGATCGCAATCACCGCCCAGACCACGTCGACATTCAGGCGGGCAACCTCGGCGCTGATGCGGAACCCCAGACCCAGGATCGGCGAGCCGAAGAACTCGGCAACGATAGCCGCAATGAGTGCCAGGGTCGAATTGATCTTCATCGCATTGAACACGAACGGGAGCGCCGCCGGCAGACGCAGCTTCACCAACGTCTGAGCATAGCTTGCCGCGTAGGAGTGCATCAGATCGCGCTGCATGGCGTCTGCCGCCGCCAGGCCCGTCAGCGTGTTGACCAGCATCGGAAAGAACGTCACCACGACCACGACCGCCGCCTTCGAATGCCAGTCGAAGCCGAACCACATCACCAGGATCGGCGCGATCCCCACGATCGGCACGGCGCTCGCGAGCCCGCTCAACGGCAACAAGCCGCGCCCCAGGAACGGGACGCGATCGGCGATCACCGCGACTAGAAAACCGGCGCAGCAGCCGATGGCGTAACCAGCCAGCACCGCCTTCAGAAAAGTCTGCCGGAAGTCGAGCCAGAAAACGTCGAATTGGGTGGCGAGCACGTGCCCCACCTGGCTGGGCGCCGGCAGCAGGACCTGAGGCACCGCGAACCCCACCACCAGCACCTGCCAAAGATAGAGCAGCGCGACGCCGAACAGCGCCGGGGCAACCAGGGCACCGGCACCGCCGCCGGGCAGGCGCGAGAACATCGACAGCATCCGCCAAAGCAACAATACCCACCCGGCGAGGAACAGCCAGAGCCCCGGTGCAGCGCCGCCAAATGGCCCTGGCCCCTCGAGCAGCATGAGCGGCACTGCCGCGCCCACGAGCACGGCGATCAAATCCGATGCGCCCTCAGCACGGGCGTCCCATCGACGCAGGCCGAGCGTCGCGCCAAGCAGCGTGACGAATGCGCAGAGGAGCGCGAGCAGTCGTGCAAGCCAGCTGCCGCCCATTGGTGGGACAACGAAGCCTGCCGTCATCAGCCCCAGCGCAAGGAGCTGGAGCCCGCCCTGCCTCATGCAGACCTCCCCATGTGGCGTGCAACCAGGCGCTCGGCGACGCCGACCAGCGCGACCAGAACCACACCGACGATCGAAGCCATGATCAAGGCCGACCAGATCTGAATGGTCTGCCCGTAATACGAACCGCTCAGCAGGCGCGCACCCAGTCCGGCCTGGGCACCGGTCGGCAGCTCGCCCACGATCGCGCCGACCAGGCTGGTTGCAATCGCCACCTTCAGGCTCGCGAACAGGAAATCCGTGGCCGCCGGCCAGCGCAGCTTGTGCAGCACCTGTGCGCGGCTCGCGCTGTAGCTGCGCATGAGATCAAGCTGGAGCGGATCGGGCGAGCGCAGGCCTTTCACCATCCCGATCGTGACTGGAAAGAAGCACAGGTACATCGAGATCACCGCCTTGGGAAACAGCCCCACGAAACCCAGGCTGCCCAGCACGACCACCACCATCGGAGCGATCGCCAGGATCGGCACGGTCTGCGATGCAATGATCCACGGCAACAGGCTCCGGTCGAGCACAGGCGAGTGCACGATCCCGACCGCGAGAAGCACGCCAAGCACGGTGCCGAAGACGAAGCCCAGCAGGGTCGCCGATACCGTGACCCCGGCGTGGTAGACCAGGCTGCGCTTGTTGTCGACCGGCGTCTCAAACACGGTCTCGAAGAAGTTGCGCGCGATCTGATGCGGCGCCGGGAGTACCGGCCGCTCCATCGACCAGCTCGCCTCGATCAGCTGCCGTGCATTCCAGGACTTTCCATCGCTCTCGAAACGGTCCACGACCTGAGGCGTGTTGAGCCAGACCGCAGCCGCGTACCAAACGGCGACGAGTAACGCGAGGATGGCCACGACCGGCGCGATGCGATGACCGATACCGGTGATCGGCGGCGCCGCCAAGAGCAGCGCCTCAGTCGTCATAGCTGTGGCCGGCGCGAAGCGCTTGCCGGACGCGATGGGCTACGTCGAGGAAGCGCGTGGTCTCGCGCACATCCAGTCGTCGTCCGGCCGGGAGATCGTTGCCGATAATCTCCAGAATGCGTCCCGGTCTCGGGCTCATCACCACGATCCGGTTGGACAAGAACACCGCCTCCGAAATGGAGTGCGTGACGAACACGACGGTCTTTCCGGTCTGCTCCCACAGCCTGAGCAGCTGGTCGTTCAGATGGTCGCGCGTAATCTCGTCCAGCGCGCCGAACGGTTCGTCCATCAGCAGCAGCTCGGGCTCAAAAGCGAGGGCGCGCGCAATCGACACGCGCTGCTGCATGCCTCCCGACAGCTGCCAGGGAAATTTGCGCTCGAACCCGGCCAGTCCGACCATCGACAGATAGCGCGCTGCGCGCGACTTGCGTTCCGACGCCGGCATGCCGATGATCTCGAGGGGCAGCATGACGTTGCGCTGCACGCTGCGCCAGGCGTACAGCGCGGGGGCCTGGAACACGTAGCCATATGCCCGCTTCAGGCGTGCCGTCAGAGCGGAAACGCCGTTCACGGCGACGTGCCCGGCGCTCGGTGCTTCCAGATCCGCGATCACTCGCAGCAAAGTGGTCTTGCCGCAGCCGGACGGGCCGATGAGCGATACGAATTCGCCGCGCCGGATGGTGAGATCGATGTCGTCGAGGGCTACAACCGGAGCGTCGGCTGTGTCAAAGGTCAAGGACAGGCCGCGGATCTCGATAGCGACGGCGCCAGGCGCGTTGCCCATCGACGATTCGGCGGGCACGCCAGGCACGGCGAGCGCGGCGGAACCCGCGTCAGAGGTGGACACAGATGCGGCGTCAGCCCTGCTCCGAAACCGGGAGACGCCGCGGGTTGCGCGGGTCGTGGTTCCAGTCGACCGCTGCCTGGCCGGTGTCGACCTCGACCATGCTGATGCAGCCCGGCACCGGGCAGACGTGGTAGCAGAGGTTGCAGCCGACGCATTCTGCGTCGATCACGTCGTAGCGGCGCTTGCCGTCGACGCGCAGCGCGGCGATCGCCTGATGCGCCGTGTCTTCGCACGCGATGTGACACAGCCCGCATTGAATGCAGGAGCGCTGATCAATGCGCGCGATGATCTTGTAATTCATGTTGAGGTACTGCCAGTCGGTCACGTTCGGAACCGCCTTGCCGACGAAGTCGCGCGGGCTCGCGTAGCCCTTATCATCCATCCAGTTGCTCAACCCGTCGATCATGTCATCGACGATCTTGAACCCGTAGTGCATCGCGGCGGTGCACACCTGCACGGTACTTGCGCCGAGCGCCATGAACTCGGCCGCATCGCGCCACGTGGCAACGCCGCCGATCCCCGACAGCGGCAGCCCGGTGCACTCCGGATCGCGCGCGATCTCCGCCACCATGTGCAGCGCGATCGGCTTGACGGCCGGCCCGCAGTAGCCGCCATGCGTCCCTTTGCCGTCAACAGTTGGCGTAGGGGCCATGCGGTCGAGATCGACGGAGATGATCGAGCTCACTGTGTTGATGAGAGACACGCCGTCGGCGTCACCGCGCTGCGCCGCGCGAGCTGGCCCGAGGATATTGGTCACGTTGGGCGTAAGCTTGACGATCACGGGCATGCGCGTGTGCTCTTTGCACCAGCGTGTCACCATCTCGACGTAATCGGGCACCTGGCCCACGGCTGAGCCCATGCCGCGCTCGCTCATGCCGTGCGGGCATCCAAAGTTGAGCTCGACGCCGTCCGCGCCGGTGTCCTCGACTTGCGCCAGAATGCGCTTCCAGGACTGCTCCTCGCACGGCACCATGAGCGACACCACCAGCGCGCGATCCGGCCAGTTGCGCTTGACCTGCGCGATCTCGCGCAGATTGACCTCGAGCGGTCGGTCAGTGATGAGCTCGATGTTGGTGAAACCCGCCATGCGCTGCCCGTTGATGTCCAGCCCGCCGTAGCGCGAAGACACATTCACGATCGGCGGATCTTCCCCCAGCGTCTTCCAGACCACGCCTCCCCAGCCGGCGTTGAACGCTCGCTCCACGTTGTAGGCTTTGTCTGTGGGTGGTGCGGACGCAAGCCAGAACGGGTTGGGAGATTTGATTCCGGCGAACGTGCTGGTGAGATCAGCCATGTTTGCTCTGCCCCAAGGAAGCTCTAAATCTATCGGTTCAACGTGCCCCGGCACGCAGCCAGCGATCGATGGCGTGGGCCGCCACCTTCCCGTCCTGCACGGCCTGGACGGTGAGATCGGCACCCGCGGTGCAATCGCCGCCGGCCCACACCCCTGGCAGCGACGTGTGGCGCTCAGCGTCGACAGCGATCTTGCCGCCTTGCATTTCCAACACCTGCCGGTCGCTGCTGCGCAGCGGGTCGGCGACCAGTACCTGACCGATGGCCTTGAACACCTGATCGGCCTCGAGCGAAAACACCTCTCCGGTTCCGACCAGGCGTCCGGTCGTATCCAGTCGCGTGTATTCGAATTCAGCCGCAATGAGCTGTCCTGCCTCAGCGACCAGCCGCACCGGCTGCGCCCAATGCTTGATGCGCACGCCATTGGTCTGCGCGAACTCTTGTTCGTGCCCGGTAGCCGACATCGCGTCGGACCCACGCCGGTACACGATCGTGACGTCCTCGGCGCCGAGCCGCTTCGCCTGCACCGCGATATCGATCGCCGTATTGCCGCCGCCGATGGCGACCACGCGTCGTCCGACCGCCAGGGTAGCGAGGTCCGGCGTCTGACGCAGTCGCTCGATATAGGCGACGGCGTCCTCCACGCCGCTCAGCGCTTCACCCGGGACGCCCAACGTCTTCGTGCCCGCCAGTCCGACGCCAAGGAACACGGCGTCGAAGTCCCGGCGCAACTCCTGCAGTGTGACTTCGCGCCCCAGGGCCCGCCCCGCACGCACCTCGATGCCGCCTAGCGCCAAGATGAAGTCGACCTCGCGCTGGGCAAATCCGTGCGGGGTCTTGTACGCGGCCACGCCGTGCTCGTTGAGGCCGGCCGCCTTCAGCCTCGCTTCGAACACAACGCTGTCATGCCCGAGCATCGCCAGCCGATGTGCACAAGAGAGGCCAGCCGGCCCGGCGCCGACCACCCCGATGCGCTTGCCGCTCGCCGCCGCGCGTCGAAATGGCTGCGCGCCGCGGCTCAGAAGCCAATCGGTGGCGTGCCGCTGCAGCAGACCGATCCTGACCGGCTTACCCTCGGACGCGTTGCGCACGCAAGCCTGCTCGCACAACACTTCGGTCGGGCAGACGCGCGCGCACATGCCGCCCATGATGTTTTCGGACAGGATGTCGACTGCGGCGCCCTTTAAGTTTCCCGTCCCGATCTTACGGATGAAGCTGGGGATGTCGATGCCGGTGGGACAGGCTTCGATGCAGGGTGCGTCGTAGCAAAACAGACAGCGGCCGGCATCGACCAGCGCTTGATGCGGCTCAAGGGGTGGCTTGGCCTCGTCGAAGTTCTTGACGTACTCGGGCGGCTGCAGCCGGCCGGCGGCAATCGCTGCGTTCCGCTTCATCGTTGTTCCTGTCCAGCCCCGCCGCGTCGCGTCGATATATGCGGAGGCCGCGCCTGGAATTCGAGCGTAACCCACTCCAGGTAGGGGGTCAACGCTCCAGCCCGCACCCTCGTGCCGCGGCTGTCGGGTAGCAACGAATTGCGCCGATGGCCCGCCGCAGGGCGGAACAGGCGGTTACACTGAACAATTAGAACCACAAGGGATTTCGCTGCATGGGTGCATTCGATCACGCCTCGCTGTACGCGCGCATCGCGGACAACGTCCAGCAGGTCATCCGCGGCCAGCCAGTCACAGTACGCAAAGTGGTGGCGGCCTTCGTCTCCGGCGGTCACGTGCTGCTGGAAGATTACCCCGGCACCGGCAAGACCACGCTGGCCAAGGCGCTGGCGCAGTCGGTGGATGCCAGATTCAAGCGCGTCCAGTTCACCCCCGACCTGCTGCCGTCGGACATTCTTGGCGTGTCCATCTTCAATCCGCAGACGCAGTCCTTCGAGTTTCACTTTGGGCCGGTGTTCACCCACATCCTGCTGGCCGACGAGATCAATCGCGCATCGCCGCGCACGCAATCGGCGCTGCTCGAGGCGATGGCCGAGCACCAGGTGAGCGTGGACGGCACGCGCCACCATCTGGCCGAGCCCTTCTTCGTGATCGCGACGCAGAATCCGGTCGAGCTCCACGGTACCTATCCGTTGCCGGAGGCGCAGATGGACCGCTTCGCGCTGCGGCTGGCGCTGGGTTACGTGAGCGCCGAGGACGAGGTGGGAATTTTGTCGGCGCAGAACCGCGTGCACCCGCTGGATGCGTTGCGCCCCTGCACCTCGGTGGCCGAGGTGCTGAGCGCGCGCCGGTCTCTTGCCGAAGTACGGGTGTCCGACGAGCTCAAGCGCTACGTCGTCGATCTGGTGGCCGCCACGCGCCGGGCACCCGCGGTGCGCCTGGGCGCGAGCCCGCGAGCGTCTCTGGCGCTGATGAAGCTGGCCCAGGCGCTGGCGGCGTTCGACGCGATGGACTTCGTGACACCCGACCACATCCAGGAGATCGCGGTGGAAGCCCTCGCGCATCGGCTGGTCCTCGACCCGCAGCGGCGCTTCGCGGGCGACACCGTCCAGCAGGTGGTGGCAGACATCGTGCGCGACACGCCAGCCCCGTATTGATGCCACGCCTGCTGCGCGCTTTCGTCCAGGTCCACCGCTTCAGCCAGTGGACGCGACGGCGCTTCACCCCGGCCGGGCTTGCGCTGGTGTATGTGCTGATGGCGGCTACTGTGTTCGGCGTCGACACGCGCCGCACCGCGGCCTACCAGATGTTCGGGCTCGCGTTCGGGCTCCTCGCGGTCGCCTATCTGGCCAGCCTGCGCTTCAGCCCCCGCGTCACGTTCGAGCGCCAGCTGCCGCAGTACGTGACCGTGGGCGAAGTGTTCTCTTACCGCCAGCGCGTACGCAACCGCGGTACGCGCCGTATTGCGGGCGTGTGCCTGCGCGACGAGCTGGCGGAGTGCTACCCAGACGCAGAGACGTTCCGCCACGCCCGCAGCGCGCGCGATCCGCAGGTGAATTGGGTTGACCGGCGCATTGGTTTCCCGCGCTGGCTCGAGCTGGTCCGACACGGGCGCGGCGCGGACATCCAGGAGGCGAACATCGCGGAGGTGCCGCCTGGCGGCAGCGTCGAAATCACCCTGTCGGCCACGCCTCTGCGCCGCGGTGTGCTGCGCTTCGAGCGTTGCCGCGTACTGCGACCAGACCCGCTTGGGCTCATCTACGCTGCGGCTGGCGTCGATGCCCCTGGCGAGCTCGTGGTGCTGCCGCGCTGCC
This sequence comes from Burkholderiales bacterium, assembly GCA_035499005.1. GTDB lineage: Bacteria > Pseudomonadota > Gammaproteobacteria > Burkholderiales > SHXO01 > SHXO01. Next base: position 7,773 of record DATJZQ010000001.1, on the reverse strand, counting down.
ACCCGATCCCACCGCTCACGCTGCCGGGCGCGCGCCGCCTTCAGCGCGGCGGTGTGGCGCTGTCGCACGACGTGGGCGACAGCCAGGAGTTCATGCAGCTGCGCGACTACCGCCCGGGTGATCCGCTGCGCCATCTGCACTGGCCATCGTTCGCCAAGGCCCGCAAGCCGGTAGTGAAGGAGTTCCAGGACGAGTACTTCACACGCTACGCGCTGGTGCTCGATACGTTCGGCGACGCCGCTGCCGACGTGCAATTCGAGGCCGCGGTGTCGGTAGTCGCTTCCTTCCTCGCAGGCCTCGAGATTCGCGATGCCCTGCTCGACCTGGTGTTCGTCGAGGACCGCGCCTACCGCCTGACGGTGGGGCGTGGACTGGGTCGCACACTCGACTTGCTGCGCGAGCTCGCTGCGGTCGAAGTCTGTCGCAGAAACAGCTTCGACCTGCTGGCGGCGCACGTCCTCGAGCATGCGCAGGCGTTGAGCGGCTGCATTCTCGTCCTGCTGCGAGTTGACGAACCACGCCGGCGTCTGATCCAGCGCCTGCGCAGTCTCGGCGTCCAGCTGCTCGTGCTGGTGATGGAGCCGCAGATCACCGCGGCCGAAGACGGCGTCGTGTTGCACGCCGTCAACCCGCGCGACGTAGGCGGCTCACTGCGGGCCCTCGAATGGTGATACGCGCTACGCCGCTCCTGCTCGCAGCCGGCCTGCTGTTCTGGGGATGGTTCAGCGGGTTCGTGGCTGTAGCGCTGGTTCTGGCCGCCGTGCTCGAAGCTCCGCGCTATGTCCGCGTACGCTGGGAGCTTTCCGCGCGCGACTTCGAGCGCATCGCCGATCTGTGCACCATCGCATTCGTGAGCGCGCTGGCATTCCAGTTCCTGCAGAGCCGGCACTTCCCGGACAGTCTGATCTCGGCGCTGGTGTGGCTGCCAATGCTGTTCTTCGCGTTGATCCTGGCGCAGCGCTACAGCACAGCGCAGCGCGTCCCGCTGTCCGCGTTGTTCTGGTCGCTGCGTCAGCGGACGCGCGCCAAGATCGGCGATCGCAGAGCACGGCAGGCCATCCGGCTCGACTACGCCTTCTTCAGTCTGTGCCTGCTGGCGGCGTGTGCCGCGAATCCGCGCACGCCCTGGTTCCTGGCCTGTCTGTGTGCGCTTGGCGTCTACGCCCTCTGGCCGGCCGCACCGCAGCGGCGCTCGCGGCGGATCTGGGCGCTCGTGCTCGTTGCCGGACTCGCCGTCGGCCTCGCAGCCCAGGCCGGGTTGCTGCGCGCGCAGGCCGGTCTCGAAGAATTGGTGTTCGACTGGCTGTCGCACCGCTGGCGCTCCCCCAGCGATGCGTATCAATCCCATACCGCAATCGGTGATCTCGGCGAGCTCAAGGCATCGGACCGGATCGTGGCGCGCGTCGATGCGGGACGCGATCCGCCGCCGCAGCGGCTGCGCGTAGCGACGTACGTGGTTTACTCCGCTGCCACCTGGACGGCGCCTGGCCAAAGCTTCATGCCGGTCACAGGGAGCAGCCAGACCTGGGCATTCGGGTCGGGCCGCGGTACCGGCGTGCGTCTGTCCGCCTGGCTCGAACATGAGCGGCCCTTGCTGGCGCTGCCTCTCGGAACCTTCCGACTCGACTCGCTCAACGTGTCCAGCGTCCAGCGCAACAGCCTCGGGGCGGTGCGCGTTGAGGACGGTCCGGACCTGCTCCTCTTTGCTGCGCAGTTCGACCTCGGCTCGAGCCTGGATGCGCCGCCCGACGCGGTCGATCTGACGCTGCCGTCGAGCCTGCGGCCCACGCTGCAGAAAGTGGCCGACGAGATCGGCCTGACGGACAGAGCGCACGACCCGCGCGCCGCAGCGGCGGCCATCGAAACATTCTTCGACTCACACTTCACCTACACTCTGGCGCTCTCGGGGCGCGACGCCACGTCCCGCAGCCTGAGCCAGTTCCTGCTTGCGGATCGGCGTGGTCACTGCGAGTACTTTGCGACCGCCACCGTGTTGCTGCTCAGGCAGGTGGGAATTCCGGCGCGCTATGCCACCGGCTACGCGGTGCAGGAGTGGAGCCCGCTCGAGCGCCAATACGTCGTGCGCAAGCGGCATGCGCACGCGTGGGCGCTGGCCTGGATCGATGGGCGGTGGCGCGAGCTCGACACCACACCAGCGGTCTGGACAGCGGAGGAGCGCGACGCCGCCTCCGTGCTCGAGCCTCTCTACGATGTACTGTCGCTTGTCTACTACCGGCTGTCCCTTTGGCAGTACGCGCCGGCCGACGGCGTGAATCCGGGTGTGATCATGCTGTGTGTCGCCGCGGCGCTCACGCTGTATCTGGTCTGGCGCATCTGGCGCCGCCATCGCGTGCGGGTACCGGTGGCGACGCCAGTGGATCCCGCCGCTACGCCATACGCGCGCAATTCACGCATCGTAGCGCTGCTGCAGGCGCTCAGCGCACTCGGCTACGCTCGCCCGATGGGAACGCCTCTGCTGCGCTGGGTGCGCGAGCTGCCACTCTCGGACGAGCAGTCGCGGCGACTGCTCGAGGACATTGTGCGCAACTACTACTTCCTGCGCTTCGACCCGCTCGGGTCCACCCGCGAGCAGCGCGAGCTGCTCGAGCAGCGCGTCGGGATGCTGCTCCCTCGTTTAGCGTCGAGCTGGGTGCAGCCCAGGAATGACGCTGCAAGCTGAGTGCGCCTGCGCCAGCGTCAGGCTGGGATGAGCTGCTTCCACTGCGCCGGCCAGAACTCCATCGGATCGCGCTTGAAGCCGCTCTTCGCATACTGCTGCCAGCGCCCGGCGACATAGCAAAGCAGAAGATTGGCGTGCGCCGCGACGTCCACGTCCTCCGGGATTTCTTTCTGGCTGATCGCGAAGCGCAGCGCCTGCTTGAGTGTCGTCTCGAGCCGGTCCTGCAGCTGGTTGATGCGCAGCTGCAGCCGCTCGTTCTCGTTCACCAGAGCGTCACCGATCAGCACCCGCGTCATACCTTGGTTCTTCTTGGCGAAACCCAGGAGCATCGTCAGGATCGCTTCGGTCTGCGCCAGGCCGCTCGCGTGCTCGGTTCCGATCTTGGTCACCAGCCCGAAGATGGTCTCTTCGATGAACGCGATCAGCCCCTCGAACATCTGGGCCTTGCTCGCGAAGTGGCGATACAGCGCCGCCTCTGATACATCCAGCTTCGCCGCCAGGGACGCGGTCGTGATCTTTTCGGCCGACGGCTTCTCCAGCATCTGAGCCAACGTTTGCAGGATCTGGAGCTTGCGCTCGCCGGGCTTGGTGGCCATCAGCTCACATGCAGGCTGCCCAGCATTCGTGGCAGATGCGCCACATGCCGGATGGAGACATCGACGTGTGCCGGCGCCTTGCGCCCGGCGCCGACCCACACGGTGCGCATGCCCAGCCGCTTGGCGGTCCTCAAGTTCACCACGCTGTCCTCGACCATGACGCAACGGCGGGGACGCAGCCGGTGCTTACGCAGCAGCCGCAGAAACCCTCGCCGGTCTGGTTTCGGCCGGTAACCCGTATGCTCGATGGAAAACACGTCGTCGAACAGGTCCGCCACACGCAGGATGCCGAGCACGGCAAGGGAATAATGCACTGGCGAGTTGGAAAACACCAGCTTGCGGCCCGGCAGCCGAGTGAGCACCGAGCGCAGCAGCGGATGCCGTACCACCATCCCCCGCAGCTCGGGTAGGCGGTGCGTCTCCTGCAGAAAGTGCTGCGGATCGACATCGTGGTGACGTATAAGCCCCGGCAGTGTCGCTCCGTAGCGCCGCCAGTAGCGCATCCGCAGCGCGTTGGCCTCGTCTCGGCCCAGGCCCAGATGCACCTCCAGGTAAACCGTCATGGCCCGGTTCAAGTGCGGGAAAATGTGGGGCCCGGCGTCGTGAAGCGTATTATCCAGATCGAATATCCAGGTGGGCCCCCGCGGCCCGCTGCGCCTTTCGCGCCGGGCGTCCATCAGCGGCTGCGGATGAGCGTCCCCACCCCCTCATCGGTCAGCACCTCGAGCAGCAGCGCGTGCTGCACCCGCCCGTCGATGATGTGCACGCTTTTGACGCCGGCCTTGGCCGCGTCCAGCGCCGATGAGATTTTCGGCAGCATCCCTCCCGAGATGGTGCCGTCAGCGAACAACGCGTCCACCTGCCTGGGCGTCAGGCCGGTCAGCAGGTTGCCATTCTTGTCCAGAACGCCTGGCGTATTGGTGAGCAGGATCAGCTTTTCTGCGCGCAGCACCTCGGCCAGCTTGCCCGCCACCAGATCGGCGTTGATGTTGTAGCTCTTGCCGTCCGCGCCGACGCCGATAGGCGCCACGACCGGAATGAACTCCCGCGTCTCGAGCAGAGCGACGATCTCGGGATCGATGCTGTCCACCTCACCGACCTGGCCGATATCCAGCAGCTCGGCTTCCCGATCGGGCTGCTGCAGGAGCAGCTTGCGTGCGCGGATGAAGGCGCCGTCCTTCCCGGTGAGGCCGATCGCGCGTCCCCCATGCTGGTTGAGCAGGTTGACGATCTCCTTGTTGACGAGCCCTCCCAGGACCATCTCGACGACGTCCATCGTCTCGTCGTCGGTCACCCGCATGCCCTGGACGAATTCACCCTTCTTGCCGAGGCGTTTGAGCAGCTCGTCGATCTGCGGTCCGCCGCCGTGCACCACCACGGGGTTCATGCCGACCAGCTTGAGCAATACGACGTCGCGCGCGAACGAGTGCTTGAGTTGCTCGTCCGTCATGGCATTCCCACCGTATTTGACCACGATGGTCTTGCCCGAGAAGCGGCGAATGTAGGGGAGGGCCTCGGCCAGGATCTTGGCGCGCTGGCCGGCGCTGGATTCGCTCAATGCCACGAGGATTGCCGTATGCCGGTCAAAGGCCTGATTCTACCGGCGTGCTGTGAAACAAAACAGGCCGCGCGAGGCGGCCTGTTTTGCTGACGCGGGCCCCTCCTCCCTGCCCTGCGGCCGGGAAGGGGAAGCTCGTTACTGTACCGTGAGTGTCCGAGTCGACGCTGCCGCCTTCTTGGGCAGCACCAGCTCCAGAACACCGCCCTCGTACTTGGCCTGAGCCTTGTCCTGGTCTACGTCCTGAGCCAGAGCGAACGAGCGGTACACCTTGCCGTAGTAGCGCTCGGTGCGCAGCGCCTTTTCACCCTGCTTCTCTTCCTTCTGACGCTTGACCTCGGCGCTGATCGCCACCTGGTTGCCGTCGACCGATACCTGAATATCTTCCTTCCTGACGCCCGGGATTTCTGCCTGCACCGTGTAGGCGCCCGCATCTTCCTTGACGTCGATCTTCACGCGCACCGGCTCCTGATGCTCCAAGCGCATCGGGCGCAGAAAAAACCCCTTGACCAGATCGTCGAACGAGTCTTCGAACGGGTCCCAACGAGTGATGTTTGCCATGATCGTCTCCTGTGTCTCCTGAATCCCATGAGTCTCTCGGCGGGCTGCTTGCCGACAGCAGCTAGATAGGAGTCGCCAAGGGGATTTCAAGGGCTGGCGGGTCAGCTCTCCTTGATCCAGATCAAGGTGTTGTCCCGCCAGCCCGGACCCGTCGTGGCGCCGCTCCGACGTCAGCCTCGTGCCTGGCACCAAATATGCACTGAGGCTTTTCTATCTAGCGAGGCATCCGCTCCGGAGTGCAGATGAAATTCGACCCAGTCATAGCAGTCGTGTGCGCCGTGCTCGGCCTGTTCGCAGGACGGGCATCACCCGAAGACGCCGAACGTCCCAGACCCATCGATCGGGTGTGCATCAGCCGCATGCTGATCGTGCAGAGCATGGATCACGTCAAGCGCAGCGGCAAGACCGAGCAGCAATACCGGAGCGAGAATCCATTCGACCCGCGCTGGGAGCCTGCCGTCAAGCAGGAAGTCAGTGACGTGATCGCCTACGTATGGTCCCACTCGCACGAGGAGAACATCGAATTCTCCAGCAGCGTAATGCAGGCGTGCTACGCGCAGAACCCGCAGTCGTGAGGCGGGCGGCCCGCATCATCCGCGCCGCCGGACGTACGACCGGACCTGAGTGGCGGCAAGAGCGCTGACCTCCACTAGTCGGCGCCGCCGCCAAAACAACCGTCGCACAAAGCGCGATCCACGCCCACACGCCTGACGCGCACCGCCCATGGGCAGGCGGCGAAGGCCAAGCAGCGTGCAGCGTATACTTCGGCACCGTAGGCTGCTGGCCGGAGCCGATAGTTGAATTCGATCTTCTCGTCAGCATCTGACCTTTCCGTCGCCGTCAGACGGCGTGCGTTGTCCGCCCGCGACGTGATCGAGCAGCACCTCGCCCACATCCGGCAGCACAACCCGGCGCTGAACGCTATCGTGACGCTCGACGAAGAGGGTGCCTTGCGCGCTGCGCGCGAGGCTGACGGCGCGCTCGCTCGGGGCGCACCGTGCGGTCCGCTGCACGGCGTGCCCTTCACGCTCAAGGACTGCCACGCGACGCTGGGCATGCGCACCACGGCTGGCCACCCAACCCTGGCCGATCATGTGCCGGCGGAAGATGGCACGGTCGCGGCGCGGTTGAAAGCGGCCGGCGCCATTCTCGTCGGCAAGACGAACGTCCCACCGATGGCGATGAGCCTGCAGACCGACAATCCGATCTTCGGTCGAACCAACAATCCCTGGAATCCGGCGCGAACGGTGGGCGGCTCGAGCGGAGGCGCGGCTGCCGCGGTGGCGGCAGGGCTGGTGCCGTTCGACATCGGCAGCGACATGAGCGGATCCATTCGCATCCCTGCTCACTATTGCGGGGTGTTTGGACTGAAACCCACGGCGAACCGGCTCCCGATCACCGGTCACATCCCTCCTCCGCCCGGCGTACCACGCCTGGATCGTCAGATGGCTGTGGTGGGCCCCATCGCCCGCTGCGTGGAAGACTTGGACCTGCTGTGCGGAATACTGGCTGGCCCGGATGGGCGCGACACCGAGGTGCCGCCGGTACCCTGGAGCGCGCATCCGACCCCGAGTGTCTCGGAGCTGCGCATCGCTTGGCTGCCGGTGTTCCCCGCCGTGCCCACTGCACGCGCGGTACGCCTCGCGACCGAGCGCGTCGCGGCACAGCTTGCGGCCGCAGGTGCGCGCACGGAGCAGCGCGACCCTGGCGTTTCGATCGAGGAGATCAACGCGGTCTGGGCGGACTATTTCCCCCTCGCAGCGCAAACTCTCCGGCAGGTATCGGGCAGCACGCTGCCGGTGAAGCCGACCGAGCCGGGGCCGGCGGCGTTGGCTCAATGGGTGCGCGTCCAGGAACGCCGCGACGGGCTGGTCACGAGGATCGACGATCTGCTGCGCGAATTCCACGCATTCCTTTGCCCCGCCGTGATGTCTGTGGCGTTTCCCCACAGCGCGCCGCGCTCGCCCATCCCGGTAGATAACAAGCTCGTCGAGTCGCGCTACGTGGATCACTATTTGTATCCCTTCAACATGACTGGGCACCCGGCCCTCGTATTGCCCGCCGGCCTTGCAGACGACGGCCTGCCGGTGGGCGTTCAACTCGTGGGGCGGCGCTGGGCAGACGAGCGCTTGCTGGCTACCGCCCGAGCGGTGGTTTCGGTGATCGGCGGCTTTCGCGCGCCGCCGCAGTTTGCGTGACGCGATGAGCGCAGTCTGCAGGGCCTTGGCGACAGCCCTTCTTTGCGCAGCGCTCGGCGCCACGCCAAGGCTCGTGCTCTCTCAGGCTCTGCAGCCGCATCAACAGCTCGCTCGAGAGATCTACCGCGAGCTGGTCGAAATCAATACCGTTACCGGGACTGGAGATACAGCGCGCGCGGC